>NZ_CP172558.1:640831-961247 GCF_046530675.1 Chitinibacter sp. S2-10 | reverse complement strand
CGTATGCGTCGGTAGCTCGTCAAAGCGACGCAAATAGCGCAACACCACTTCCAGCCGCACATCGGCGCGGATGGTGACCATCTCGAAATCCATCAGCGCACCGACCTGATCGTCGGTGTACGACATTGCCGATTGCACTTCGGCGCGGTCTTCTGCGTCCAGCGTGCCGAGAACTTCGCTTTGCACCGCTTGTGGCAGATCGGGCACCAGATCGGCCAGCTCGTCGGTATCGAGCTGCCCGGCGGCGGCGACCATTTCGTGCGGCGCCATATCGGCCAGCAGCGATTCGCGCACCGCGTCGGAGACTTCGAGCAGAATCTCGCCGTCGTCTTCAGCATCGACCAAGCCCCAGATCGTCAGGCGATCCGCCGGTGGCAAGGCTTCCAGAATGTGCGCAATATCGGCCGGGTGCAGCGCGGCCAGCTTCATTTGCAATTCGGTCAGGTTTTGCCGGTGAACCAGCTGCTCGACCAGATCGTGTTTCGGGCCTTCCTGCTTGTGCACCATATTCTCGACCAGCTTGTGGCGCTCGAGCAGGCGGATCACTTGTTGCAAGCTTTCTTGCAGGCTTTCTTGCGGTTTGCGGCTGATTACGGTCATCGGAACGGCTCGATAGGGCGATGTGCTCAGCTGCGAATTGTACGCGGGAGTTGTGACTCTGTTGATGTTTGGCTGCAGATCGTCAAGCAAACCTCAACAGAACCCGAGCCGGGCGAATGCCGCAATGCTTGCTCATTGGCAAGGTCGCACCATTGTGCGGCGATTTTGCCGGTCTGGCGTGATTTAATCGTTGGCCAGTTTGATCACGGCAAGCAACATCAAGGGAATTGCCGCGATTCCAGCCGCTTCTGCCAGTAATGGCGCATTGACTTGTGGAAAAATGCTTCTTGAGCAAATGAAGCTGATTGTCAGAGAGACAAAAGCCAGAGTGAGCAGACTCAAACCTCTGAACCGATTCGTGCGATTACCTTGCACGGAGTCTGATAGGTCGGTGTTGGAAGTCATAGGTGGGCTGGCCATTTTGACGCTCCCCGGTAACGGTTCGAATGCATTGATTATCCGCACGGCGGATTCTCTTTGCGATGTACTTTTACACCTTGGCCGCGAGTTTTCCCCATCTTGCGCCCGCTGCCGTATAATCCGCGCGCAGCTTTGCCAGTTTTTTCAGGGCCTTAATTATGCTCAATGCCTTTGTGCTCTCTGCCGGTCGTCTGATTCAGGTTCCTGCCCTGGTGCCGGAAGATTTGTTGCGTCCCGAAGTGTTGTGGGTCGATATGGTTGATCCGAGCGACGAAGAGCGTGAATTGGTGCAGCGGGTTTTTCATCTGGAGCTGCCCGAAGACGAAGAGCTGAAAGACCTGGAAGAGTCGGCGCGTTGTTATGTTGACGATAATGGCGTGCACATCAGCTCGTTTTTCCTCTCACATTCGGAAGACGAGCACACCAACGTGACCGTATCGTTTTTGCTTAACGAAGGCCGTTTGCTCACCATTCGCCAGGAAGAACTGGCGGTATTCCGGTTATTCAGATTGCGCGCACGCGTGCAGCCCGGTTTTGTTTCCAGCGCGCAGGAAATTTTACTGGCGATTTACGACGCGGCGGTTGAATACGACGCCGACGTGCTCGAAGAAATTTACGCCAAACTCGACGGCGTGAGCCGCCGTGTACTCGATCATAGTGCCGAAATGACCGACGAGCTGATGGGGCAGGCGCTGGCCGAGCTGGCCGGACACGAGGACATCAACGGTAAAGTGCGGCTCGATCTGATGGATACGCGCCGCGCGCTGTCATTCCTATTGCGTAGCCGCCAGCTCGCTGCCGCGCAGGAAAACGATTTGCGCGAGATTTTGCGCGATCTGGAATCGCTGAATAACCATAGCGCGTTTTTGTTCGACAAGATTAACTTCTTGATGGACGCGGTAATGGGTTTGATTAATCTGGCGCAGAATAAGATTATCAAAATCTTCTCGATTGCCAGCGTGGTTTTCCTGCCGCCGACGCTGGTGGCATCGATTTACGGGATGAATTTTGCCCACATGCCCGAGCTATCCGAAAACTGGGGTTATCCTGCTGCGCTGCTGCTGATGGTGTTATCCGGCATCTCGCCCTACTGGTTTTTCAAGCGCAAAGGCTGGTTGTAAATGGGCATATCGGATTACTTAAGCTGTTTCTCGCTTGGCTTCGCGCCCCGACAAGTTGGCGGGCTTGCGTAAAAACTAATCACACGTCAACAGAGCCTAGTGCAAAGGCTGCCGATCAACTAAGCTGGGCAAAAATATTTCGAGTTTTTAGTCAATGAATAGCAACGTAGCCCCCAATGCCGCAGAACGGATTGCGCATATCCAGCGCCTTCTATACGTTGCACCATCTGAAATGCTGCACGAAGGGGAAGCGTTGCTGGCTGACAGCATCGCCTGTCGGGATTTGCAAACGCAGGTACAGGCCAGCGTTTTTCTGGCGATTATCCGCAATCAACTGGGCGTGCGGCTCGACGATTGCCAATTGCTGCCTAATGCTTTGCAAATTTGCGAAGAAAACGACTTTAAACAATTGTCGACCCAGGTGCTGGAAATGCTGGGTCGTGATCGTTATAGCGGCGGTCTGTATGTCGAATCGCTGGCGTACTGGAAGCAGTGCATCGAGGTTTGCCGCCAATTGCGCCATTGTGGTCGAGCCCATGTATTGGCGCTGATCGGCTTGGGTCATGTGTGTAGTGCTTACAGTGAACATCTTCAGGCGGTTGAATTTCACCGTGCTGCCTTGCAATTATTGCAGTTGCATCCCGATGCGCTGATTCATGTCAAAGCGCTGCTCAGTCTGGGTTGGGATTTGTTTAATGCCGGTGAAATTGACGAAGCAATCCGGATTTTGCAGCAAACGACCGAGCTGAGTCGTGAGCATCAATTTGGTCATTATGTGTCCGAGTCACTGCTGCATCTGGGAACGATTTACCTCAAACAGCATGAGCTGGCACGCGCTGAAATGTATTTCGAAGAGTGCCTTGAATCGATGCAGGAAACGCCTTCGCACTGGGCTGAATGCAATCTGATGGGCATGCTGGCCGAAATCCGCTTTTTACAAGGCTCGCCACAAATGGCGCGCGAAATTGTCGAACGCGGCATCCATCTGGCGCAGCAGGACGGATTGCGCCATGTCGAAACCAAGCTCAATGCACAGGCGGCCAGTTACTGTGCGGCACTCAATGATGACAGTGGTGTGGCTTATTACGGTCGCCAGCTTGAGGCCTTGCACGAAGAAAATACCGCATCATGGAATATTCCGGCGATTGATTTGAGCAATATCCGGCAATATCTGCCTGGGTAGCAAGGGTATATTCATCACACTCAATTTATGTGTTGCCTGTAGTCATATACATGGCTGATGTATATTGTCTCCTTGCCCCGTCTTGAATTCGGCTCGCTTGCCGCCATATTTAACCGGATACTTATTTTCTGCTGGAGCCGCCTTCCATGAGCGTGCCGCATCTGACTACAGCCCTTACCGGCCCTCTGCTTGAACTTGAACGCAAAATTCTGGCGGCCCAGCCGGAAATCGAACACTGGTTCCGCAATCAATGGCAGGAACACACGCCGCCATTTTATGGCTCGGTCGATTTGCGCAACGCCGGTTACAAGCTCGCACCCGTCGATATGAATCTGTTTCCCGGCGGGTTTAACAATCTGAACCCCGAATTTCACCCGCTCGCGGTGCAAGCGGCGATGATGGCGCTGGAAGGTTATTGTCCGGATGCACGCCGGATCTTACTGATTCCGGAAAACCACACGCGCAATCTGTTCTACCTGCAAAACGTCGCTGCTCTGGCCAAAATCCTGCGTCAGGCCGGTATGGTCGTGCGTATCGGTACGCTCAATCCGGACATCACCGCTGCGACCGTGCTTGATCTGCCTGATGGCAGCCAGATGACGCAAGAACCGGTGATTCGCAAAGGTAACCGCGTCGGGCTGGGGACTGATCTGAGCGAGTTCGACCCTTGCGTCGTTTTGCTCAATAACGACTTGTCGGGCGGCATTCCAGCCATTTTGCAAAACATCGAACAAACACTATTACCGCCGCTGCATGCCGGCTGGGCAGTTCGCAGAAAAACGGGCCACTTTGCCGCGTACGACCGTGTGGTGGCCGATTTTGCACAAATGATCGATATCGACCCGTGGCTGGTCAATCCCTACTTCGAACACGTTGACGGACTCGATTTTCATGCGCGCGAAGGTGAGGAAAAGCTCGCCGCGACGATTGACGCAATGATCACAAAAATCGCGGTCAAATACGCAGAATATGGCATTACGCAAACGCCTTTTGTCATCGTCAAAGCCAATGCCGGCACTTACGGCATGGGCATTATGAGCGTCAAATCCGGCGCAGAGCTTGTTGGTCTCAATCGCAAGCAGCGCAACAAAATGTCGGTGATCAAAGAAGGCATGGCAGTGCACGACGTCATCGTTCAGGAAGGCGTGCCGACTTTTGAAACCATTGATGACGGCGTTGCTGAGCCGGTCGTCTATATGCTTGATCGCTTCGTGATTGGCGGTTTTTACCGCGTTCACACCGACCGCGGTATCGATGAAAACCTGAATGCGCCCGGCATGCATTTTGAGCCGCTGGCTTTTGCCACGCCTTTGACGACGCCCGATTGTGACGGCTCGCCCGATTGCGAAGCGAATCGTTTCTACGCCTATGGCGTCGTCGCCAGGCTGGCCTTGCTGGCCGCTTCGCTGGAGCTGGAACAGGACGCCGTTCAATGAGCGTTTCGTTGCAAGCCTGGCTCGCGCTGCTGGCCGCCGCCGTTTTCGAAATAGGCTGGCCGTTGGGGTTCAAGCTGTCGCAAACCACTGCGAACAAACCTTTGTGGATTGGCTTTGCCATTGTTTGCATGGGGCTGAGCGGCGTATTGTTGTGGCTGGCGCAACGTCATATTGCCATCGGCACGGCCTATGCGGTCTGGACCGGTATCGGTGCGGCAGGCACTTTTGCCATCGGCGTGTTGTGGTTTGGTGATGTGCTCAGCGCAGGCCGTTTTGCCGGTGCAGCGCTGATCATCGCGGGTGTCGTTTTACTGAAAATTTCCGAATAAAGGATTTCCGATGCGCATTCTGGTCGTTGCCGACCCGCTGGCGGGCTTCAAGATTTATAAAGACTCGACCTATGCGATGATGCGTGAGGCGGCAAGCCGTGGGCATCAGATTCTGGCGTGTCTGAGCAGCGATTTACGGTTGAAAAACGGCATCGTTGAGGCTCAAGCGCAAGTCGTCGTCCTGACCGACACCCAGTCCGGCCATGACTGGTATCGCATCGTTGGCGAGGAAATCATCGCCTTGCGCGATGTCGATGCGGTGATCATGCGCAAGGATCCGCCTTTCGATCAGCAATATCTGTATGCGACGCAGCTGTTCAGCCTGGCCGAAGCGCAAGGTGCGCGCGTTTTTAATCGCGGTCAGGCGCTACGCGATTTCAATGAAAAACTGGCGATTTTCCAGTTTGAACAATTTATTGCGCCGACAATGGTCAGCCAGAGTATCGCCGATCTTCGCGCCTTTGTGAGCGAGCACGACGATGTCATCGTTAAGCCGCTCGACGGCATGGGTGGGGTGGGTATCTTCCGCATTACCAATAACGACGCTAACTTGGGAAGCATACTCGAGATGCTGAGCCAGAATGGCGAGAAGCCGGTGATGGCGCAAAAGTATCTGCCTGCCATTAAAGACGGCGATAAACGCATTCTGCTGATCGACGGTGTGCCGGTTGACTGGTGTCTGGCACGAATTCCGCAACAGGGCGAAACGCGAGGTAATCTGGCTGCGGGTGGCTCGGGGGTCGCACGACCACTGACTGCGCGTGACCGCGAAATCGCCGAAGCGCTCGGCCCGCAACTGGCAGCGCAAGGTCTGCTGCTCGTTGGCCTTGACGTGATTGGCGACAATCTGACCGAAGTCAACGTCACTAGCCCGACGTGCTTTCAGGAAATCACCGCGCAATCGGGGATTAATGTCGCGGGATTATTCATCGATGCGATCGAAAGGAAATGCGTTTGAAAGAGAAGGAAAGGTCGGCGTTCAAGACTAAAAATCCGGCGCTGAGCCGCAGCGAAAAAACAAACCGCAATGTGCAAGGCCGGGGGGAAATGAGCGCTGAACGAACTTTCATTGGCTTTTCTCTGCGCCTCTGTGTCTCTGTGTTGAAGGGTTTTTGCAGCAAGACACTCAGCCGTGCCCTGTTGCTGGCGACGGTTTTTTTACTGACGGCCTGTGGCAAAAACGAGCTGTACCAGCAGGAAAGCTACGTCTTTGGCACGCGGGTGCAAATCAGTATTTATGGCCTCGATGAAGCGGTTGCTGCCAAACATGCTGGTGCAGTCTTGGCCGAGCTGGATCGCTTGCATCGCAAGCTGCACGCCTGGCAGCCATCGGAAATCACGCGGCTCAATGCTGCGATCCAAAAGGGCGAAGCGTTTGACGCCGATATCGAGCTGATCGGCATGCTGACTGCGGCGCAAAATTATGCCCGTCGCAGCGATCAGTTGTTTAATCCGGCGGTCGGCGCGCTGGTCAGTCTCTGGGGCTTTCATAACGACAGCTTTGCGCCCGTTACGCCCGATGCGCAAAAAATAACGGATCTGCTGGCAGCGCAAGCGAGCTTGGATCATTTGCAGTTTGACCAAACCAGCATCAGCAGTAATAACCCTGCTGTTGAAATTGATCTGGGCGGCTTTGCCAAAGGCTGGGCACTTGATCATTCGGCTAAATACCTGCGCCAGCAGCGGGTGCTCAATGCGCTGATCAATATTGGCGGCAATGTGCTGGCGCTGGGCAAAAAAGATCAGGAACCGTGGACGGTCGGGCTGCAACACCCGCGCCAGCCTGAAGCGATGGCAACGATTGCGCTCAAAAGTGGCGAAGCGATTGGCACTTCGGGCGATTACCAACGGTATTTCATGCTCAATGGCAAACGCTATAGCCATCTAATCGATCCGCGCAGCGGCCAGCCGGCGCAGGGCATACAGGCAGTCAGCGTAATCGCACCGCCGAGCCAGAACGCCGGGACGATTTCTGATGTCGCGACCAAGCCGATGTTCATCGGCGGGCTTGCCAAGAGCTGGATGTACGCGCAGCGTTTCGGAATCAGCGATGCGCTGATTATTGATGGCAAGGGTGACGCTTATCTCTCGGCCAGTTTGCAGGCCAGAATCAAATGGCTAAAAAAACCGGCGCATATTTACCGTCTGCGCTGACTCAAAGCTGGGTTCTGACTGTTGCAGCAACAGGGGTTCGCATTTTTGCTACTGACTAAATAATGACAAGCTGTTATATGATGTGTCAGTAGATTCAAGGGTAAGAAAAGGAATGACTCAGGCATGGTAGGCATAATCATAGTGACCCATTATTCGATGGGCGAAGCTTTGATGACATGTGCACAGCACATCATGGGACGCCCTTTGCCCAATCTGGGTCAGTTGGCCGTGAGCAAGGCGGACGATCCCGATGAAGTGTTGCGTCGGGCGCAGGCATTGATTGACGAACTCGACGATGGTTCGGGCGTGCTGCTGTTGACCGACATTTATGGCGGTACACCATCGAATGTCGCCAATCGCCTGATCCAGGCGGGCAAAATCGAAGCCATCGCGGGTGTAAATCTGCCGATGCTGGTGCGCGCCTTGTCGTACAGCCATCAATCGCTGGAGCTGGCAGTGAGCAAGGCGATTACCGGTGGACTTGAAGGCGTCTTGTACATGTTACCCAGCAATCAGTCGTAATCAGGAAAAAGAATAATGCCGCAGCAAGAAGTAGAAATCGTCAATAAACTGGGCTTGCACGCCCGGGCATCGAGCAAATTTACCCAGCTGGCCAGCCAGTTTCAGTGTGAAGTCTGGGTGAGTCGCAACCAGAAGCGCGTGAATGCCAAATCGATCATGGGCGTGATGATGCTGGCCGCCGGCAAAGGCAGCAAAATCATCATCGATACCAGCAATGCCCCGGATGAAAATGCGGCACTGGAAGCCTTGATTGCGCTGGTGGCGGACAAGTTTGGCGAAGGTGAATAAGCCATTTGAATACAATGATCGCGGCCGATAGAGCTGGCGACATCACCGTGTGATCGTTCACGCGAGCATCAGGAGGGTAATGGATGAGTATTAGCCTGCATGGTTTAGGGGTTGGCGGTGGTATTGCCATTGGTCATGCTCATTTGGTATCGCATGCCGACATTGAAATCCTGCATTACCAGATTCCTGCTGACGGCCTGGCTGCCGAATTGCTGCGCTTTGACGACGCCATTCGCAATACCCGCAAGGAGCTGGAAATGCTCTGGGGCAGCATTCCCGATAATGCACCTGCCGAGCTGGGCGCTTTCCTTAGCTTGCACATTATGCTGCTCAACGATCACACGCTCTCGAAAGACCCGCGTCATATTATCGAAACGCAGCGTTGCAATGCCGAATGGGCCGTCAAACAGCAACTTGATGTCTTGCTCGCACAATTTGACGAAATCGAAGAAGAATATCTGCGCGAACGACGCACCGACGTCATTCAGGTTACCGAGCGGATTTTCAAGGCGCTGGCCGGGCACGAACACGGCGCGCATGCGCCACAATGCGATGGCGACGACTGCATTCTGGTCGCGCATGATCTGTCGCCAGCCGACATGGTGTTGTTCAAAGACACCAGCTATAGAGCCTTCATCACCGACGTCGGTGGATTGACTTCGCATACGGCGATTCTGGCGCGCAGTCTGGATTTGCCCTCGGTGCTGGCCTTGCGCAATGCGCGGGATATCATTCGTGAAGGCGAACTCATCATCGTCGACGGCATCAAGGGTTGTGTGATTGTCGACCCTGATCCGGCGATTTTGAACGAATATCAGCAGCGTCAGGGCGAATGGCTGATCAAGCAAGCCAAACTGCAGGATATTCGTACGCAGGCTGCCGTCACGCTTGATGGTACGACCATCGATTTGAGCGCGAATATCGAGCTGCCCGAAGATTGTGAACTCGCACTCGAAAACAATACCAGCGGCGTCGGTCTGTTCCGCTCCGAGTTTTTGTTCCTGAAAGAAAACGATCTGCCAACCGAAGACGAGCAGTTCGAAGCGTATCGTGAAGTCGCGCTGGCGATGCAAGGCAAGCCGGTCGTGATTCGTACCATCGACCTGGGTAAAGACAAAATTCCGTCATGGCAGCTCGAACGCGAAGCGCCCAATCCGGCGCTGGGGCTGACCGGTATCCGGCTGTGCATGGCCGAGCCGCAAATGTTCCGCACGCAATTGCGAGCGCTATTGCGCGCGTCGGCCTTTGGCAAAATCAAGCTGTTGATCCCGATGCTGTCGGCGCTCAGCGAAGTCAAGCAAACCCGCGCGCATCTGGAAGACATCAAGACGCAATTGCGGAGCGAAGACATTGCCTTTGACGAAAACATCGAGCTGGGCGGTATGATCGAAGTGCCTGCGGCTGCGATGGCAGTCGGCGTCTTTTTGAAACACCTCGATTTCATTTCGATTGGCACCAATGATCTGATCCAGTATTCGTTGGCGGTTGACCGCAACGATGACGCGGTCAGTCATTTGTACGACCCGCTCAATCCGGGCGTACTGCATTTTCTGAAGCACATCATCAGCACCGCCGACAAACTCGGCAAACCGGTATCGATGTGTGGTGAAATGGCCGGTGATCCGACGCTGACTCGGCTGTTGCTGGGTCTGGGTCTGCGGCGTTTCTCGATGCTGCCTATCCAGTTGCTCAAGGTGAAGCAACAATTATTGACCGCCGAAATGGGCAAGATCAAACCGGTGGTCAGCAAAATGCTCAAGGCCGATGATGAAGAGCAATTGCGCGATTTATTGCAGCAACTCAATAACTGATTGAACCTTGCCCCTCTGCCCACCGGGCAGGGGGTAGAAACAATGCGGTATAATTGCTTTTTTGTCGTTACCGCATCTCATGACCGTCCAGACCCTCCCCCTTTCCGAGCCGCTACGCGATTATTTTCTGAATACGGCCTTGCGCGAGCCCGATATTCTGCGCGAGCTGCGCGAAGCCACGGTCGGGCACCGCGTCGCCAAAATGTCGCTCGCACCCGAGCAGGGCGCTTTGCTGATCTGGCTGCTACGGCTGATTGGCGCCAAACGCTATATCGAAGTCGGCACTTTTCTCGGCTATAGCTCGATTGCTGCTGCCATTGCGATGGGTGAGGATGGCCAGGTCGTTGCTTGCGATATTTGTGAAGAATTCACCACGCAGGCCGAACAATGGTGGCAAAAAGCCGGGGTAGCTCAGCAAACGACCCTGCACCTTGGTCGCGCGGTAGAAACTTTACCCCGTTTGCTCGAAGAGGGCGCTGCCGGTACTTTTGATTGCATGCTGATCGACGCCGACAAGCCCAATTACCCGAATTACTACGAATACGCACTGCAACTGGTGCGGCCGCGCGGGCTGATTATTCTGGACAATATGTTTCTCAATGGTCGCGTCGCCAAACCCGAAGTCGGCCACCCGCGCAGCGTCGCGATTCTGCACGAATTTAACCGTCAGCTACGCGACGACGCGCGCGTCGAGCATTGCATTCTGCCGACTGGCGACGGGATGACTTTGCTCTTTAAGCGATAGTATGGGTATATCCTTGGGCGCCAATATTAATATGCTCTTTACGCGTATACCCATCTATTTCTTTGCGCCTTGGTTTGATTGTGGCCGGCGTTGCGCAGGGTGGGCACTAGCAAACGGCAGGTCAAAGGCTACACTGGAAGCCATTGACCCGAGTGTGCTTTCAGCATGTTAGCGATGCAGCAACCCTTTAGTTCGACTCCGCAATTTGCCCAGCTGGTGGCGCAAATCGAATCCCGCTTGCATAACGAGCGCGCGCTGGCTCAACAGTCGCTCGATCAGTTGCTGGCGCAAACCCGCGCTGAACGTGATGCAGTGGGTTTTATTACTGCAGTCGAGTTGCTCTCGCAAATCGGCTATGGCGACAGCCTGCTTGACCTGCAGTACGAAGCGCTGCAAATGGCTCAGGGTCATCATTTATTTGCCGCAGAAGCCCGCCTGCTCAATCTGATCGCGCGAGCCTTGTATTCCAGCGCGCGCTATCAGGAAGCGATGCAAACCTGGGCGAGATGCCTGGAGGCCGCCGAGTTGTCGCAGCAATATGTGTGCTGGGCAAAGGCCAAAATGGGGCTGGGGCAGATTTATGATGCGCTCGGTGATTCGGCTTCGGCGGTTCGCCTGCATCAGGAAGCGATAGACTGTTGTTCCCGGCTCGATGATCGCTGGCTGCTGCTGCAAGCCAATATCAATCTGGGCGTGAATCTGCACAAGCTGCGCCGTAGTGCTGAAGCGCTGGCTGCGTTCAATTTTGCACTCGATACCGCTCGCGAACTCAAACACGCCGACGATGAGGCCGAAGTATTGATGCGCATTGGCGAGTTGTATGTTGCCAAACAGGTCTTTTCGCTGGCGATGACCTCGCTCGACGCCGCGCGCGTGATCGCTGAGCGTACCGGTTATCGCTGGGCATTGGCGCAAACCTTATTGTTGCGTACCGAATGTCTGCTGCGCATGGGGCGACCTAAAGAAGCATTGCAGCAAGTCCATCAGGGGCTGGAGGTGGCCAGACAAGCTGGCGCTTCGCACGTCAGGATGAAGCTGCTGTATCTGCTGGCTGAAGTCTGTGAGGCGCTGGAGGATTTTGCGACTGCGCTGCAAATGCAGCGGCAAGCGCAACAGCTGGAGCGGCTAATCAATCAGTCCTTGCAGCGCGATCCTTTGCAGCAGATTGCCCAGATTGCCCAGATTGCCGGTTTATCGCAAAACGCCGATCAGATTCTGCTCGATCTGGCTAACGATGCCCGGCTCGAGCAGGGCGATTTACCCTTCTTGAGTCATTTGCTGTGCCATACCGCTTGCAAGGTGCTCAATGTCGTGCAGGCCAGCTTCTGGCAATGGTCGGCGGATCGGCAGACTTTGCAATGTCAGATGAGGGTGAGTCAGGATGGTTTATCGCTGCCGCCCGGGCCTGATTTGCCGCGCAGCAAGCTGGATCTGCTGCTGAGTTACCTTGAATCCGGCGAAATGGTCGTGGCGCATTCGGCAGCACAGCATGTGTATACCTGGCAATGGAGCGAGTTGAGTTTGCAGGAGCAGGCCATCAGCGCGCTGATTCTGGTGCCGGTACGCCTGAATGACTGCTGCGTTGCCGTGCTGGCTTTCGAGCACCTTGATAAGCAGCGCAACTGGCAACGCAATGAATTGCAGCATGCGGCTCAGCTGGGTTTGCTGGCTGGCCGGGCGCTGGCGCAGCATCAGCAGCGGCTTTATCAGCAAGAAATTGCCCAGCTTAATCAGCAGCTGCAAGATCAGAATGAAGTGCTCGAGCAGCGCGTGACCGAGCGCAGTCAGGCTTTGCAGCAAGCCAGCCAGAAACTGGTGCAGGCCGAAAAGCTCGCCGCACTGGGTTATCTGGTCGCCGGCTTTGCGCATAAACTCAATACCCCGCTGGGCAGCGTGCTGACGGCAGCCAGTACTTTCAGCGAGAAAAGCACAGAAATCAGCCAGCTGCTTAATGCGGGTGCGGTTAAAAAATCGCAGCTGGAGCAGTTTCTGGCCGAAGGCCACACGATTGCCGAAATTATCCAGCGCAATGCGCATCGCGCCAGCGATATGATCCGCGATTTGCGCCAGCTGGCAGCCGACGATGATGCCATGCTGGCTGCGCGGCTTGGCCTTAAATCCTTGGTTGACGACATGATTGCGCGCTATGCCGCGCGCAGCGATGCCAGCCTGATCCGCTTTCACAACCAGCTTGATGAGAATCTGCACATCCTGAGTTATCGTGCGGTACTCGAGCTGATCGTGGCGCAGCTGATCGAGAATTCATTGCGCCACGCCTTTATGCCCGGCCAGAGCGGGCAGGTCGAGATTGCCAGCCAGTACACCGGCGCTGGCCAGCTGCAACTGCTGTATCGCGATAACGGCGTCGGCATCGCCAGCGAGCTGCAGCAAAAAGCTTTCGAGCCTTTTTACACCACGCAGTTTGGCCAGGGGCATAGCGGGCTGGGTCTGTATCAGGTGTATTCGCTGGTGCATGGCAAGCTGGGCGGCGAAATTGCTTTGCGCAGCGAGCCGGGGCAAGGCCTTGAAATTACACTGACTTTGCCCGCCAGCGCCAATCCGTCGAGCGCCACTTTCGCGAGCGCAGGCTAAAAAACCCCTAATTTTTATCCGGTTATTTGAGCGGCATTGGCCATTTTATCTGATAAAAAACAAGCATTTAGCTGCAATAAATCGCCAAATCTGCGACAATGCGCGATTAGCCCTATTCGCCGTCGCCATGAATTCCACTCATTCCCCGCTTAAACCGATTTACGAACTACCCGCAGGCGTAAAACCACGCCAGCCTGCGCCTTTCCTGCCGATGAGCCGCAAGGAAATGGATCAGCTCGGCTGGGATGAGTGCGACATCATCATTGTGACCGGCGACGCCTACATCGACCATCCGAGTTTCGGCATGGCGCTGCTCGGGCGCTTGCTCGAAGCGCAGGGGTTTCGCGTTGGCATCATCAGCCAGCCGGACTGGACTTCGGCCGATGACTTCAAGCTGCTCGGTAAACCGCGGCTGTATTTCGGCGTCACCGCCGGCAATATGGATTCGATGATCAATCGCTACACGGCCGACAAAAAGCCGCGTTCGGACGACGCCTACACCGCGGGCGGCATTGCGGGCAAACGCCCTGACCGCGCGCTGAATGTGTATTGCCAGCGCTGCCGCGAGGCGTATCCCGGCGTGCAAATCATGGCCGGTGGTATCGAGGCCAGCCTGCGCCGCATCGCGCAATACGACTACTGGAGCGACAAAATCCGCCAGTCGGCGCTGATTTATTCCAAAGCCGACTTGCTGTTGTTCGGCAATGCCGAACGCGCGCTGGTTGAAGTGACACAGCGCGTCGCTGCGGGTGAGAAAATGAGCGAAATCCGTGATGTGCGCGGCACTGCCTTCCTCGCGCCGCACGGCTGGAAGCCGGAAGGCTGGGTTGAGCGCGATTCGTCGGTCGTCGATATTCCGGGGCAGATCGACGCACACCCCAACCCGTATGCTGATGAAAGCGAAATGCAGAAAGCTTCAGCAGCTGATGTTTCTGAAGCCCCCGCCGCTGACGTAGTAAAAACCATCCAGATTGTTTCACGTGAAGCGCGGCTCGCTGCGCGGCGCGAAATTCGTGGTCGCACCGTCATCCGCATTCCATCGTTTGAAACCGTCACCTACGATCCGGTTAGCTATGCGCACGCCAGCCGCACCTTGCATCTGGAATCGAACCCCGGCAATGCGCGTGCGCTGGTTCAGCAGCACGGCGAGCGCGACGTCTGGATGAATCCGCCGCCGATTCCGCTCGAAATGGCCGAAATGGACTATGTGTTCGACCAGTATTTTGCGCGCAATCCGCACCCGAGCTATGGCGAGCAGGTGATTCCGGCGTGGGACATGATCCGTTTCTCGATCAATATCATGCGCGGCTGTTTTGGCGGCTGTACTTTCTGTTCGATCACCGAGCACGAAGGGCGGATTATCCAGAGTCGCTCCGAAGGCTCGGTGCTGCGTGAAATCGAAGAAATCCGCGACAAAACCGCTGGCTTTACCGGCCACATCAGCGATCTGGGCGGCCCGACGGCCAATATGTATCGCCTGGCGTGTAAAGACCCGAAAATCGAGCAATCCTGTCGCCGCTTAAGCTGCGTGTATCCGGGCATTTGTGAAAATCTGAACACCGACCACAGCAGCCTGATTCAGCTGTATCGCAAGGCGCGCAAAATCAATGGCGTGAAGAAAATCACCATTGGCTCGGGTCTGCGCTACGATCTGGCGGTTGAATCGCCCGAGTATGTGAAGGAACTCGTCACGCATCATGTGTCCGGCTACCTGAAAATCGCGCCCGAACACACCGAAGACGGCCCGCTGTCGAAAATGATGAAACCCGGCATTGGCACTTTCGAGCGCTTCAAGGACATGTTTGACCACTACAGCAAGCAGGCTGGCAAGAAGCAGTACCTGATTCCCTACTTCATCGCCGCGCATCCGGGTACGAGTGATGAGGACATGATGAATCTGGCTCTGTGGCTGAAGAAAAACAGCTTCCGCCCCGATCAGGTGCAGGCGTTCACGCCGACGCCGATGGCGATGGCGACGACGATGTGGCACACCAAGCGCAATCCGCTGAAACGCATCCATCGCAGCTCGGAAAAAGTCGACATCATCAAAGACGAAAAACGCCGCCGCATTCACAAAGCGTTTCTGCGTTATCACGACCCGAAAAACTGGCCGCTGTTGCGCGAAGCACTCACCGCAATGGGGCGCGCCGATCTGATCGGTACTGGCCCCAAGCAACTGATTCCACCCGAATCGGCTGCGGAAAAAACCATGCAAGCGGGCAAGGGCAATGCGCGTGGTGGCGGTGGGCCGGGATCGGTCGGCAAGATACCCAACCGCAGTAATTCCACGCAGGGCAAAACCAGAAATGCGGGAGGCGCAATACCCCGCAACCAATCTGCAGGCCGACCTGCCACTGGTCAACCGTTTGGCGGCAAGCCAGCAGGGAAACCTGCCGGATTTGGCAAAAAAGCCCGTTAAACAAAAACCCCGCAAATCTGCGGGGTTTTTTATCACGAGCCGGAAATGTGAAATTATTTTTTCGTCATCACCACCAGCGAGCTTTCTTTTACGCCCTTCTGGCCTTCCTCTTCAGTAACAAGGTGAAGCTTGTTCCGAGCGTACAGCAGACCCATTTTTACTTCTTGCCAGATATAAACCAGCGCACCGGCTTTGGCGTCGATCTCAAGTGTTTCGGTATTTTCTGCTGTAGAAGTAATCGTGTGTTTGCCCGGTTCGATTTCCTGGTACAGATAGCTCTTTGCACCTGTCGAGCCAATCGGCTTGCCATCCAAAGTGACGTCCATCGTTACTGCGGCGCCGATCATTTCATTCCGGTAAAGATACAGGCCAGCTTTATCCGATTTGGTCGCAAAAGTTTTTAATGCTGCATCCTGGGCTGTATCGCCTTTTGGCACCGAAGCGCAACCGGTCAAAGCGATGGCAACAAGAAACAATGTGAAGAGTTTTTTCATTTTAAGAGTCCCTGATTTTGGAGCGCTTATTCTACTGATAGATCAATCCGGCGGGCACAAAAACTTGCACGAAGCTGAATCGCTGTTGTGTCACTGCGTATTTTAGCGGCGCGGCATAAACAGGGGCAGCAGTTCCGCTCTGGCTTCGAACACCGGGACAAGGCTGGAAAATCCTGATTCGGTGTTGCTTCCAACGTGGGTTGTCATGATTAAGAAGGTGGGGTATTGGCTTTGAATTAATATATCTATTGCGCTTTGATCCTATACCCCAATCATTTCTATTTACTGATCTGGGTTCATTGAAAAAAGCTGCTTGGCGTGATGCCAAACTGGCGCTTGAACATCGCGCTGAACGCGCTGGGGCTGTTGTAGCCGCAATCGAGTGCGACGTCGATAACGCGCTCGCCTTGGGCGAGCCGTTCCAGCGCCTTGAGCAAACGCGCCTGTCGCCGCCAGTCGCCCAGCGTCATTCCGGTGGCCTTGCCGAAACGGCGCTGCAGCGTGCGCGCGTCAACGCCGGTTTGTTGTGCCCAGTCATCGGTCGTTCGCGTGTCATCAGGTTCGGCCAGCAGCGCGCGACACACCGGCGCGAGCAAGGGATCAATCGGCATCGGCAATTGCAGCGGCAACGTTTCCAGCGATTTCACTTCATTGAGCAGCAATTCGGCAATCATCCGGCTGCGCAGCGGAATCGGGTTTTCCTGATAATCAATATGGATTGCGGCCAAAATCAGCTCGCGCATCAGCGGCGTGATCGCCAGCACGCAGCATTCGGCCGGCAAGCCGGGCACTGCGTCGGGGCGAACATAAATCGAGCGCACTTCGACGTGACCGATCATCAGCACTTCGTGCCATACGCCGGGCGGCAGCCAGATGCCGCGATTGGGCGGCACGATCCATTGCCCCAGCGGCGTAATCACGCGCATCACGCCGCTGATCGCGTACAAGAGCTGCGCCACTTCGTGCCAGTGGCGTATCGTCGCCGAGCCGGGTTGATGGTCGACGGCCTTGCCGTGCAATAAAGCGCCCTGCATTTCGCGCAGCGGGCCTACTCGTTCGATCAGCATGTCGTTTTCCCGATAGTGTTTGCCTGATTCGCGTCAGACAGGCAAAGCATAGCGCCATAAGATGGCTCTGTCTTCACTTCTTGTCCGGGAGTCCGCCATGAATACCACGACGACAGTCACCACCGACGCCGCCGCCAGCGATGCGGCGCAGCGCACGCAATACCACGTGCTGGCCGCGATCAGCAGCACGCATTTTCTGAACGACATGATGCAGTCGCTGATTCTGGCGCTGTATCCGGTGCTCAAGGGCACTTACCAGCTCAGCTTTGCCCAGCTGGGCCTGCTGACGCTGACTTATCAGCTTGCCGCGTCGATTCTGCAGCCGCTGGTCGGCCAGTTTACCGACCGCCGCCCGCAACAGCATGCGCTGGTCTTCGGCATGGGTTTCACCTTGAGCGGCCTGTTGCTGCTCTCGCAAGCGCATACCTTCCCGCTACTGCTGCTCGCGGCTGCGCTGGTCGGTTGCGGTTCGTCGATTTTCCACCCCGAAGCTTCGCGAATCGCGCGGCTGGCTTCGGGCGGGCAGCATGGTCTGGCGCAATCGCTGTTTCAGGTCGGCGGCAACGCCGGTAGCGCCTGCGGGCCGCTGCTTGCTGCGCTGATCGTTATTCCCTTCGGCCAGCCCAGTCTGGCGTGGTTTTCAGTCGCGGCGTTGATCGCCATGCTTGTGCTGCGCTGGATCAGCCAGTGGTACGCCGCCCAGCACCGGCAGGGCGCGGGCAAGACCGCCAGCAAAGTGCAGCCGTTTTCTGCCGGCAAGACGGTGTGGATCATGGGCGTATTGCTTGCGCTGTTGACGACCAAGTTTGTTTATATGGCGAGCTTTCAGAGCTACTACACCTTCTATCTGATCGAGCGTTTCGCGCTGGCGCCGCAGCAGGCGCAGCTTTTGCTGTTCGTTTTCCTGTTTGCCGTCGCGCTGGGAACGCTGGCCGGTGGCCCGATCGGCGATCGGATCGGCCGCAAGGCAGTGATTTGGTTTTCGATTCTTGGCGCAGCACCGTTTGCGATGGCCTTGCCGCACACGGGTCTGGCCGGCACGGTGGCGCTGAGCTTTGTCATCGGCCTGATCATGTCGTCGGCTTTCTCGGCGATGCTGGTTTACGCGCAGGAGTTGCTGCCCGGCAAGGTCGGCACCGTCGCCGGTCTGTTCTTTGGCTTCGCTTTCGGCATCGCCGGTCTGGGCGCGGCACTGATCGGCAGGCTGGCCGATCATTACGGCATCGTGGCGGTGTATCAGACGCTGGCGTATTTGCCGCTGCTCGGCATCGTTGCCGCGCTGCTACCAACGAAACAGCTTGCTAAAATTTGAGCTTTTGTGGGAGCGGGCTTGCCCGCGAAGCATGGCTAATCGCGGGCAAGCCCGCTCCCACGACTTAAAACATCCAAGGGCTGTGACTGCGCCATTCCGCGCCACGGCAAGCGGTTTGCCTGCGCGCATGCGATAATCGGGGCTTCCGTTTTTTATCGCCAGTCGCCGACTGAATACATGGCATGGTATATCCATGCAAGGCATATTCAGCAACTACTGGCCGGCAATACCCATGAATACTGTCTATTGCGAACTTACGACTTCACACCGCACCACCGCTGCGCAGCATGTCAACGACATCGTTACCGTCGCAATCGGCCATGCCGCGGACGAGCCAGCGCTGATCGTTTTTGATACCGAATGCCCACTGGCGCCGCTGCTGGCCGATGGTTACCGCGCGGCTTTGCCGCAGGCGCGGGTGATCGAAATCAGCGAAGTTGATAACGACGCGGTGATGGCGGCTTTTGCCGCGCTGCCGGCGGGGGCACTGGTCGTGCTGATCCAGTCCACGCATTTCCGGCTCGACGCCTACCGGCTGCGCGTGCAGCTGTTCGCGCAGGGGCTGAAAGTGATCGAGCACGTGCATCTGGCGCGGATGGTCGGCATTGAGGCGCCGCGCTATATCGACGCGCTGGCTTACGATCACGAGCACGCGGCGTATTACCGCGAGACCGGCGCTGCACTACAGGCGAAAATCGCCACGGCGCAATCGGCACGGCTGGTCAGCAGCCGCGGCAATGTGCTCCATTACGCAACGCGGTTTGAGCCCGCCAAGCTCAACGTCGGTGATTACCACGCGATGAAAAATATCGGCGGGCAGTTTCCGATTGGCGAAGTGTTTACCGAGGCGGTCGATCTCGAAGCGGTCAGCGGCCGCGCCGATGTGTATGTGTTTGGCGATACCACTTTCCACTGCAATTTTCCGCCCCGCCCGGTCACAATCGTCGTAGAGGCTGGCCGGATTGTCGGCGTTGAAAACAGCACGCCCGAATTTGACGCCGTGCTGGCGCGGATTCGCGAAGTCGAAGGCGAGGTCTGGCTGCGCGAGCTGGGTCTGGGGCTGAACCGCGCTTTCACGCGCGAGCGCACCGTCAGCGACATCGGCACTTACGAGCGGCTGTGCGGCGTTCACCTGTCGCTGGGCGCCAAGCACGGCAGCTATAACAAGCCGCAATTCAAACGCAAGGACACGCGCTTTCATATCGATGTTTTTGTCGATGTGGCAGGTGGCGTTTTGCTGGGCGACGACAATGTGTATGTCGATGGGCTGTGGCGGCTTGAATAGCCCGGTATCCGGCTCGAATTAATCCGTTAAATTACGTGATGATTTTCGGGCTAGAAAGATTTGTTCATCTTTAAATCAATGACTTAGCTTCTTGTCGCGGGATTGACCCAGATCGGCGACAAGGATTGACGCCATCGGTATTTTCTCCAACGATGCGGATTCACTGCCAAGACAGTGAGTCACGATTAAAAGGCCAGTGCACTGGCCGGAGGAGAGAAAATGCAACGATGGATTAAGCCGAGCTTGCTCGTGATCGGCCTGTTGGGCGCGGTGAATGCGAGCGCCGCCTGCCGTGGTTCATGGGTCGAAGGCCCGACGTATAGCGCTGGAGACACCGTAAACTATCAAGGCCAGACGTATACTGCCTTGACCACGCATACCGCCTATGTGGGGACGAACTGGAATCCGGCGACGACACCGACGCTGTGGAAAGTCGGCGGCGATTGCGGCACCAGCCCAACGCCGACTCCAAGCGCGACGCCGACAGTGGCGCCGACTGCAACGCCAACACCGAAGCCGACCGCCACCGCGACGCCGCAAGCGTCACCAACACCTCAAATTACCGCAACACCAACACCAACACCAACCGCCGCACCCACCGTGACGCCAACAGTCGCGCCCACAGTCACGCCATCCCCAACGGCAACGCCAGCCAGCGGCCAGTGCATAGATGCCGTATGGCAGAGCAGCGTCGTTTACACGGGCGGCCAAAAAGTGAGTTATCAAGGCCGGACTTATCAGGCGCAATGGTGGACGAGTGGCGAACAGCCTGATCTGAATACGGGTTCTGGCAAGCCGTGGAAAGATCTGGGCGCTTGCGGCCCAGTGAGCACTTCAACACCGACGGCAATGCCAACTGCAACACCAAGCGCAACACCAGTTCCAACGGCTACGGTCGTGCCAACGCCGACAGCGACGCCAGCCGTAACACCGACGCCAACAGCAGTGCCAAGTGCCACCCCAACGCCGACAGTGGCGCCAACACCAAGCCCGACGCCGCTGATTACTCCGGTTCCGACGCCTAGCGGTGCGCCGACGCAAATTGTTTTGCGCAATCAGTTCGACCAATACGCCAGCGGCCTGTACCAAGCCAGCCAGTTCCAAGCCGACTGGGGTCTTGCACCAACGTCGTCTTCGGGCGTCGCAGCGGGTCGTTTGAGCATCGTTGCTGATCAGGCCAATGCCAGCAATAAAGTGTTGCGCGTCAGCTATCTGGCCGGTCAAGTCGGTGGCAATTCGGCGATGACTTTTGACGCGCCTTTGCCGGGCAATGCACGTTCTTTATTCCTGCAATACAAATTGCGTTTTGATCAGTCGTTTACCTGGGTCAAAGGCGGCAAATTACCGGGACTGGGCGGTGGTGATACGCCAACCGGCTGCATCCAGAATGGCACGTTTGACGGCTTCACGACACGGTTGATGTGGCGTGAGAACGGCGTCGGCTTCCAGTATTACTACTTCCCCGGCAAGCAAGAGGAATGCGGTGATTACGCCGGACTTGTTCGCCGCTTTGAAGCTGGTCGCTGGTATACGCTGACGCAGCAAGTCGTACTCAACGATATCGGCCAGAGTAATGGCCAATTCCGGCAATGGATCGACGGCGAGCTGGTGCTGGAAAACACCGCAATGCTGCTGCGTAACTCGGCCAGTGTCAGCGTTTCGGCGATCAAAATGGATACCTTCTTTGGTGGCTCAAGCAGCGACTGGGCGCCTTTGAGCGAGCAATACGCCTATTTTGACGACTTTATCGTCAGCGTCGATTCGCCGCTGGCGCTGGTCGATACCCGCGTTACGCCGCCGAATTACACTCATCCAATTGTCGGGTATTCGCAATGGCAGGCGACGAGTGTGTATCAGAAAGACAGCGTCGTTTACCGCATCGATAACGGCAAGTATCGCTACTTCAAAGCGCGCGGCTATACCGCAGCTGGGGTTGATCCGCTCAGCAGTAATCTGCCCGAAGTCTATGTCGGCGTGTATTCGCCGATTAAGCTCGATACCGCGCAGAAATGGATAGAGTTAACCTCGCCATAAGTACCCGCAGCCTCACTGGTTCGCTTGCGTTCCAGTGAGGCTATCGCGTATCGGCGAACAGACTATCTAACCAATATACTGTGGTGTAGTATGTTGCTGGACTCCATTTATAATGATGCTTGCATTAATATACCCTTTGATTTGCTTTGGGTTGACGGCCATCATCCGCTGTAACGATATTGCAGCACAAGCTGATTGAATTTCACCATTCGTCAGCCCATGACGAGCGGTTTATAAGCCATACCGGCGTACCGTATCCAGATCATTCCCAGCCAAATCCATCCTCGTTTCCAGATACCCCATCAAGGTCGCTTGTCATATTTTTGCAGTACAAACAAGCGACTATGACAACTCGGGTTTTTGGGCTTAACTGAGTTCATAAGCTGTCTAGCAGCACGAGGAGATCAATATGCGCTTATCGATGAAAATGTGTGTGACACCAATTCTGGCTGGTATTGCTTGCCTGATGTTGTTCGGGGTGCTGGCGGGTGTTTTGATTGAATATCAGCCGCTATTGCTGGCTTTGTTGCCGCTGGGCTGGATGCTGATTTTTGCCGGTGTTTATATTGGCCTGATGTATTTGAGTCAGCTAGCTTTCGAGCCGATCCGTTTTCGTCAGCACAGACATTGATAACGCGACCCATAAAAAAACCGCCAATCAGGCGGTTTTTTTATGGGCTGAGCGCTGCTCAGGCTATGACGCGGATGGACGTGCTGTCGCGCTCGGCATAGGGTGTGACTTCAGGCGTTTGCTCGGGTGGCGTGGATTCGGCCTGCTGGCTCCGGTATTCGGCAATCGCAGCGGCAGTCTGGCGATTTTGCACTGTGTCGACCGAGTCGATGATCTGCGCGGTATTGACTGAGCTGGTCGAGCTGCTTGAAGTGCTGCTCTCGTTACCGATCGCGTTGTTGTAGCTCGTTGTGTACGTGTCCAGCAATTCCTGCGCCTGCTGCGAGATGTAAACCTGTTCGACAACCGGTTTGATTTGTTCGCGCTGTTCAGCTTTTTGCTCTTGTGCTTTTTTCTGCAGATCGGAGACGCTGACAGTCGATACCAAGCTGGAGGCTGTGTTGACCGAGGTGTTGGTATTGATGTCCATGATCTTCTCCTTTCTGAATACTATTTATAAATCATATGCTTATTGCATCTTGAATGCAAAAGCTAAAACGGGTAACTATTCACATTTCCGCTTCAGGCTTGCGTTTGAAGCGTCGAAACCGGCGTTGCTGGCTGGGCATCGTACGCTTGCAGCTGGCTGGCCGCCGATTGTGCCGGGCTCGCCAGTGCATTGCGTAATTTGACGATGTTGTAAGTGCTTTGCTCGCCGCCATACCAGTCAAACGCTCGCCCCTGCTGCGGCTCACTATCCTGATCAGCGGTACTGGCGGCAAGGTCGAAGCTTTCCGGGATTTTCGACAGCAGCGCCTGCAAATCTTCGCGCCACAGCCCGTGGCTTTCGCTGGCGTCGGCTTGCGTCAGCTGGCTGGATGCGGTCTTGCCCGAGATCAAGCTGTAGCGACTCGGGCTGACCAAATTGAGATTCCAATTCATGATCGGCTCCTTGATCGTATGCCTTTATCATAACGCGGTGCGCTAATTGAAAATGGGCAATAAGACCAAGGACTTATGGCAATAATGACATGGCAGGATGTGGTTTACGGCTGATTGTAGCGCTCGCGGATGCGCTGATAACTGCCATCGGCCCTCATTTGCTGCAAAACCAGGTCAAACTGGTCACGCAAGGTTTTGGAGCGAAAACCGACGTGCCACCACAGCTGATGTGCACTGGGCAGTGGAGTCAGCCGCAGCATGGCTTTGTCCGGAGCATGCAGCTCGGGCGATTTTTTCAGCAACTGGCGCACGCTTTCATAAAACAGCGTGTCGTCAATCAGGCTGATATCACAGCCGCCCGATAGCCATGCAAAAACCTGCAATGTTTGATCAGGGTATTCCTGATATTCGGCAAACTGTGGCACGGCTTTGGCAAACGCTTCGCCGAGGCTTTCTTTAGCCGTTTGCCAGGCGCAAACAGATCGACCCGCCATGCTCTGCCAGCTTGGATAATCTTTGCCGTCCTTACTGATGGCAAAGTTGCGGTAGATGATAAAAGGTTGCGAGTAATGAATATTTTTATCGCTGGGGTGAACCTCTACGGCAATATCGACGCGCCCCATTTTGAGCTCGACGTCCATGCGCCGATTGGCACCAAATTGACGATTGACATGGATATCCATGCGTTTGAAAGCTTCGTCCATCAGCTCGATGGAAATCCCGCTTTGCGTTTTTTCATTCACAAAAGGGGGGCGTGACTGACCAAAAATGACTTTCACATGCTCAGCCTGTGCCGTCGGGCAAACCAGCACGAGCGCAGCAACGGCAAGCCAGCAGGAGGAGAAAATCTGCATTGCATCTGATCCGGAAAGATACTTTCTTGGTATAGCAGATCGCCTGCCGTCATAGATTCATTTGTTCCCGTTTTTGACTTGGGCACGAGCGCATGGTCGTGTTGCCATTGCATGTTAAAATCGGCAACTATTTTCAAGTTTTCTGGATACACCCATGACCCGCCAGCGCCAACTAAAAGACCTGCTTGAACAACGCGTCCTGATTCTGGATGGCGGCATGGGCACGATGATTCAGCAATACAAGCTCACCGAAGCGCAATACCGCGGCGAACGCTTTGCTGATTGGCACACCGACGTCAAAGGCAATAATGATTTGCTCGTACTGACTCAGCCGCAGATCATCGCCGAAATTCACCAGCAATACCTCGACGCTGGCGCCGACATTATCGAGACCAATAGCTTTAACGGCACCGCGCCGGCGATGGCCGACTACGAAATGCAGGAGCTGGTGTGGGAGCTGAACTTCGCCGCTGCCAAATTGGTAAAAGAGCTGTGCGTCGCGCAAACGGCGAAAGATCCAAGCAAACCTCGCTTCTGTGCCGGTGTACTTGGCCCAACGAGCCGCACCTGTTCGATTTCACCGGATGTGAACGACCCGGGCTACCGTAACGTGACGTTTGACGAGCTGGTGACGGCCTACCTCGAAGCCATCGACGGCCTCGTGAAGGGCGGCGCCGATATTCTGCTGGTTGAGACGATTTTCGATACCTTGAACGCCAAAGCGGCGGTGTTTGCGATCAAACGCTACTTCGCCGAGCATCCTGATCAGGAAGAATTGCCGATCATGATCTCCGGCACGATTACCGATCAAAGCGGTCGTACGCTCACCGGCCAGACGACCGAAGCCTTCTATAACTCGCTGCGCCACGCCGACCCGATATCGTTTGGCCTTAACTGCGCGCTCGGCCCTGATCTGCTGCGCCCTTACGTCGAGGAGATGAGCCGCATTTCCGATTGCTTTGTGTCGGTGCACGCCAATGCCGGTTTGCCGAATCCGCTCGCGCCAACCGGTTATGATTTGCTGCCCGAAGATATGGCGCCGCAAGTACGCGAATGGGTCGAATCGGGCTTGGTCAATATCCTGGGCGGCTGCTGCGGTACGACGCCAGCGCATATCGCGGCGATGTACGCCGCCGTCAAAGATTTACCAGCGCGCAAACTGCCAGAAATCGAGCCTAAATGCCGTCTTTCTGGCCTAGAGCCGTTCAATATTGGTGACAACGATCTATTTGTGAACGTTGGCGAGCGCACCAACGTCACCGGCTCAAAAGCCTTTGCTCGCCTGATTTTGGCCGGCGACTACAGCGCCGCACTCGAAGTGGCCCGCCAGCAGGTGGTGAACGGCGCGCAGGTGATCGACATCAATATGGACGAAGGCATGCTCGACGCCACCAAGGCGATGACGACCTTCCTGAACCTGATCGCCGCCGAGCCCGATATCAGCCGCGTGCCGATCATGATCGACTCGTCGAAATGGGACGTGATCGAGGCGGGCCTGAAATGCGTGCAGGGCAAGTGCATCGTGAATTCGATCTCGATGAAAGAGGGCGTGGAAGCATTCAAACACCACGCGCGTTTGCTGAAAATGTACGGCGCGGCCGTCATTGTGATGGCGTTCGACGAAGTCGGTCAGGCCGACACCTATGCGCGTAAAGTCGAGATTTGCGAAAAATCCTACCGCATCCTCGTTGATGAAATCGGCTTTAACCCGGCCGATATTATTTTCGACCCGAATATTTTTGCCGTTGCCACCGGTATCGACGAGCACGCGCGCTATGGCCTCGACTTTATCGAAGCGACGGGCTGGATTACCAAAAACCTGCCACACGCCAAAGTGAGCGGCGGTGTATCGAATGTGTCGTTTAGTTTCCGTGGCAATAACAAGGTGCGCGAAGCGATCCACGCCGTATTCCTGTACCACGCGATTAAGCAAGGCATGACGATGGGTATCGTCAACGCGGGTGCGCTGGAAAACTACGACGACGTACCCGTTGTGCTGCGCGATGCGATTGAATCGGTTGTGCTGATGAAAACGGATGACGCGCTCGCCGCGACCGAAGCGCTGATCACGCTGGCTGAATCATTCAAAGGCGACGCCAACGTCGCCAAGGGTGAAGACCTCGCTTGGCGCGAGCTGCCGCTGCAAGACCGGATTACGCATTCGCTCGTTAAAGGCATCACGACCTACATCGTTGAAGACACCGAAGAAGCGCGCACCAGCGTCGAGCGCCCGATTCACGTCATCGAAGGCCATTTGATGAACGGCATGAACGTCGTCGGTGATCTATTTGGCGCCGGTAAAATGTTCCTGCCGCAAGTGGTGAAAGCCGCGCGCGTAATGAAAGCCGCCGTCGCGCATCTGGAGCCCTTCATCGACGCCGAAAAAATTGCCTTAGGGCTGCAAGACGAGCCCGCCAAGGGCGTGATTATCATGGCGACGGTGAAAGGCGACGTGCACGACATCGGTAAAAACATCGTCGGCGTCGTGCTGCGTTGTAATAACTACCAAGTGCACGACTTGGGCGTGATGGTGCCGTGCCAGACGATTCTGGACAAAGCCCGCGAGGTCAAAGCCGACATCATCGGTCTATCGGGCCTGATTACGCCAAGTCTGGAAGAAATGAGCCACGTCGCCAAAGAAATGCAGCGTCAGGGCTTTGATATTCCGCTGCTGATCGGTGGCGCGACGACATCGAAAGTGCACACGGCGGTGAAAATCGAGCCGCATTATCAAAATGACCAAGTCATCTACGTGCCCGACGCCAGCCGCGCCGTCGGCGTGTGCTCTAGTTTGCTGTCGGATGAACTCAAACCCGCTTTTGCCGCCGAGGTCAAAGCCGAATACGCCAAAGCGCGCGAGATTTTCGAGAGCAAAGATCGCACTAAATTGGTTAGCCTAGAAGAAGCACGCGCGAATAAATTTGCGCCAGACTGGGCGACGTATACGCCACCAGAGCCGAGCTTTACTGGCGTGCGTGAATATACCGACTATAAACTCGAAGACATCGAGCCCTTTATCGACTGGACGCCGTTCTTCCAGAGCTGGGAATTGTATGGCCGCTACCCAGCGATCTTGCAAGACGAAGTGGTCGGCGAAGCCGCCCGCCATCTGTACGCCGACGCGCAAGCGATGCTGCGTAAGATTGTCGATGAGAAATGGATCGCCGCTGCGGGCGTGATCGGCTTCTTCCCGGCCAATAGCGTTAATCACGACGATATCGAAATCTACGCCCCAGAAGACGTAGGGTCGGCTTCAGCCGACCGTAAACCAATCATGACGTGGCACAACCTGCGCCAGCAATTGCCGAAACCCAAAACCGGCGAAGTCAAACCTAACTGGTGTCTCGCCGACTTTATCGCGCCGAAAGAAACCGGCATTAAAGACTACATCGGCGCCTTTGCCGTCACCGGCGGCATCGGCATCGATGCGCCAGTCAAAGCGTTTGAAGACGCCAACGACGACTACAGCGCGATCCTGCTCAAATCACTCGCCGACCGTTTCGCCGAAGCCTTCGCCGAGCACATGCACCACCGCGTACGCACCGAGCTATGGGGCTATGCGGGCGGCGAAAACCTGAGCAACGACGAGCTAATCGACGAGAAATACGTCGGCATCCGCCCAGCCCCCGGCTACCCAGCCTGCCCGGACCATACGCCGAAAGTCGACCTGTTCAAAGTGCTGAACGCACCGAACATCGGCATGACGCTGACCGAAGGCTATGCGATGCTGCCAACCGCCGCCGTCAGCGGCTTCTACTTCAGCCACCCCGAATCACGCTATTTTGGCGTGGGGAAAGTGACGCTGGATCAGGTGGAAGATTATGCGGCGCGGCGTGGGGTAAGTCTCGCTCAAGCCGAGCGCGACCTTGCACCTAATCTTGGCTATGTCGCCTAAACGGGGGTAAGCTAATGCCAACGCTGTTGCTGGAAAATGGCTTTAAGTTCTTCTTTTATGCCAATGAGCACATGCCGCGTCATGTGCATGTGATGAAAGGGGAATATTTTGCCAAGGTGGAGCTGGGCAGTCTGCGATTGGTCAATTCTACCTTCAAGCCAGCAGACCAGCGCGCCATGCTGGCGCTCGTTGCGCTACACAATGACGCATTTACGGAGAAATGGGATGCCTACTTTGCCACACGCTAAAACGCTCAGCGTTGATACCCGCTACCTGCACGTCGAGCTGGTCGATGGCCGTATGATCTCGACGCCGCTGGCGTGGTATCCCGAATTGCTTAACGCCACGCTGGCGCAAATCAATGATTACACGCTGATTTGCGATGCCACGGGCATCGAATGGGCGCAGCTTGATTACCACCTGAGTGTAGAAGGCATGCTCAGCGCGGTGCCTGAGCGCATGGCGGCTTAGCCCATCATGACCGAAGAAGAAAAAGCCGACCTATACCGTCGGTATCCTGATTTGCTTGGTGCACAAGCTGCAATGCTGCGCGCCGCCGAAAATGCCCGCAAGCTGGCCGAGCAAACCGGTACCAAGCTGGTCGTCGGCCAGCCCAAACCTGCCAGCAAAACCAATGGCTAAACTCGATTTTGCCGCCAAGCGCGTTATTTGCGCACAGACGCGGCGGAAGAATTATCTAGATAGCCTGCAACTCGAAGGCATTGCCCTGCCAGATCAAACGGCCAATATGAGCCGTGAACAATTGATCGAGTTCTATCGGAATAAGGCTGCTCAGGCGTCGCGCTCGAGTGAGCAATCCAGTGTCCTCTAGCACCGATTAATCCAACACATACCCAATCCGGGTACGATCAAACCCATAATGGGTGCGACGCTCACCGAAGGCTACGCGATGCTGCCAACCGCCGCCGTCAGCGGTTTCTCAACAGCCACCCCTAAATCACACGGGCGTGGGGAAAGTGACGCTGGATCAGGTGGAAGATTATGCCAAGCGGCGTGGGGTGAGTCTTGCTCAGGTTGAGCGGGATTTGGCGCCTGTGTTGGGGTATGTGGCGTGAAGCCTTTCTGAATAATAGTTTGGTAGTGATACACATGAAAAAAACCCCGCGGATGCGGGGCTTTTATTTGAGGCTATTTTAAGGATTAAATACTTATTACTTTCAACCTTTTTCTGTAGCAGCAGGGGCGGCCACTTTTGTCGCTTTTTCTTTGTGTGCTTCAGGTTTGTTAACAATCCCGGCAAGAATTTCCAGTATTTTTTCAAGATCGTAAATCTTTTCTGCTGTATGAGTGTTTGATTTTTTTCCAAAGTAATGAGAAACAAGGGTTTCTTTGATTTTTGTTCTTTGCTCTTGTGGGATGTCATTTATGAATGGATTCAACACCCCAAGCTCAAGTGAGATGATTCTAGCTTGATCAGAATTATTGCTATGCCGTGCAGATTCTTTTGCTGTGTAGTAAGCAGGTGCAGCTAAGACTATGCACGTGAATAATCTAACTATCGCGACATGATAGTTAGATGGATCAAAACTAAGGGAGGTAAATATTGCAATTGCCATGGAGATGCCAAAAATTGATATTGTGATCAATCGGAAGATGTTCGCAGTTTTCGCCTCTTTTTCTGCCGTGCTCGTAAATTTTTCTTCCATTGCAACTGTTGCTGTAGCTTGGCTAAAAAAACGGATATCCCCTAGAATTTGATTGGCATCTCTTAATGCGGATTTATTTTCCTCTAGGTTCTTCTCGGCAATGATTTTGAGTGAATTTATATTTTCGATCCGAAGTGATAATTCATCTTTGCTGCTTCTGATTAGGTTTTCGAATTGGTTGTTTGAGGTTGAAATAAATTCATTAATTTCCTTTGATTTGGCTTCTAATAAATTGCTTTGTTGCTTATTGGTTTCTTCCCAGTTTCTTTGGGATTGTGCGTAGATTTTTTCGATTTCCTCCTTTGTTCTTGCTAAGGAATTGTTGTGCTGCTGATGCTCTGATTCAAAGGTTGATAGTGCTTGTTCTCTAGCTTTTCTTATTGCAGTTTCAATTCGATGTTCAACTTGTTTAATCTCGTTATCTATTCGTAATTTATACTCACCCCATTCTTTTGCGGCCACAAGAAGTGCCTGCCTCGACTCTTTGATTTGGAGCAATTTCTCGGATTCAAATGAATTTGCGACAAACATGCTGAATTCATTTATTAATTTTCCAGATATTGCTTTGTAATAAGACTCGTCAGTTAGATTGAATTCTCTGGAGGTTAAATATACGCTCTCCAGAATCTGAATTGCACTTTTTCTAGTTTCATTACTAAGGTTGGCGTTTAGAATGCACTCATGAATTACGTTAAATACTGAAAGGTTGTCTTGGGTGTTTTCTGGTGTTTCTCTTATTATCTTCCCGACCTCATTTATTAATGAGTATGTGTCGCCATTGAAGTCTTTAATTTTTCTTTTTGCATTCAAATCAAAACGAGGGGTTATGAATAGTTTAGCCATATTTGATATTTGCCCTATAAGCATGGAGGGAGGGAATGTATCTCCGAAATACGGGGAAAGGCTTAATTGCCGCGCCGCGTCGAACATGTCCTACCGTTCGTCTAATTTCAATATCTTATCCAATTGAAAAATCAACGTCAGCTATTTGATGGAAAAATGCTGGCTTTGTTGATGAAAAGCGAATCTGGCGCAAGGCCACGGTATGGCGGGCGGTGGTGTTGCGTTTGAACGGGATTGGCGGCTGTACGCCGCGGCACTGACTTTCTTTGCTTCGCCAAAGAAAGTCAGCAAAGAAAGGCAATGGGATGGACTCCTCCCTCTGATACGGCATCGATGTGCCAGACTGGAAGTGTCAGCCAACAGTCACACAGAACAAGGAGTCCACCATGTCTATTATCCGCATTGGCCTTGATCTTGCCAAAACCGTTTTTCAAATTCACGGCGTGAATCACAAAGAAGAAGTCATTTGCACTCGACAATTACGTCGGTCGCAATTGCTCGACTTCTTTAAAAAGCTCACTCCTTGCTTGATTGGCATGGAGGCTTGCTCTGGCGCGCATCACTGGGCACGTCAACTGCAATTGATGGGGCATACCGTCAAGCTGATTGCGCCCCAGTTCGTTAAACCCTACGTCAAAGGCAACAAGAACGACGCCAACGATGCGGCCGCTATTTGTGAAGCCGTAGGTCGGCCATCGATGCGCTTTGTGCCCCTCAAAACCATCGCCCAACAAGATTTACAGGCACTGCACCGTATCCGCAGCGAACTGGTGCAGCAGCGCACCGCCAAGGTCAATCAAATCCGTGGTTTGTTGGGGGAGTACGGGATTGTGACGGCTCAACGGATTGAGTCACTGCGCAAAGCATTACCAGAGCTACTGGAGGATGCCGAAAATGGCTTAACCCCCGACTTCCGTGCCCTGCTTAATGGTTTGCGCGATGATCTGGTGTATCTCGACGAGCGAATTGCCACTGCGGATAAACAAGTGCAACAGCAAGCGCGCGAAAATACACAAGCATTACGTTTGCAACAATTACGTGGGATTGGCCCCATTACCGCGACCGCCTTGATTGCAGCGATAGGCCAAGATGCGCATCACTTTAAACGCGGCAGAGACCTCGCCGCTTGGATAGGCTTAACACCGGGGCAGCACAGCAGCGGTGGTAAGGAGCGGTTACTGGGCATCAGCAAGCGGGGCGATACGTATCTGCGCACCTTACTCATTCATGGCGCACGTGCTGTAGTTAAAACGGCATTAGGCAAGACGGATAGGCTGAGTGTATGGATTCAAAGCCTGTGCAGTCGGCGTAACAAAAACATTGCCGCCGTTGCGTTAGCCAATAAAACGGCACGAATGGTGTGGGCATTACTCAGTCGCAATATGGATTATGACCCCGACTTTGGTTTAGCAAGGGGTGAAGTGGTTTGAAGCGTGTAGTAGAAAATGGGGTTTGTAGTGGCAATGTGTAACGAATAAAATCCAGTCCGATTGCGAAGCAAGAAGCAGTGATGGCCAAAAGGTTGAACCGGCGGCAGGCAAACCTGACGGGGTCCAAGTGCGAAAAGCACGTGAAGGCGATGAGGACCTGCCGCGCGAATAGCCCATCATGGCCCGGGTCATTAGGCCCAATGCGAAGGCCGGATATACGTGAGCAGTCGATCCGACAACCAGAACTGTGAAATGCTTGCAAGCTGGGAGGAGTCCATATACGACCCCGCATCTGCGTCGGCTACGCCGATGCCCTCGCTGCGGACGGTTCGAGGCGGCGGCGGGGCTTAACAAAACAGGCCCCGCCGAAACCCCGCCCCGCCCGTTTACCCCTTCGGGTATCCCGCGTCGCTAAGCGGCAAAGCCGCTAAGCTTTGGCGTCACCTCGCTCGGCGCTGATGCAGGGGAATTAGCGCAGCCCGACGATTGCGGCATATACCTACCTTGGTGTTGCTCTGAAAATTATTTCTGGTTTGGCTTTGGTGGATATACCCCTGCCGTGGTTAGTACGGATTGCCCGTGGAGACGCGCCGTTTGAAAAATGGCCGTCAGGGTTTTAAGCCGCGTAGTGTTTGAGCGTTGCGACGCTAGCGCGACGCGAGTTGTAGCGGCGCCTCGCCGTGGCTTTTTCAAGCGGGGTTTCGCGTCGATCGGGCGTGACGCCAAAGCTTAGCGGCTTTGCCGCTTAGCGACGCGGGATGCCCTTTGGGTACGTTAGGGTTATCAGGGGCAAGGCAAGACTGCCCCTGATTCGTCCGGCGGGCGAAACCGCCGGTTCACCGCCTGCGTCAGCAGGCCAATACCACGATAGCCAATGATGCGGTTCGCTCAATGCACCCTGCACTTGTATATACCCGCCTTGGTGTTGCTCTGAAAGACAATCAATCTATTGCCTTCAGGTATATACCCTTATTAAGTCAGCTAAAGCCGACCCTACAATGACCGTCTATTTCTGCCGATATCCCCATCCCTACACCGCTGATTGATAAGGCAATTTCTGCATTTTTCGTTGCATTTCGGTAACAGGCTGGAAAAATAAAACTTACTCACCGTGAATTGCTAATGACAGTGAGCACTGCAGCAATGGGTGTTCGTGCCGATCTGGCCGTCAGCCTGCTCGCTTTGCGCGGTTGATTGTTGCGGTGCCGGGTTCGCTGTCTGCCTGTGCTGGCGATCTGGCTGTAAGCCTGTATTCATGTAAGCCAGCCACTTTGTCATGGTGCTGATATGCTTGCCAGATCCAATCAGGATGCTCGCGCTGTGGCTGGCGGTGCGGTGGTGATCGCCGCTCGCTCATTATGTTTGGCGCGTGTCCTGTTTATCCAGCTTGATCCCGGAGCCCGACATGCAGCAAGACCCCTTGAGTATTGACCCGAAAGTTTACAAAACGCTGCTCGAATCGACGCAGGCGATTCCGTGGAAAATCGATTGGCAGAGCATGACGTTTAGCTATATCGGCCCGCAAATTGAGCCGCTGCTGGGCTGGGCGCAGGATAGCTGGGTGACGGTGCAGGATTGGGCAGAGCGGATTCATCCGGATGATAGAGAAACGGTGGTCAATTTTTGCGTCGCGCAGTCGCAAAGCGGCGTTGATCACGAGGCCGATTATCGGGCGCTGACTCGTGATAATGGCTATGTGTGGATCCGCGATGTGGTGCACGTTGTTCGCGATGCCGATGGCAATGTTGAGGCGCTGGTCGGTTTTATGTTTGATATCAGCGAGCGTAAAAAAACCGAAGAAAAGCTGATTATGCTGCAAAAAGAGCTCGAAGCCTTGTCGTTCAAAGACGGGCTGACCGGCATTGCCAATCGCCGCAAGTTTGACGCGGCGCTGGAGCTGGAATGGCGCAGCGCGCTGCGCAGTGGCGAGCCGCTGTCGCTGATCGTGCTCGATATTGATTTTTTCAAGCAATACAACGATTTGTACGGCCATTTGCAGGGCGATCAATGCCTGATTCAGGTCGCCAAAACGCTGGCGTTGGCGGCGGTGCGTCCGCGCGATCTGGCCGCCCGCTTTGGTGGCGAAGAATTTGTCGTGCTGCTGCCCAATACCGACGCCGCCGCAGCAGCCAAAGTGGCGCGGCGCTGCTTGCGGCTGATCGACAAATTGCAGCTCCCGCACGGCCACAGCGATATTGGCTCGCATGTCACCGCCAGCATCGGCGTCGGCACGATCAGGCCGGACCCGACGGCAAGCATCAGTGAATTTATCGACGCCGTCGATCACCAGCTCTACGCCGCCAAACAGCAAGGTCGCCACCGGATTATGAGCACCGAGCCGGATGCGCTGGGCGAGCCCGTTGCTTCGCCAGCAGAGTAGTCATATTGACCGTCATGCCCTGCCATCGCGGGCGCAGTTGACTTATACCTAACATAGTATATCGATACAGACCAATTTAATCTTGATTTGCATCGATATACCCTGCTCGCAACGGGTATGTTCAGATGATGTGTTGATGCCAGCCTCAACAGTTACTTTAATCGTGCAGAAATCCCCCCTAGCCCCCCTTCAACGAAGGGGGGACTACTGCAATTGAATCGATTTTCCAATCAATACGAAATAAGCACATAGCCCTCGCGCCGTGGTTTTCTCAATGCGTTCGCTTTCCATAAAGCGAATGACTTCACCTTTGTTTTTCCCGCAATGGGATTGAGCAAGGGGAAGCCCTGCAATTAAATCAATTCGCCGATTGCCTGGCTGTCATTCCGGTGTATCACCGCCAATCCTGCCTCCTTCGCTGCACTCACGACTTCGTGCCGGTCTCCTCGTGCGCAATCACGGGCTGCTTATTTGCCGTCGTGTCGCTGTCTTTTAATGAAAGGTGTGCTACTGTAGCCGTGTCTTGCAATTTGAGTAAGTTATTGAACGATTGGGGGAAAGACATGTTGCGACGGATTAAACACAAACTCTGGTTATTGGCTGCGCTGGCTTTGTTCAGTTTGCTGGGCATCGGCATGCTGATGCTGTTATCGAGCCGCGAGTCGATGCTCGAGGATAGACAGGCGAAAACGCAAAGCGTGATCGAGCTGGGCAATAGTGTGATCGAGCATTATGGCCGGCTGGCGCAAACCGGCGCCTTGCCGCTGGAAGAAGCGCAAGCTCAGGCCAAAGCGGCAATCAAAAGCCTGCGTTACGACGGTGATAATTATTTCAGTATTTATGATCCGCAATACCGGATGGTTTTGCACCCGATCAAGGCCGAAATGAATGGCAAGGATATGTCGGCGCTGAAAGACGCCAATGGCACGAAAATCGTCGTCGCTTTGGTCGATGCAGCGCTGGTCGATGCAAAGAACGGCGGGCAAGCGCAATACATCAGCTATCTATGGCCGAAACCGGGCAAGGACAAGCCGGTGCAAAAAATTGCAACCGCCAGGCTGTATCCGGCGTGGAACTGGGTGATTGCATCGGGTATTTACGTCGATGATATCGACGCGCTGTTCTTCAAACGCGCGATCTGGCTGGGCGGCGCCTGTCTGGCGGTCGGGCTCGGTTTATTGCTGGTTTCGCTGGCGCTCTCGCGCAGCATTACGCAGCCGCTCGACGAGCTGCGCCTTGCGATGCAGCAGATTGCCAGCAAAGGCGATTTAACCCGGCGTGCGCCGATTGGCCGCAATCTGGATGTGGCTGAAATTGCCGAAGCGTTTAACGCGCTGATCTCGCGCTTGCAGCAATTGCTGCTGACGGTGTCGAGCGCAGCCAATCAGGTTTCGGCTTCGACCGATCAGCTGGTGCATACCTCCAGCGCCGTCGAACAAAGCTCGGTGGCGCAGCATCGCGCTTCGGTCTCGGTCTCGGCGGCGATTGAGCAAATGAGCAGCAGCATCGTTCAGGTCGCCAGCAATGTGAACGAGACGGTCGACGTGACGAGCGAATTGCGCATCCTCGCAGCCAATGGCCGCAAAGTGGTGAAAGAAGCCGCGCATGAAATGCATCAGATCGCCAGCGAAATTGATTTGTCGGCGGCTGCGGTGCACCAGATGGGCGAGCGTTCACAGCAGATCTCGGTCATTGTCGGCGTGATTCGCGACATTGCCGATCAAACCAATTTACTGGCGCTCAATGCCGCGATTGAAGCGGCGCGCGCTGGTGAAATGGGGCGCGGCTTTGCTGTCGTGGCCGATGAAGTCCGCAAACTGGCCGAGCGGACCGGGCAATCAACGCAGCAAATCACCGGCATGATCAATATGATTCAGGACGACACGCACAGCGTCGTCGGTCAGATTGAAAGCGTCAGCAGCCGGGCACGACAAGGCGCAGCATTGGCGCAAGAAGCGGACCTTGCGGTGGAAAAACTCGACGGGCATTCGGCCGACGTATCGCCGCTGGTGCAGGAAATCGCCACCGTCGCCAACCAGCAAAGCGGCTGCACGCAGGACATCGCGCGCAATATCGGCGATATCTCGCTGATGGCCGAAAACAATGCACGCGAAGTCACGCTTGCCGCCGGGTCGGTGCGACAGTTGAAAGAGCTGGTGCAGCAATTGCACGGCGGCGTGGCGCAATTCAAGGTCGTTTGATCTGCCATCAAACGCTGAATGCGCGTCAAATAAAGCCAGATCAAACGGTGATGTTTTCAATTCGTGTTGATGCCAGTAAAACTGACTACTTCCCCCTTTGAAAAAGGGGGATTGAGGGGGATTTGACACTATTTCAGCCCCAGTAATCGCTAAAATAGTGCTGAAATCCCCCCTCGCCCCCCTTCAAAGAAGGGGGGAACGACTGCAATTGAATCTATTTGCCGATCAAACGAACTGGCTTTTTACATTCAGCATGCGGCTGTCGAAATCAGTTTATTGAAACGTGTAGCTTCGCTTTTTCGGAGCTACCTGATTAAGATTTGTATCTTGAAATGGACGTATACATGGCATTGTATATAGCTGCAGGTCAATATCATATTTATCTGCAGCTATATACCCAGCGTTTTAAACTTTGTTCAGCGCCTGATCCAGATCGGCGAGGATGTCGTCGATGTGTTCGATGCCGATCGACAGCCGAACCATATCTTCCGACACGCCGGCGCGTTGCAACTCGGCAGGCGAGAGCTGGCGGTGCGTCGTGCTGGCCGGATGGCAGGCTAGCGATTTGGCGTCGCCAATATTCACCAGCCGCGTGATCAATTGCAGCGCATCCTGAAAACGCGCGCCCGCTTCGCGGCCACCTTTCACGCCAAAAGTCAGCAGACCGGATGCTTTGCCACCGAAATATTGATCAACCAGCGCTTTGCTTGGGTGGCCGGACTGACCGGCGTAATTCACCCAAGCCACTTTGGCGTGTGTTTGCAGAAAATCAGCGACTTTGAGCGCATTTTCAACGTGCCTATCCATGCGCAGCGCGAGCGTTTCCAGCCCCTGCAAAATCAGAAACGCATTGAACGGCGAAATGCACGCACCCATATTGCGCAACGGCACGGTGCGCGCACGACCGATAAATGCCGCTTCACCGAGCGCTTCGGTGTAAACGACGCCGTGGTAGCTGACTTCAGGCTCGTTCAGGCGACGGAAACGCGTTTTGTGCTCAGCCCACGGAAAACGTCCGCTATCGACGATGATGCCGCCGATGCTGGTGCCGTGACCGCCCATATATTTGGTCAGACTATGGACGACGATGTCGGCGCCGTGTTCAATCGGACGACACAGATACGGCGTCGGCACGGTGTTATCGACAATCAGCGGAATGCCACCGGCGTGCGCCACGGCGGCAAAAGCGGCGAAATCGACGACATTACCCAGCGGATTGCCGATCGATTCGCAGTAAATGGCCTTGGTGCGCTCGTCGATCAGCGCGGCGGCGGCTTGCGGGTCATTGGCGTCAACGAACTTCACCGAAATGCCGTACTGCGGCAAGGTATGCGCGAACAAATTGTAAGTGCCGCCGTACAGCGCGCTGGTCGCGATGATATTGTCGCCCGCTTCGGCGATGGTCAGGATCGCGTAGGTAATCGCCGCCTGTCCCGAAGCCAGCGCCAGCGCGCCGATGCCGCCCTCTAAAGCCGCGACGCGCTGTTCGAGCACATCGGTCGTCGGGTTCATGATGCGCGTGTAGATATTGCCTTTGACCTTCAGATCAAACAGATCGGCACCGTGCTGGGTATCGTCAAAAGCGTAGCTGGTCGTCTGGTAGATTGGGACGGCCACCGCCTTGGTTGTTGGGTCGGGGCTGTAACCGGCGTGAATGGCGAGCGTATCAAATTTCATCGTGAAATCCTTGGGCAGACGGTTGAACGAATAGGGAGCCCAAGCACTCTAACACCGACCAATTTCACCGATAAATGCTTGATCGCGCTAAAGTTGGCCAGGCTTGATCTAGCACAAGCGCGCGCCGGTCATCACCGCTCAAGGAGCAGAAAATGGATAATAAAATTTGTCTCTGGTACGACGGCAGCGCGCTCGAAGCCGCGCAGTTTTACGCCGACACTTTTCCCAATAGCGCAGTGGGCGCAATTTATCGCGCGCCTGCCGACTATCCCGCCGGTAAAGAGGGCGATGTGTTGACGGTCGAATTCACCGTCGCCGGCATGGCTTGCCTGGCTCTGAATGGCGGGCCGGAGTTCAAACACAGCGAGGCTTTTTCGTTCCAGATCATGACCGACGATCAGGCTGAAACGGATCGTTTATGGCATGCGATTGTCAGCAACGGCGGGCAGGAAAGTGAATGTGGCTGGTGCAAGGATAAATGGGGATTGTCATGGCAAATCACGCCGCGCGCGCTGATGGCGGCGATTAGCGACCCCGACCAAGCAGCAGCCAAACGCGCTTTTGCCGCAATGATGACGATGGGCAAAATCGACATCGCGGCAATCGAAGCAGCTAGGCGTGGTGCATAGCTGCAGTCTGATCCGATATTAAAAAACCCCAGGTTGCTGGGGTTTTGCATTCAGGACTTTACTTCTTCGGGGGCGGGAGCGGCTTCGGTTTTTGGTGCAGGCTGATCTTTGATGATGTAGCTTGGGTCTTTGACCCATTGCGCCAGGTCTTTGCCGATTGCGACAGCGCAACGGTCAAGAATCGAGCAAGTCCCGCTAAAGCCGCCAAATACGCCACCCATAGACCAGCGATTCAGTTTGGTTTCGCGTGCGACTTTGCCATTTTGCAGCAGCTCGGCGTATACCGTGATGGCTTTTGGGCCACTGTATGCGCCGCCACCCACACCAAGGACATGGCTAATTTTCAGACGTAACACTTGACCGTCTGCCACTGGCGTTCCCTGTGCGATGGTACCCAGACCCTGATTGGCTTTGGCAAGTATCTCGCCGATGCGCTTTTCCAGCATGCCTTCAATTTTGCATTCTTCTTTAACTTTGGGAACGACACTGGCGTCGGCCGCGTAGACCACCGGTGTTTCCAGCAGCGTTGGTTCGGCGGCCATCACGCTGGCGTTGAGCAGAAGTGCACTTAATAACAGCAATTTCATTTTGATGAATCCTTGTTTTGACGGGATGAAGCCTAGCATGCCGGTCAATAATTACTCTAATCTGACGCAGCGACTGGCGGCAATTGTAGACAGTGGATAAAAAATGACAGCGAGTCGCCAGCGATAATTGGCACCGTTCCAGTGCTCATTTTATGAGTCCGTCATTCAGGGCATAGCTAGCTGGCAAGCACGCCATCCGGTGTTGGTTGCGTATACATATAATGGTATTACCTTGCAGGCCAATCTGAGATTGATTTGCGGCCGTATACCTGTGATTGTCTGGCCGCTATTCCAGTTTGAAATGCACTGATCTGGATTAAATCTGGAACTGGATTGCTGAAAAAAATTGAAAAATTCCAACTTCATACCATAACGATACTTCGCGCGCCGTGTTGCGGTGCAATATCAATCAGGGAGAGGTCGTTATGGCAGCAGGTCAGGCAGCAGCATCGAAACAAAAACCCAAAATTGCGCTGGTTTTGCAAGGCGGTGGAGCTTTGGGCGCTTATCATATTGGCGCTTATCAGGCGCTGCACGAAGCCGGGCTGGAGCCCGACTGGTTTTCCGGCATTTCAATCGGCGCGATCAATGCGTGCGTTCTGGCTGGCAACAAGCCCGAGCATCGTCTGAGCCAGCTTGAGGCATTATGGGAAGACATTTCGCGCGATAATATGACCGGGCTGTATTTGCACGGCTCCTTGCGCCGTCTGTATAACCAGTTCAATTTCATGGAAGCGGTGTGGATGGGGCAGCCCAATTTCTGGACGCCGCGTTTCCCCAGCCCGCTGCTGTTTAATGATGTCGATCCGCAGGCCGCGAGCTTTTGCGATACGGCACCGATGCGCAATACCTTGCAGCGTCTGGCCAACTTTGAGCTTATCAATGCGACCGATGGCAGTGGCGCGCGGCTGTCGCTCGGTGCGACCAAAGTCACGACGGGCGAGCTGAAATTTTTTGATAATCGCACCACCCCAAAATGCAAAATCGGACCCGAGCATGTGCTTGCCAGCGGTTCATTGCCACCGGGATTTCCGGCGACCGAAGTCGATGGCGAGCTGTACTGGGACGGCGGCTGCGTGTCGAATACACCGCTCGATGCGATTTTCCAGGACGATAGCGACGGGCATACGCTGGTCTTTATGGTCGATCTGTGGGATTCGCACGGCGCAGCGCCGCGCAATATGGACGAAGTCAACTGGCGGCAGAAGCAGATTCAATACGCCAGCCGCAGCAGCGAAAATATCCGCTCTCTGGCTGCGCGGCACAATCATCGCCGCGTGCTGCATCAGCTCTCTCAAAAGGTCGATGTCAAAGCGGTCAGCGATCATCTGGATCTGGCGGCGCACAATGGCAATGCACATTTCGATATCGTGCATCTGATTTATCAGCCGGCCAGCGATCAGATTTCGGATTCGGATGCCGAATTTTCGCGTCCGTCGATTCTCGAACGCCGCAATGTTGGTTACGCTGATATGAAAAAAGCGCTGGCCGAGTCGCCGTGGGTCAAAAAATCGCCCAATGTTGGTACTGCTGTACATACCGTTCGCGGTCAGCAGATCAGCAGCGCAGTACCGGCCTGATTGTGGGTATATGGCTGTAGCTGTTGATGAGTAAGCTTTAGAGAGCAATGCCCCGCGATGCGGGGCATTTTTTCTGATTCAAGGCGGTGCTGGCAAATCGGTTTCGCGATCAAGATTGCAGCCGGGAATGATGTGCCAGAATTCTGCCAGCTCGGTCCTGCCAGTTGCTGCGCCCAGGTGCGTTGACTGCTTATCGCTGCCGGTCATGATTTGATTCGCACCGTTGACCTGTGAACTGCTTGAATATGGCGGGTGTCCAGCTATATGAGTAGAGCCTATCCCCTTATTTTGTAAAGGTATTCTGTTGCTATGGCATGCCGTGCGGCTGCTGGTCACGATACTTCGGCGACACCTTGTCAGAGGAGAGGCATCCTAGGAGAATAATCATGAAACACTATCCGTTTTTAATCGCCGCCAGTCTGGTGGTGATGGCGGCTCCGGTGGCGGTCGCGATGGATTCAGCAATGGATTCCGGAAAAACAGCGCTGTCGCGTGCCGATCAGAAACTGATCAAGAGTGCAATGAAGGCTGCACCGAAGAAGGTCAGCGCGCAGGCCACAATTGTTGCGATGAGCGCTGATGGGCAGATGCGAACCTTGCGCTCAGGCAGTAATGGTTTTACCTGCATGCCCGATAACCCGGCTACTCCCGGCCCCGATCCGATGTGCATGGACAAAGCCGCCTGGGAATGGGCGGGTGCCTGGATGGCACACAAGACACCGGCCAGTGGCAAGATTGGCTTTATGTATATGCTCTCTGGCGGCACTGATGCCAGCAATACCGATCCTTATGCCACCAAACCGGCAGCCGACAATCACTGGGTCAAAACCGGACCTCACGTCATGATCGTGGGCGCCGAAGCGAGTTTCTACGATATGTATCCCAAAAATGCCGCTCCGGATACCACCGTACCCTATGTCATGTGGCCGGGTACGCCCTACCAGCACCTGATGATTCCGGTTAAATAAGGGGCGAGTGGGGGTTGAGTTCATCGGCGCAATGTTTTTGACATTGCGCCTTTGCTTGAAAAAACCACCCGCGCGATTCAGATTCCGAGCGCGGCAATTTCGCGCATTCCGACGACATGAAATCCTTCGCGCTCAATCAGCTCGCGCAGGCCGGCGCTGGCAAAGAGACGGCGGTCGGCGACGCGCGTTTGCCAGTCGGGGGCGATGGCGCGCAGTTCGGGTGTGTCATTGGCGGGGTGGCCGATCAGCGCGTAAACGCCGGGGGCGGCGAAATAATATTTCAGCACTTTGGCTGTCCAGTCCAGTCGTTCTTCATCGCTCAGATGTTGCCCGAACGGCAGTACAACCCACGCGTCGACGGGGTTAGCCAGCTCGCTGGCGATTTGCTGCGCGGTGCGCTCGCACAGTGCCAGCGGCATTTTGCTTTCGTCGGCGAGCACTTGCGCGTCGCGGTAATGCGGCACCAGGACGGGCAGCGCGGTTTCGCGGCTCAGGCGCAGCACATGGTCGAATAAATCGGGGTGCAGCGCCGTCATCATATGCGTGTCCAGATGCGTCAGCGGCAGGCCGAGCTGCCGGGCGCGCTCAAGCTGGGCGGCGAGTTCGTCGTAGGCCAAGTCAAGTCGCGATTTTTGGTAGGTATCGGCCGCCAGCGGATAAAAATAGCCAGCTTCATCGCTTAACTCTGCCGGGGTATTGGCGCCGCTGATGGGCCCCCAGCGATAATTGTTGCGCCATTCGCAATTGAGTACCAGATGCAGCCCCATATCGGCGCTGTCGCCTGCTTCCCGCACGGCCTGCACGGCGGCGGGGAACCACGGACACGGCGCCATCGCTGAGGCCGAACTCATACTGCTGTTGCCATGCAGCTCGCGCCAGGCGCTGACGGTGGCTTCACACATGCCGATGTCGTCGGCATGAACGATGAGGACTCGATCATTAGCACTAAAGCCAAGGCGTTCTTGCAGGGTCATGGTGTTCTCGATTTGGTTTGAAATTTACTTGGGCAATGGTTTGGCGACAAACCATTGCTGAGCGGGTGAAAGAACATGTTTGATATTGAAACGATCAAGCTGTGACTGGGTCAGCAGGATGGCGCTAGGATTGATGATGTGTGCGTAGGGCTGGTTTTCCAGAATCCGGATGGCAACATCGATGCTGATCCGCGCTTCGATCACCGACTGGCTGGCAACGACCGCTTGAATTCGGCCTTGGCGCAGCGCATTGATGGTTTCTTCATTACTGTAATAGGCGATGATAGGCATCTTTTTTTGCGCGCCATATTTAATCAGGCGGCTGGCCGCGTCGGCAGCGACGGCGTTGGCGAGCAGATAATCGGGTTGCTGTTTGGCGAGCAGCGCGCGCACCAAGGTCATTTGGGTCTCCAGTTCAGTGACGCCATAGCCGCCATGAAGCAGTTTGGCTTTGGGTGGCGCGAGGATTTTCTGAACCCCAATTTCGGCATTGCTTACCCATTCGGTTTTGTTCGGACCCGGCAGCCAAGCTACGGTCGGCGCGCTGTTGCCGGCCAGGCTTAGAATATGGCTGGCGGCCAATTGCCCCATTTCCTCGGTATTGCTCAGAATATGAGCGCTGATTTGCGGTAGATTGAGGCCATTAGTCAGATTGATAACCGGGATTTTGTTTGCTGCGGCCTTGGCGATGCGGCTGGCTAAAGCCTTCGTGGCGTCGGCGGTCGCTGCGACAATAATGGCGTCGGCTTTTTGTGCGAGGCAATCGTCAAACTGGCGTTGTTGCTTGTCCGATTGTTCATAGCCACCTGCCTGGTAAATACCAAGTTTGATGCCTTGCCGGTCGGCTTCCTGCGCCAGCCCCCACGAAATACCCCACCAGAAACGGTCTTTCGCCTGCGGCAAGAGCGCACAAACCCGCCAAGCTTGACGCGCTTTGTTCAAAGGGGTGTAGCTCAAGGTTTTGCCGTCGGCTTTGACATCGATTGGAAACCAGTCGGCGCAGGCGATGGCGCTGTAAAACAGGGTAAGGAGCAGTAGCGAGCGCATTAGAAACTCCACATAACTTGCCTGCAGGAAATTCATCTTAGCGGCTGCACGATGCTCAGCAAGTGCCGATGCGAACTGAAAGCCTTGCCATGCACGAACCTTGTCGCAGTTTATGCGTCCCGCCAGCTTGCATACGTCGCCGCCTGCCCATGGCATTGCCCGGCTTCGTCGATCAGATTCCACACCGTCACGTCCTCGATCCAGAAACGCCGACCCGATCTGGCGATGCGCAGTCCGCGATAGCCGCTGGCGTAACCGTTGCGGCTGACCGCATCGAGCAGTTGCTGGCGCTCTTCGCGGTTGGGCGCTTCAGCTGACAGGCGCGACGGCAGACCGATCAGTTCGGATGCACTGTATTCAAAGCAGCGTTGTGCAGTCGCATTGGCGAAGATGAAGCGCGGATCAAAGCCCGCTTCGTGCGCGAGCACGCAAAACGGCGCTTCGTGCTGCAGCCAGTGTGCAGCCTGCGCCAGCGGCCAGTCGGCGGGAACCAGCTCGCGGCCGGTCAGACGGCGGTGGCTGTCCAGCATCAGGGCGATCAGTTCGAGATTTGTTTCGCTCATCAATCCAATCCGGTTCGGTGTGTCGTGAAAATTGCGCCGATTATATCGCGCCGCCGCCTTGACTTTGCCGAGCTGACGGGGAAAATTGATCTGAATGAATTCGGATATGGTGTCGCGATGCAATACTGGTTAATGAAATCCGAGCCGGATGATGTGTCTATCGACGATCTGGCCGCCAAGGGTACGGTGGGGTGGTATGGCGTCAGGAACTATCAGGCGCGCAACTTCATGAGAGATACCCAGAAGATTGGCGATGGCGTGCTGTTTTACCACTCGTCGTGTGCCGAGCCGGGCATTGCCGGTTTTGCGCAAGTCGTCAGCGCGGCCTACCCCGATCCGACGCAGTTCGACGCGGAATCAAAATATTACGACCCGACAGCGACGCCGGAAAAACCGCGCTGGATGCAGGTTGACGTCGGTTTTGTCCGCAAGACGCGGCTATTGTCATTGAGCGAAATGCGGCAATACCCGGCGCTGGCCGGGATGGTCGTGCTACAAAAAGGCTCGCGGCTGTCGATTACGCCGGTCAGCGAGGCTGAGTGGACTTTCATCCAGAGCCTGCTGACATGATGACGATTGTGCTGGCCTGTCTGGGCGTCGGGCTGATCGCCGGTTTTCTGGCGGGCCTGCTCGGCGTTGGCGGCGGGCTGGTGATCGTTCCGGCTTTGCTGGTCGTTTTTCATCGCGCCGGCATTGCGCCCGAACTGCATCAGCATCTGGCGCTGGGGACGAGTCTGGCGACGATTGCTTTTACCGGGCTGGCCAGCGTTCGCGCGCATCACGCCCGCGGCGCAGTGCAGTGGGACATCGTGCGGCAGATCACGCCGGGGATTGTGCTCGGCACTTTTATCGGCGCGCAGATCGCCGGACTGATTTCGACGCAGGCTCTGCAATGGCTGTTTGTTGTCTTTGCATATTCGGTCGCAGCGCAAATGCTGCTTGATCTGAAGCCCAAGCCGTCGCGGCAATTGCCGCGCTGCGGCGGGATGTTCGGTGTTGGGTCGGTGATCGGCATGATTTCGAGCTGGGTGGGTATCGGCGGCGGTTCGCTGTCAGTGCCTTTTCTGAGCGCGTGCAATGTGCCGGTGAAAACGTCGATTGGCACTTCGTCGGCAATCGGCGTGCCGATTGCGCTCGCTGGTGCTGCGGGTTATTTGTATGGTGGGTGGGGTATTGCTTCCTTACCTAGTATGACTGCTGGCTACATCTATATACCCGCCTTGGCTGGCATTGTGCTGGCGAGTTTTCCGATGGCGAAATTCGGCGCGGCGGCGGCACATCGCTTGCCTGTGGCTACACTGAAAAAATGCTTCGCTGTGCTGTTGATTGTGCTGGCAAGCAAAATGCTGTGGGGCCTGGTTTGAATCGCCACTGTAAAGCAGTAAACGAGGGGGGCTGACGAGATGTTTGCATTCAGAAAAACCGCCGTGCTACTGGCGCTGATTGCCGCGCAGCTGGCCGTGTCGGTTCCGGCTGCGAATGCGGCCGAGCCGCTCGAATCCATCACGCCCGAGTGTCAGCAAGCCTTTGCTGATTTGAACCGCTACATCGAACAGCACAGCAGTACGCTGTCGCAAACCGAGCTCGAAACCAGCCAGCCCGCCGATGCGATCCGGCTGGCCTGCGACGGGCGTGATATTGCCTATAGCCTGTCGATTACCGAAATTGCGCGCCGCTTTATTCCCCCACCGCCACCATCAAGCAGCCAGTTTATGAGTAGTGAAGTCGAAGGCGTGCTGACGCTGGCCTTGATGATTGCACTGATCGCCGCCAGCAGCAGCGGCGTTGCGGTGATCGGTAGCGGAAATGGCGGGCTGGCGATCAATCCGCTGCAATAGCTTCATGATCGCTATTGCAGAAAACCCTGCTGGCGAACGCTAGCAAATGGCGGAATAATCGATTTTCTGCGAATTAATGCCAAAGCGCACCGGCTGCGCTTGATGCGGCGTATCCTTGTGTTTTGAATTGAGGCTTTCCGATGAAAAATCTGTTTTTCGTGCTCTTGCTCTGCAGCGCTTTCGGCGCTCAGGCCAAGGATGTGGCGAGTCCGAAATTGAATCGCTTTGTCTTGCCGGTCGGCAATGGCACGGTTGTCGTCGCCGAGGGCGAGAATGAGCCGCGCAGCATCGGTAGTTACAGCATCCGTTTGTATGGTGGCCAGAAAGCCAAATTTCCGTTTGATGAATTTCTGGCGGGCCAAATTTTTCCTCGCAACGGCACGATAGAGCAGGTTTTAAGCTCCGACGTCGATGAGAATGGCGTCAACGAGGTGCTGGTCGTGACGCGCTCGGCCGGTACCGGCAGTTTTCTGAGCGTCGATGTGTTCAGCTGGCAAAACGCCCAGCTGTCGCGGCTGTTGACGCTGGCCGATATTGCCGCCAATGCCGATCCGGTGCTGAGCGTTAAAAACATGGTTCGTTAATGAATTCACGGATTGTTCCGGCCTACGCTGCGCTGATTGCAATCTGGTCGACGACGGCGCTGGCGATCAAATGGGGTGTGACCGGACTGCCTTTCAGTCTGGCGCTGCTGACCCGCTTTGGTCTGGCTGCCATGCTGGCGGCCACATTGATGTTATGGCGCAATCGCGCAAATGGCGGTCAATGGTTGCCGCTGGATAGGGATCACTGCCGTGCGTATGTCATCGCCGGTGGGGCATTGTCGCTGTCGATGCTGTGCTCTTTCTGGGCTTCGCAATATGTCGCATCGGGGATGGTCGCCGTATTGTTCGGATTGATGCCGCTGGCGACCGCTCTGTTTGCCGCGCGCTGGCTGGCAAGTCCGGTCAATGCGACCGAATGGCTGGCGATAAGCATCAGTCTGGCCGGACTGGCGGTGATTTTTAGCCAGAATCTGGGCTGGTCCCGCAGTGGCTTGCCCAGCATGTTGGCGCTGTTGCTGGCGATGACTTTGCAAGCGGGGGCTGCGGTGCTGCTCAAGCGTTACGCCGCCAGCCTGTCATCGCAGGCGGTTAATGCCGGAGGCTTGCTGATTTGCGCAGTGCTCTCGCTGCTGTTTTGGCTGGCCTCAAGCGCGCCATTGCCCGAGCAGGCTTCGGGCAGGGCGCTGGCCGCGCTGGTTTATTTGGCCAGCATCGGCTCGGTCTTGGCTGGTGGCCTGTATTACTGGCTGATCGGCCAGTGCCGCCCGATCAGCGTTGCGCTGATTTCGCTGATTACTCCCGCGACTTCGCTGTGGCTGGGGCACTGGCTCAATGACGAGGTGCTGCATGCTTATGAATTGTGGGGAACGGCGCTGATCATGCTGGGGCTGGTGCTGCATGTTATGCAGCGCTCGCGCTAAGCTGGTTTGAAAGTGCTTTGTATTCAGCTGTTTATCAGCGAACTATGACAGAAAAGTGTCTGCTTTCCGCCAAAATTGTAGTCTGCGTATTGTGATTACAAATGGCTTGGCTTATATATCATCTACCCAGTCAGCCAGAGGGCAGATCAGATGGATCAAGCCATTTACACCAAAACCGCAGCCGGAACCGACGAATTGCAAACGCGCAGTGGCGCTATCGGCCAGAAAGAGCGCCAATTGCTGTTCATGATCGATGGTCAGCGTAGTGCCGATATGCTGGTCGCGATGCTGCCGGGGCAGGATGTCTTGGTTAATCTGAAAAAATTGCTCGATGCTGGTTTTATTTCGCGCCAGCTGCGTCAGCAATCGCTTGAACAAATCCAGTTCAGCGGACCAAAAACGGTCGCGCCACCGGTGCCGCGCCCCAATAGCCAGCAGCTGACCGAAGCACGCAAAATCATCATGTCGGTGACGCACGAATATCTGGGGCAGAATTGGGAAGAAAAACTGGCGATCATGCTTGGCAGTGTCCGCAGTGCCGAAGAGTTAAAACCCATCGTGCAGGAATGGGCCAATGCCTTGCGCCGCTCCGGCCATCGCGGTGCGGCCTACAATGGTGAGCTGGCGATCGAGGAGTTGTTCAAGGTCAAATGATCTGGCCTCGCAGAATGAAAAAAGCCGTTCGATTGAACGGCTTTTTTGTTGGGTATGGGCATGAAACCAAGATTCATGCTGTTTTTTAAGGAGATACCCTTAAGGGTATATTTGAATTATTGCCCGCTGCGAATCAGATAATCAAAGGCTGCCAGTGAGGCTTTTGATCCTTCACCCATCGCGATAATGATCTGTTTGAATGGGGTCGTCGTCGCGTCACCTGCTGCAAAGACGCCGGGAATCGACGTGCGGCCGTGGCTATCGACTTCGATTTCGCCGTGGCGGCTTAAATTCAAGGTACCTTTAAGCCAATCGGTATTCGGTAACAGACCGATCTGGACAAACACACCTTCGAGTTCGATCCGGTGCGAGTCGCCACTGGTGTGCTCAAGATACGCCAGCGCGTTGACTTTGTTGCCGTCGCCGAGCACGTCAGTGGTCTGGGCATTCATGATGACCGTGACATTAGGCAGGCTGCGTAACTTGGTCTGCAGCACGGCGTCGGCGCGCAGCGCGTTGCCATATTCGAGCAGCGTGACATGCGCAACGATGCCGGCCAGATCAATCGCTGCTTCAACGCCCGAATTGCCGCCGCCGATCACTGCAACGCGCTTGCCCTTGAACAGTGGGCCGTCGCAATGCGGGCAGTACGCGACGCCACGACCGCGATATTCCTGCTCGCCCGGCACATTCATTTCACGCCAGCGTGCGCCGGTAGAAATAATCACGCTGCGGCTTTTGACGGTGGCACCGCTGGCGAGCTGCACTTCGATCAAGCCATCGTTCGTAACGAGTTTCTCGGCGCGCTGCAAATTCATGATGTCGACTTCATATTCACGCACATGGCTTTCCAGCGCGGCAGCCAGTTTCGGCCCTTCGGTGTGGCTGACCGAAATGAAGTTTTCTATGCCCATCGTATCGAGCACTTGCCCGCCAAAACGCTCGGCAATGACGCCGGTGTTAATGCCTTTGCGCGCAGCATAAATCGCTGCCGCCGCACCGGCTGGCCCGCCACCGACGACGAGCACGTCGAATGGTGCTTTGGTATTGATTTCCTCGGCCTGGCGATCAGCGCTGCCGGTGTCGATTTTGGCGATGATTTCTTCAAGCGTCATTCTGCCCTGACCGAATGGCTCACCGTTCAGCAGCACGGTCGGCACCGCCATGATCTGGCGCTCGGCGACTTCGGCCTGATAGAGCGAACCATCGACCATTTCATGGCGGATATTCGGATTCAGAATCGACAGCAGATTGAGCGCTTGCACGACATCCGGGCAGTTGTGGCAAGAGAGCGAGACAAAAGTCGTAAATTCAAACGAGCCTTGCAAAGCCTTGATTGTCGCAATCGTTGCATCGTCAACACGCGGCGGGTGGCCGCCGGTTTGCAGCAGCGCCAATACCAGGGACGTGAATTCATGGCCGAGTGGAATGCCGGCAAAGCTGACTCGCGGCTTTTCGCCCTGTTTGGCGATGGCAAACGACGGTTTACGGTTGTTGTCCCCATCGTGACGCACGCTGATTTTGCTGTTCAGCGCGGCAATTTCGCCGAGCAGGGTACGGATTTCACTCGCGGCTTTGCTGTCGTCGAGCGAAGCGATCAGTTCGATCGGGTATTGCAGTTTTTCCAGATAAGCCGATAGCTGGGCTGTGATGTTGGCATCAAGCATGGGTATTACTCCGGGAAAATTTCGGGATTTCACTGATCAGCCATTCATGTAGGTATATTGGTAAAGCCATTTGCTGGCCTAGTCTGAGTCAATATACCTTGCCATGTATTGGGCAAACGAGCTGGCTAATCACTGAAATCCTTGCCGCTGAAGCGGCAAGGAAGGGGCAGGCAGCGCTGCCCCGGGTGAGACGGTGGTAGCTTAGATCTTGCCGATCAGATCCAGCGATGGCGTCAGTGTTGCTTCGCCTGGTGTCCATTTGGCTGGGCAAACTTCGCCTGGGTTGTTCGCTACGTGCTGTGCAGCTTGCACTTTACGCAGCAATTCTTTGGCGTCGCGGCCAATGCCCAGATCGTGAATTTCAGCGATCTTGATTTCGCCTTCCGGATTGATAACGAATGTACCGCGCAGTGGCAGGCCTTCTTCTTCGATCATCACGTCGAAGTTGCGAGTAATCGTGCCAGTTGGGTCGCCGATCATTGGGTATTTGATTTTGGCGATGGTGTCAGACGCGTCAGCCCATGCTTTGTGAACAAAGTGGGTGTCAGTTGAAACCGAGTAGATTTCTACGTCCAGTTTCTGGAATTCGGCATAAGTATCAGCCAGGTCGCCCAGTTCGGTCGGGCAAACGAAAGTGAAGTCAGCCGGGTAGAAGAAAAATACCGACCATTCGCCTTTCAATGACTCTTCGGTGATATCAACAAATTTGCCGTTATGGTAAGCAGTGGCTTTGAATGGTTTGACCTTGGTATTGATAATCGCCATCTTGGTGTAACTCCTTTGATTTGAGAGATGTGTTGCAGGGACAGGTCGGATCATAGACCCGAATTTATGATAGATAAAATTGGATGTTTTAATTGCTTAGTTAGCTAAAATCAATCGATCAATGATGGCCTTTGGGTATATGGCTGTGGCCTTTATTTTCATTGGCTTGTATCAATATACTGTTTGATTATGGTTTGAAATAAGGTCGTTCGTTCTCAAGCAGCAAGGCATATTTCTGGGCTAACTGTTCGTAAAAACCGGCTTCACGCAGTTCGTGCAAAGCGGTATTGAAGCGGTCACGGTTCGCGCTATTGCGAAAAGCCAGCCGGTAACGGGTTGGGCTAAACAGGGCATACGGACACAGCGTACGACGCTCTTGTGAATCAAGGGCCTGATTAAAATGCTTGAAAATATTGATATCGCTGATGGCGACCTGAATCCGCCCTGCTGCGAGCATGCGGTTGAGCAGGTATTGCGGGCTGACTTCGCTATAGCGTGAATCATCGGCGACGGCACGGGCAAAATCAGTCCCCAGCAACTGGCTGGCATTGTGAAATGTGGCGACCTGATATTGCCTCAGGTCATTGACGTGCTCGAGCCGGATATTTTTCTCGCACAAAGTGACCGCCATGTTTTTGTAAGCAATATATGGCTCGGAAACGATGGCACCATCGGCGACGATGGTTGCGTCAATTTTGCCGCTGGCAAACAGATTCAAAGCGCGTTTATTGGGCATATGCTGCGCTTCGACCTGGAATCCGGCGCGTTTGAGCGTGGTGGTGATCAGCTCATATTCAATACCGGCGTGCGCTTCCTGCATGATATAAGGCGGCTTGTTTTCGCCGAGTGCGACGCGGATCGCCGGCGCGGCCAGCGTTGTCGAGCTGGCTGCGAGCAGAATGCTCAGTTTAAAGGTGTGCAGTAAGACTCGCATACTCGCTCGCCGGGCTAATCAACAGGAACATCTTAATACATTGTCATGGCATTTAGTCGACATTGAGCGCCTGCAATGCGGCGGCAATTTCGGCGTGGCTGATGTCAGCGACCAGTTTCACTGGTGCGTCATTGCCCAGCGCGGCGATACCTTCTTTTTTCAGCTTGCCAACCCACTGGCCCGCGTCCTTGCCCGAAGCAAAGCCCTGGCTTTCGAGCAGTAGGCGGCCAGCGGCGTCGCTGAAATTAAAATAAAACTGACCATCGGCCAGACGGAATTGCTTGAAAGTCGGTAGTGCCACTTTCACGGCTTTTTCTTTCACTTGCGGGATTGCATTCATGCGGCGCAGGCCGACAGCTTCGCGCACTTCTTTCAGCAGCGGCGCTGCGACTGCACGCGCTTTGGCCGCGCCAATCTGCAGCAATTCTTCGATGCGTTCCGGGTGCGCCATCAACTCGGCGTAGCGTTCACGCATCGGGCCGATCTGGCTTTCGATCAGTTCGAGCAATTGTTTTTTCGCATCGCCCCAGCCTAGACCTGCGACGAGATCAGCCTTGAACTTCGCGGCCTGTTCCGGCGTCGCAAAAGCTTCGTAAATCGTGACCAGATGGCATTCCGGATCTTTCGGCTCGCCCGGCAGCAGGCTGTTGGTCACGATGCGCGCAATCGCGTCTTTTAGTGCCTTGCTGCCGCCTTCAAACAGTGGAATCGTGTTGTCGTACGATTTGCTCATTTTTCTGCCATCAAGACCGGGCAGCGTGGCAACGTGCTCTTCGATGTGCGCTTCGGGCAGGACAAACAGCTCTTTGCCAGCGCCAAACAGATGGTTGAAACGCGCGGCAACGTCGCGCGCCATTTCGATATGCTGGATCTGGTCGCGTCCGACCGGCACTTTATGCGGGTTAAACAGCAAAATATCGGCGGCCATCAGAATCGGGTAGCAGAACAGCCCCATCGTCACGCCATGATCCGGATCTTCCCCTGCGGCTTCGTTGATATCGGTGCTGGCTTTGTAAGCGTGTGCGCGGTTCATCTGGCCCTTGGCGGTGACGCAGGTCAGCAGCCAGTTCAACTCGGTGACTTCGGGTACGTCGGACTGGCGATAGAACGTCACGCGTTCCGGGTCTAGCCCGGCGGCGAGCCAGGTGGCGGCGATTTCGAGGCGCGAGCGTTCGATCCGTGCCGGGTCATCGCACTTGATCAGCGCGTGGTAATCGGCCATGAAAAAGAAACAATCCGTGTCGTTCGACTGGCTGGCAGCAATCGCCGGACGTATCGCGCCGACGTAGTTGCCCAGATGCGGTGTTCCCGAAGTCGTGATGCCAGTCAAAACACGCGTGCTGCTCATTTTTCTACCCTTGTGGTTCGCAAATCAAATAGTCGGCAAGTCTAGCAGCCCAAGCGCCGGATGTGTGTGATTTGCGGCAAGATCGAACCGTATAACGGGGCGGAGGCAATTTTTACCTGAAATCAAAAAACCAGACCGGCTTTGGCCGGTCTGGTGGGTATGTCGATTTGGATCAATGGATGTATGGCTTGTGTTGAAATACCCTACTTTCTTTTCCGGGTAAATACTTTGCCGAGTAACAGTAATTTGCCCGGCCAGCGCAGTCGCTGATCGGCAATGCCGTCGAGAAATTCGGAAAGCTGGCGCGATTTGGCGACGGTCAGCATCGTCAACATAATGATCGGGAGCAAGGCCAGCATGAAAATGGCAAATTTAATTCCCGGTAGTTGGCCGGTGTAATCAAATAGATTCATTCCCAAAAAGCCGGTGACGGTCGTGCCTATCATGCCCAGAATCGTCACGACGGTCAGCCGCACGACGGTGTCTGCCTGACGCCGCAAGTCGTCGTTTTCCAGATACTGGTTCATGCTGTGAACGGATTCGCGGACTTCTTCGAACAGGCTTTCGGTATCCAGATGGCGACGCAACATCTGGAATAACTGATCGGTCAGCACCTGATTTGACACTTCGCGGAACCAGTAGCGCTGGTTAAAGCGCAAAAAACCTTCGAGGCACTGGCGGATTTCACGCTTGAACAGCTGCACCGAAAGACTGTTGCGGATATTGAGTTGAGACATCGCGACCGCCAGCCGCTCGCGAAACAGCAGTAAAGCCGCTTTGTGAAAATGCGCGATCATCGTCAGCAGAAAATGCTGGTGACGGAACTGACCGAGCGCTCCGGTCTGTGCGTCGGAGAAAAAAGTGCTGCCGTGCATGCCGACCAGCACAAAAGCATGGCCGTTGCACATCAGCCGGGTCGACGTGGCCGGGTGTTGCCGCTCGGGAACCCAGAAGCGGTCGTAGCAGCACTGCCGCTCGAAGTCGTCAAACACTTTGGGCGAATACGGCAGCGCATCGCCGTCGCCGGGTTTGGTGACCATGCCGAGGCGATAAAAATCTTCATTTTGCAGTACAAAGGGATCGTCGAACGACAGATAAGCCATCAACGGCATGCGGTGATATTCGAGCTGGCGATAACGAATTGCGCCAGCAGAGTCCGAATGATGCGGCACCAGCGGATTGAGCAGAAAATCCCAGTGCGCCGCCATGCGCGTCGAACGAAATTCGCCAACGTGCGCCAGAAAGGCTTGGCGGTTTTCATAGTCCGATTCGCACAGCACCGCGCCATCGGCTGCGAGCCACTGTATCCGGGTCGGGCAATTGGTCGCATGTTCGTCTTCGTCCCATTGCGCCGGAAAAGCGCGCCCCATGCGGAACATTGTATCTTGCACGCGGCGCATCGGCAGATCGTCGGCCATGATTTCAAACGCCAGTATCGCGACATCAATATCAAAGAAGAAATACAGATCGATATGCGCGACGCGGAAATCGCATTCAACGCCGTCCTTGTACATCATGCGAACCGATTTGATGTCGTTACGCCGAAAAACATGCAGTGGCGAATGACCCCAGGACGCTGCATCAGCCGCTTCACTGACGCCTTCGCCATAGAGAAAGCGCTGCACATACGGCAGGAAAGTGACAAATTCGCGGTAATGCCGCTCCTGAAATGCTTCGGGCGAGCAATCAAACTCGCTGGTGCGTTCTTCCCACGGCGAGCCGGGCGCTTTGACCATTTGCTGCATCGATTCCCAGTGTCGACCCATCTGGCCGTGCGCCAGCGGCATCAGTTGCAAAGGCCAGATCAGAATCTGGCGAAAATGGCGGACGATGGGATCGGTCATGATGATGTTTCCAGCGAGGTCGTTGTGATAGTTTAGCCCATGCGGCAGGCGAAGCGCTGCTGAGCTCAATGCGCCGGGTTTAGCGCAGTCCGAATATCTGTTACTGTGGCCGATTCGTTTTACTTGGTTCGGGTTTTGCCCTGTTCCGGATTGTCGATGCCATGCCCAAACCTGCCAGAAAATCTCCTGCACCCAAACCGGCAGCAAAAGCCGGACTGCACCCGCGCAATCTGCATCGGGGGCGATATGATTTTGCCGCGCTGATTGCTGCCAGTGGCGAGCTCTCTGCCTTTGTTGCGAAAAATGCCTACGGTGACGACAGCATTGATTTTGCCAACCCGCAGGCAGTCAAAGCGCTGAACCGTGCCTTGCTGAAGCATTTTTACGGCATCGAGCAATGGGGTACACCAGAGGGGTATCTCTGCCCGCCCATTCCTGGGCGTGCTGACTACGTGCATACCCTTGCCGATTTACTGGCAGGACAGGGGAAAATTCCGCGTGGCAATGCGGTACGCGGGCTGGATATCGGCGTCGGAGCGAATGCGATTTATCCGATACTGGGCAGAGCCAGTTATGGCTGGTCTTTTGTCGGCTCGGATATTGATCCGGTTTCATTAGCTAATGCGGCACAGATTTTTGCCCATAATCCTGTTTTGGCCGGTGGACTGGAAACGCGTTTGCAGGCAAAGCCGCAGCAAATTTTTCACGGTGTGATTCAAAGTGATGACTATTTTGACTTTACGCTGTGCAACCCGCCTTTTCATGCCTCCCAAGCCGATGCAGCAGCAGGGTCGAACCGCAAGCTGCGTAATCTGGGTCTGGCGCGGGGAAATGACAAACAGCCCAGACTGAATTTTGCCGGACAGCATAACGAGCTGTGGTGCGAGGGCGGCGAGAGCCGCTTTATTGGCCGGATGATTGCCGAAAGCGCCGATTTTGCTGCGCAAGTCGGCTGGTTTACGACGCTGGTTTCAAAAAGTGAAAATCTGCCGGCGATTTACCGTGCGCTTAAAACGCTTGCAGCCTGCGAAGTGCAAACTCTGACTATGGCGCAGGGACAAAAAGTGAGCCGGATTGTCGCGTGGCGTTTTTCCTGAAACGCAAAATCTTTCCGAGATTTCAGCTTTTTGCACTGGCAAAAAGGTTGGGGATGGGCTTAGATACAGAAAGCCAGATTATTTTCTCGAGGTGCCATAATGCAATTTGACGAAGTAAAACCAGAACATTTCACAACGCTTTCTGCCACGCCTTTTCCGCATGTTCTAATCGAGCGTGCCCTGTTGCAAATGGTACCAGGCACTAATCCGCTGGAAGGGCCGAAGTTTCGCAATGAAGTGATGCAGGCTGCGGGCTGGAAGCACAGCAATGTGGTTTCGTTCGGCAAATATCCTGCCGATGCCGCGGCGGCGTTTAACCGGATTCGTGAAGCATTGGAAGAGAGCGATACCCCGTCGGCTGTGCTGCTGGCACTGACCCGGATTGCGAACAAGAAAACGATTAGTTAGCCAAGCCTCAATCTCGCTGATTACCAGTTAAATTACAAAAGCCACCGAATGTATGCGGTGGCTTTTGTTTTGGATCGTTATCTGATGCGGTTACAATCGGCTTTTTCCCAAGCTGCGCTCCAGATGAAAATCGTCGTTGTTTTTCCCAGCCGTACCGAAGCCCAATTTTTTGATCATCCTGATGTTATTGTTGAATTTTGTGGCGTGGGTTTGACGACGGCAGCCTATCAGACTAGCAAAATCATTGCTCGCCACCAACCCGACTGGTTGCTGATGGGGGGCATTGCCGGGGTTTATCCGGATTCGGCGTTTAAAATCGGCGATACGGTCTTGGTCAGCAGCGAGCGCGAGGCTGATCTGGGCTTTTTTACGCCGAGCGGGTTTACGCATCTGGCTGATCTGGATCTGGCAATGGATTTTACTGCCGTGCGGCAATGGGATTGCCCGCATCTGCCTGATGATGCACCGCTGCCGCTGGCGAGCAGCAATTCATTGAATGCCGCAATGGCACCATTTGTTTCAACGCGACATATTGATATTGAAAATATGGAAGGCGCGGCGTTTTTTCAGGTTTGCCTGGCCGAACAGCAGCGTTTCCTGGAAGTCAGAGCCATTTCCAATCAAGTCAAAATTGACGGTGAGGATTGGGATTTTATCGGTTCGATCCGGCAATTGACGTTGGGCTTGAACAAGGTCATTGCCCATTTGCAGCAAACCGCCGACTCAGGAAACTGAACAAATAAAAAAGGACGCCGCAGCGTCCTTCTTGAGCGATGTTCTTATTTCGTGTTGATAGTTTTTAGCACCTTCGGCGCGGTGTTTTACAGTCGCAATCCGCGACGGGGACTCACTTTCTTTGCTTCGCCAAAGAAAGTAAGCAAAGAAAGGCGACCCCCACCTGCGGCCCTCCGGGCTTCCCTCGGTCGGTCGCGAGCCAAACGGCAAAGCTGTTTGTCTCGCTCCACTCCCTCGGCGATGGGTGAGAGGGGATTTCAAGCCCTAGATCCACCAGCTGGGTTAGGATCAACACGTATTGAGAACATTGCCCCTTCTTGATGGGTATATCTTTGCGGCCATTATGTAAATTTGGTTTGCGGAGTATACCTGTCAGTGATGAACCAGCGGGCTGGTTTCTTTGGGACGTGCTTTCATCAGTGCGTGGTGAACGGCATCGTCCTGTAGTCCGCGCCAGAATACATGCGCGCCCAGCGCATGACTGTGATCGCAGACCTGTTGCCAGGCGCGAACTGCATCGTCGGCATTTTCAAACATAATGATGGATTTATGCGCTTCAATGGCTTGAGCGACGGTCATCATGCCGATGTCGTTTAGGTAATCGACCAGACTGCTGCGGGATTTGGTGGTGCGCTCGTCGGTCGCATCATAAATAAATACCAGCACAGCGTCGTCCAGCTGCTCGGAAGCGTGCCGGACAAAGTCGATGCGCGAGCTGACCGTAATGCGCCCTTTGGTTTTGCTATTGCCCATAATAACCTCCACTTTTTCTGGCTCAAGATGCCTTGCGCCTATTTCGGTTTAGCAGTCTGGTGAGCAAAGCCCAAGCCATTTTTGCATTTGCCGATTGGCCACAATGCAAAAAATTGAATGTATAAAATTACCTTCTGCCCGGCGGCATGAATCGGGCGTCAAGCAAGTGATTGTTCGGTAAAATAAATTCTCCAATCCCGACTGCGGTTTTATCGCCATGCCCCACGCCCGCCAACACGAATTGGCCATGTTGCTGACCTTGATGCTGGTGATGTTCAGCACGATTGCCGATTTCATGATCATGATGCCTTTGGCGTCGTATCTGATGGCCGAAATGCAGATCAGCACCGCGCATTTTGGTTTGCTGGTGTCGGCCTATTCACTGGCTGCGGGGGTTGCCGCCTTGCTGGCTTCATCGCGAGCCGATCATTTTGATCGCCGCCATGCATTGCTGTTTTGCTATGGCGGATTGACGCTGGCGACCCTGGTTTGCGGTTTGTCGGTCGGTTTTTACAGCCTGTTGCTGGCACGGATGCTGGCTGGCATTTTTGGCGGTGTTATTGGCTCGATTTGTCTGGCCATTGTTGGCGATGTGGTGGCTGTTGAGCGGCGTGGCCGAGCGATGAGCTGGGTGATGCTGGGTTTTTCGCTCGCGGCAGTAGCCGGTGTGCCGCTGGGCTTATGGCTGGCTGCGCATTATGGCTGGCGCGTGCCATTTCTGGTGCTGACCGGAATCTGTGCCATCATCATGCTGGGCATTTGGCGTTTTATTCCGCCGGTTGCTGCCCATTTGCAGGACTTGAACCGCGAGGCGGGCTGGCTGGACAATTATCGCGAATTATTGAGCAATGCCAATCATTGGTGGGCCGTTGGATTGACAGCAATGCTGACGGTTTCGGGGTTTCTGGTGATCCCGTTTATTGCCCCGGCTTTGATCGCTAACGTCGGCATCTCGCCGCATGATCTGATGTATGTTTATCTGGTTGGCGGCGCGGCTACTTTGTTTAGTCGTCCGACGATAGGCCGACTGATTGATCGTCATCGGCCTGCCCGCATCTTGGCGATTTTGATCGTGCTCAGCTTTATCCCGATTGTGCTGATCACGCAGAGTTTGCCGGTGAGTCTGGGCTGGCATCTGCTGATTGCTGCGCTGTTTTTCATGTTTGTCAGTGGCCGCTTTATTCCCAGTATGGCCATGGTGACGGGGGCGACGCGACCGCATTTGCGGGGGCGCTTAATGGCCTTTAATTCGGCCATGCAAAATCTGGCTTCAGGCGCGGCCTCTTTGCTCGCCGGGATGATTTTGACGCAAGAGCCTGACGGATATTTAAGTCATTTTGGCTGGGTGGGTTTGCTGGCTTGTATGGCGGGGATACTGTCGATCTGGATTAGTCATCGCGTCAATGCCATTGCATAGAGCGTCATCGGGGGGTATTTGCTTCAGTGCTTTGTTTTTTCTGATTTTCCGGAAGATACATCATGGGGTAATGTCGGGGCTGGCTGCGTTTTCCATTGCTGGCGGATGTTTGCGCGCCTCTTTCATTTTGTACATTTGTGCATCGGCACGATGGATGAGTTCTTCCGGCGAGCAATAGATTTCCGGTCCGGTGCTGGCGCAGCCGATGCTGAGCGAGACGCAGGCTTCGCGGGTGTACATTTCTTCGAATAAACGACCCATAAAAATTTCTTCGGCATGTGCCTGATCGCAATTGGGCAAAATCACACAGAATTCATCGCCGCCATAACGGAAACAACTGTCCTCGATGCGTGAAATCCGGCGCAGGCAACTGGCAACAAAACGCAAGATTTCATCGCCGCGCAAATGGCCGTGTGTATCGTTGATCATTTTGAAATCATTGATGTCGATATATGCCAGCGCCACCGATTCGCCACGGCGTTCAGCCTGCCGGATTGCGCGGGTGAGCGTTTCGATTAAATCGCGCACATTGAATAATTCGGTCAGCGGATCGGTGCGCGAAGCGTTTTCCAGATCACGGGTACGGGTGCGGACTTTTTCTTCCAGCGAGCGGGCGTATTGTTCGGATTTATTGCGCGATGATTCGATTTCGGACACCAGACTGCGAATATAGGTGTCAAAGACCAGCGCAATGTCGAACATGAACAATTTTTCCAGCGCCAGGATGGTCGCTTTGCAAACGGCCTCGTCCTGAATCGTGTTTTGTATCAGCCCATGCAATAGCTGTTTCAATGTATTGATTGCCGCTAGATAGAGCTTGGGTTCGACACCGATCCGTTTGTGAACCAGGCCAATACGCAGCCGGTTATTGACGTATTCAAGGTCATACACGCCGCTAAACAGGTCGAGTACATATTTACGCTGTGCCATTCGCAGGCGACCCAGCGTATCGGCATCGCCGATCAGCAAGGCAATTTCAGGGACACTGGTTTGCAGCTCGTAAAACTGATCGACAAGGTGATCAATCCGTAATTCGGCCATGGGTCTGAAACGAGCCAGTGCTGCGACATCTGCTTCATTGATTGAAAACAGCGTTTTACGGAATTCGATTTCGAATTCCGTAATCCGCATTTGTTCGAGCAGAGTCTGTTCGGTTTGTTTCACGTGCTACCCCAGATGCCTTTTATTGCTGTTCCCTGTGGTATAGATGATGTGGCGTGTAATTAACAAGACCCCCGAGATGTTTATGCGGCCACCTATTTGGGCGCAAGATATTGACGGGCGTAGGCTTTCGCCGTGTCATAACCGAGTTGATACAGCGTGCTCAGATTGCTGCGCGACCAGTCAAACACATCGGGCAGATCTTCGGGTGTGATCGCATCGAGCAGCGGTACTTTATGCAGCGTGATCTGGCCGTCGGCGTTGTGCAAAGCCTCGAATAACTTCACGTCGTCGCGTGCGATTTCGACCAGCGGCGTGATGATCGACATCACCCAGGCGTCGTACAGATCGCGCGGTTTGCGCAGCAGTTTTTCCGCGCCAAGCAGGTCAAACACCACAATTTCGCCCAGATCGCCGTCGTAATGATCGACCAGTGCTTTGAAATTCAGGCAGTCAATCGCCGCGCCTTCGATATAGAAATCGCCATCGAGCTCGGTGGGCGGATACAGGTAGGGGAAAGACAGCGCGGCTTGCAGCTTCTGCTTGTCGATGTCGGCTTGCGACCAGTTCACCATTTTGCGCTGGCTCAGGTTGTAGGCATTGATCCACAGGTCAACCGGGCTGTCTTTGAGCGCGGCAAAGTCGATCAGCGTTTCGGCAAACGGTACATGCGCGCACAGGCCGAGTGATTGTTGCGACAGATCGCTGGGGCAGGCTGAAGCGAGCATCAGCTCGGCACTGTCCTTGATGGTTTGCGTCAGCGGATTGCTGGCTGGCCAGCTTTGCAGCGCTTGCACCAGCGGATTGCTGGCGAGCAGGCTGCGATACACATCGGCCAGCGGGCCCGGTTTGTTGAACACTTTGAAATTGACCGGAAAAGCCTGATACAGAAAATCGGCAATCCCCATTTCCTGCATACCGCGTAGCGTGGCGACGGCGTCGCCATTTTTCGGTGCGGTGTACATCAGACCGAGCAAGGCGCCTGCACCGGCCATTGAAATAATATCGAATTCAATGCCCAGCTCGGAAAAAGCTTCGAGTGCGCCGGCGACCAGCGTGGCATTCGGCGCTCCGCCGCTGATGATGAGCGCGCGTTTACGGATAGATTGGGTCATTGCCTCGCCTTTGCAGTTGTTTTGACGACAACAGTAAGCTTTTGACGGGGAATTTGCAAATTAACTTCTGTTGATCGTGGGGCTGTCCGCTGGCTGCGCGCTAAACCAGAAAATGCCGCGTGCATCGAGCTGGTGCTGCAAATCGGCCATCGCTGCTTCAGCTTTCATCGGCTCGCCGCTGGTGCTGAACTCGATGTGCGGCGTCGCATGGCGTGCATTACCGTAGCTCGGCAGGCTACTAAAGCCTATGCCCGGGTAATCGCGCACCAGCGTCTGCATCACGCCGACCAGCTCGCCTTCCTTGGCATCGGGAACGATGATGCTGCAAACATGGGGGGCGATGCCATCGGTGTAGTGCGTGGCGAGCATCCATTCGAGCATAGGCCAGGCCATGTTCGGAAAACCGGGCAGCAGCGCGTGCCGACGGAAAAATGCGCCTGCGACCTGATTGACCGGGTTCGGAATCAGGCTGCTGCCGCTCGGAAATTCGGCCATCTGGATACGATACGGATAGGCATCAGCGCCAAATCGTTGTTCGATCAAGGCAGCCGCTTCGGGGTGACGAAACAGATCGACCTCGGCGGCCTGAGCCAGCGCCAGCCGCGTATGATCATCCGGCGTCGCACCGATGCCGCCGAAGGAAATCACATTCGCGCCATCGTTCAGCGTTTCTCTGAAAGCTCGTTCGATCACGGCGGGGGTGTCGGGCAAATAGCGTACGCCAGCAAGCTGATGGCCGTGTTGTTGCAGCGTTTTCAAAGCGACAGCGAAATGCTGGTCTTGCCGACGACCACTCAAAATCTCGTCGCCGATAATAAACACCTGAAATTGCGCCATGGTTTGATTCCGTAATCGGGAGATTTTTATTCTAGCAGTGGGAACGACGCACACGGCGGAACGGGCGTAAAATGCGGGCAAATCATTGCTCAGGATCGCGCAAAAATGGCCACACGGATTTTATTGATTCAATTGCAGCCACATTTGGTGCCAACGATGGACGAGGCCAAAGCCCGCGCGGCACTGACAGCGTTTGCCGAGCTGCCGCTGGTGACCGATCATCGCGTCACCGAGGGCGATGAAAACGGCGCTTTCATCAATTTCGAATACAAAACCAACGATCTGGCCGCGCTCTGGCATGAGTGCCAAGAGCGGATTTACCAGAACTCCTTGCTGGCTTTTCAATTGCAGCGTGCCAGCATGGCGATTGCGCAAGGTGATGACGGCTGGGAAGATTGCTTGCTGCTGCATCATTTCAATCCCGAAACTGAGGTCGACGAGTTTCTGGAGTGAGTTGGGTGTTTTGATATTTTGTCGTTTCCCGTGCCTTCACCGCGTCAGGTTTTTAATGTTTTCGCGGAGGCGACAAAGTAGAATGCGCGAGTCGTATTTTCTCAAATCAGGGTGAGCTCAATCGCCCTTTTTCTCTGGAGTTTTCCATGGTTCAAGCTACTGCAAGCCACTTGCTCGTTAACACCGAAGCGCAATGCATTCAATTGAAAGAACAGATTCTGGCCGGAGCCGATTTTGCTGCCGTAGCGAAAGAGTATTCAAACTGCCCGTCGGCAGCGCAAGGTGGCGATCTGGGTTCGTTCGGCCCCGGAATGATGGTGCCGGAGTTTGATAAAGTGGTTTTCAGCGCGCCGCTGAATGAAGTGCAAGGCCCGGTGAAAACACAGTTTGGTTATCATTTGCTGATCGTGACTAGTCGCGGCTAATTGCAGTCCGTGGGGTATATTTAGCTAAGCTAATTGCAGATTGGCTTGGGTGGATATACCTTTTGCTGTTTTTTTATTTCCCATCACCCATCACCCATCACCCGTCGACCGGACTCTCCGGCGTCGCCAGAACTTTCTGATAAAAAACCAGATCCAGCCAGCGACCAAACTTGAAACCGACTTGCGGGAGTATGCCGCTGCAAGTAAATCCCAACTTGGTGTGCAGGGCAATACTGCCGTGATTTTCTGCGTCGATTGCGCCGACCAGCACATGTTTCCCCTGCGCTTGCGCCACTTTGATCAGCTCAAGCAAGAGCGCCTCACCCAAGCCCCGTCCGCGAAAAGTTTGCGCGACATACACGGCGTGTTCGACCGTGTATTTGTAAGCTGGAAAAGCACGAAAAGCGCCATAGCTGGCAAAGCCCATCAACTCGCCTTGTTCGTTTTCCAGCCCGATGACCGGAAAATGGCCGGCCTGCTTGGCGGCAAACCAGTCGGCCATATTGGCCATCGTACGCGGCTGGTAATCATACAGCGCCGTGGTATGGATAATCGCATCGTTCAAAATCGCCAGAATGGCTGCGGCATGCTGCGCAAAAGTGCATTGGACAAATTGGGTTGATTGCATGATCGTTGGGCGGGAAGAAATGAGTCCGAATGTAAAACCTGCAGTGCCTGACGGCTAGTCAGATAATCATACATCTGGCGGGTATTTGTTTGCAGCCAATTGCTGGTAATGATTCTATTGGTATACCTATGTAAACATTGTTTCGCCCAGAAAACATGCGGCATTTGCCGGGTGGCCGTTTTACAATACGCAGCTTGGATTGGACCGCAAAGGCTGCACGATGAAAAAAACTTCTCTGGATCGTATTCTGCAAAGTCAGGGCTTTGGCTCGCGCAAGGGTTGTCGCGACCTGATTGAAGACGGTGAAGTCAAAGTCAATGGCGAGCTGGTCACCAAATGGAAAACCGAATTCGACCCGGAAGGGCTGCAGTTCACCGTGTTTGACGAAGAGTGGGAGTACCGCGAGAAAGTCTATCTGGTGCTCAATAAACCCAGCGGTTACGAGTGTTCGCGCAAACCGACGCATCATCCGGCGGTGCTGACGCTGTTGCCGGAAAACATGGAATGGCGCGATGTGCAGCCGGTGGGGCGGCTTGATCACGACACCACCGGCATGCTGCTGCTGTCGGACGATGGCGCGTTTATTTACGCGCAAAGCTCACCCAAGCGCCATCAGCCCAAAACCTATCTGGCGACCACCGCCGAGCCGGTGAGCGACAAACTGGTCGCTGATCTGCTCGCTGGCGTCAAGCTGATCGACGAGGACGAGCCGATTGCCGCTGTTTCTGCGGTGCAGCGTGGCGAGAATCAGATCGAAATCGTGCTTGAGCAGGGCAAATACCATCAGGTCAAACGCATGCTCGCCGCAGCGGGTAATCACTGCGCGGCGCTGAGCCGCACCGCGATTGGCGACTTGCAACTGGCCGAGCTGGACCTGGAGATCGGCGAATGGCGTTTTCTGACCGAGGCCGAGCTGGCGATTCTGAATCGCTAAGGCTGAATTTATAGCGAGTATATCTATGTAGGCTTTGATAGACATGATCTGCATCGATATACCTGATGATTGGTCCTGATTAGGTAGCTATCTCAGCATGACATTCCCCCCTTCAATGAAGGGGGGTTAGGGGGGATTTCTGCACTATTCCAAGCTATGTTTGTGACTGAAACAAAGCCAAATCCCCCTCAATCCCCCTTTTACAAAGGGGGAGGTTGAATGAGCAAGCTCTTGCTGAGATGGCTACCTAATCAGGTGATTGGTTTGGCTTGACCACTCCCAAAATCGTATCCGAACACTTTCGTCAGCCTGCGCCGAAGCGCGCGCCTTGCTGCGTGTTTTCCCGTATAATTGCGAATAATTTTCACCTATTTCTTCAGGAAGTTTTCAATGTCTGATTCCGCTAACAAAGCTTGGTCCGGTCGTTTTAACGAGCCGGTTTCCGAGCTGGTCAAACGCTATACCGCTTCGGTCTTTTTCGATAACCGGATGGCGGAAGTGGACATTCAGGGCTCGCTGGCGCACGCCGGTATGCTGAACCAGGTCGGCGTATTGTCCGACGACGATCTGCGTGCGATTCAGGGCGGCATGGCCGACATTCTGGACGACATCCGCGCTGGCCGTTTTGAGTGGAGTCTCGACCTCGAAGACGTCCATATGAATATCGAGCGCCGCCTGACCGACAAAATCGGCGACGCTGGCAAACGCCTGCATACCGGTCGTTCGCGCAACGATCAGGTTGCGACTGACATTCGTCTTTACCTGCGCGGCGCGATTGATGTGCTGCTCGATCTGGTGCGCGAGCTGCAGCGCTCACTGCTCGATCTGGCCGAAAAAAATGCCGGCACCGTGATGCCCGGCTTTACGCATCTGCAAGTCGCGCAGCCGGTGACTTTTGGCCACCATATGCTCGCCTACGTTGAAATGCTCGGCCGCGACGCCGAGCGTCTGGCTGATACGCGCAAGCGCGTCAACCGCATGCCACTCGGCTCGGCCGCGCTGGCCGGAACGACTTTCCCGATTGACCGCACGATCACCGCTAAACTGCTCGGCTTTGAAGGCATTTGCGAAAACTCGCTCGACGCCGTGTCGGATCGTGACTTCGCGATCGAGTTTACCGCCGCTGGCGCGCTGGTCATGACGCATCTGTCGCGCCTGTCGGAAGAGCTGATCCTGTGGATGAGCCCGCGTTACGGCTTCATCGATATTGCCGACCGCTTCTGCACCGGCAGCTCGATCATGCCGCAAAAGAAAAACCCGGACGTACCTGAATTGGTGCGCGGCAAGACTGGCCGTGTGAATGGCCATCTGGTCGCGTTGCTGACGCTGATGAAAGGCCAGCCGCTGGCGTACAACAAGGACAATCAGGAAGACAAGGAAGGCCTGTTCGACACCGTCGACACGCTGACCGACACGCTGCGGATTTACGCCGACATGATGCGCGGTATCACCGTCAAACCTGAAGCGATGGAGCGCGCAGCCAAGCAAGGCTTTGCTACGGCGACCGATCTGGCCGATTACCTCGTTAAACGCGGCCTGCCGTTCCGCGACGCGCACGAAGCCGTTGCGCTGGCGGTGCGTTATGCCGAAGACAAAAAGAAAGACTTGGCCGATCTGACGATGGTCGAGCTCAAATCATTCTCGCCGCTGATTGAAGACGACGTGCAGCAAGTGCTGACGCTGCAAGGCTCGCTCGACGCGCGCAATCACATCGGCGGCACTGCGCCGTTTCAGGTGCTGGTGCAGATCGCCAAGTGGCGTGAACGCATCGGCGGCTAATCATTCGGCGGCTGCGCCTGCGCATTTTGCCGCCATCCGATGCTCGAAATCCTCTCACGTACTCCATGTACGTTCCGGTTTCTGTGCTTCGGGTGACGCCAAACTGCTTTGGCTCGCTCGCCGACTGAGCAGCTGTGCTTTCTCAGCTTGAGGTCGGTTGCAAAATTTTCAAAAGCCCAACTCAGCTTGGGCTTTTTTATTTGGAGTTGTTCATGGATATCGTTTGGCGCTGGTATCGGTTTGACGAGTTCGACACACCCACGCTGTTTAAATACCTGCGCTTGCGGCAGGCGGTATTTATTGTCGAGCAAGCTTGCGCCTATCCCGATATTGACGATCTGGATCTCGTTTCTACGCATTTGCTCGGCTGGCAGAATGACGAGATTGTCGCCTGTTTGCGTCTGGTTCCGCCGGGGCTGAAATATGTCGAGCCTTCGCTGGGGCGGGTGATTACTGCTGTGTCGGCGCGCAATACCGGGGTGGGGAATATGCTAATAAAGCAAGGTCTAATGGGCGCTGCAGAGCAATACCCTGCCTGCAATAACCGGATTGGCGCACAAGCGCATTTGCAGGGCTTTTATGGGCGGCATGGTTTTGTGACGGTGTCGGACGAATACGACGAGGACGGCATTGCCCACGTCGATATGCTGTGGACCGCAAATGTTTGAAACGCGCGATCAACTGCGTTATTTGCGCACGCAGATTCCGGGTTTTGCCTGTCTGCCCGGATGCCATGATTGCTGCGGGCCCGTGACGGCGTCGAGCGAAGAATTATCGCGTCTGCCGCGCAAAACGGTGGCCGAGCATGATGCGGCGCTGGCGCAATACAATTGCGTCCATCTGGGCGAAAATGGCTGCACCGTGTACGGCGAGCGCCCGCTGATTTGCCGCCTGTTCGGCACGACAGAGCGCCTGCCTTGCCCGCACGGGCGGCAGGCTGACACCATGATTGATCCGCGCATCGAGCAGCTGATCCAGCGTTTTTTTGTTGAAGTGCGGCAAGTGCTGGTGTGAGCGGGCTGCTCTGCGTGAGCAGCGCCTTGGCCTAATACATCACGGCCTATTGTAAAAACCTTACAGACAGCGACGCCGTATTTCGATATAAATTGGCCACGAATTTGCCACAAAAAAATGAGGGACTCACGTTGAGCAAAGTTGATTTTTTACGCGTGGGTTTGATTGCCTATGGCTACGCGGCCAAAACGTTTCATGCGCCGCTGATCGATGCGACGCCGGGTCTGAAGCTCACTGCGATTGCCAGCTCGCGCCCGGCCGATGTGCTGGCCGACTGGCCCGAAATGGTCGTCAAAACCGAGCCGGATCGGCTGATTACGCACCCCGGCCTTGATCTGGTCGTGATTGCCAGCCCCAACGATACACATTATCCGCTGGCACGCGCCGCCTTGGCCGCCGGCAAGCATGTGGTGATCGACAAGCCGTTCACGCTCGATCTGCGCGAAGCCGACGATTTGCTGCAGCGCGCCGACGATGCCGGCAAGCTGCTGTCGGTGTTCCATAACCGCCGCTGGGATAACGATTTCCTGCATCTGAAAACGCTGCTCGAAGCTGGCCAGCTGGGCCATGTTGTCGAATTTACTTCGCATTTCGACCGTTTCCGCCCGCAAGTTCGCCAACGCTGGCGCGAGGCTGACGTACCGGGCGCCGGGCTGTGGTACGACCTCGGCCCGCATCTGATCGATCAGGCGCTGCAACTGTTCGGCCTGCCCGAAGCAATCAGCGCCGATCTGGTCAAACGGCGCGACGGCGCGCAAACCATCGACGATTTCCACGTCGTATTGCATTACAAAACCATGCGCGCGGTACTCGCCGCAGGAACGTTAATCCACGGCGGAACGCCGCGCTTTCTGGTGCAAGGTACCGACGCTGCGTATTCGGTCGACGGGCTTGATCAGCAGGAAAACTGGCTCAAAGCCGGCTTGCGTCCGGATCGCGCAGGCTGGGGTGTCGATACCCGCAGCGCCACGCTGTACCGCAGCGAAAACGACCTGATCACGAGTGAGGAACTCACGTTACCGCAAGGTTGCTACACCGCGTATTACGCCGGAATCCGCGACGCAATTCACGGCATCGCACCCAACCCCGTCCCCGCCCGCGAAGCGCGCACCGTGATGCGGATTCTCGATCTGGCCCGCTTGAGCAGTGCCGAAGGACGAAGGATTGCGGTGATTTGAAGGGTAGGGTGTGAAAATTCTGCAGGAATTTGCGCACCAAAATGGGGTTCAAATTAACAGCAATGGATGATGAATCCCCGATTCCGCGTGCGCAAATCAAGATTTGCACACCCTACTCGGCTTTTAGATGTTGTTCTATGACGATATACCCTAGCTGATTTGAGTTTACGTAGAACGTCTTCAAACGTGAAGCAATATGTCACAGGGAGAATGATGTGGAACCTGAGTTCCTTTATAGAGGGTACGACTGTCGCAAGTCGCTAGAAGAAACCATGACGCCCAAGACGCCTAGTGATTGCCCCGAAAGTGGAGCGGAATTTGGTGATGACAGGGTTCAATGCGGTGACGAGGATTTCACATTCGGCATTAACATTGTGAACACGATTCATGCCCATGAATACGGGGGAAATGGCTCGCCGTCGCCCGGAATATCGACCACAACCGACTTTGAAGTGGCACGAAAATATGCCTTGGGCAAAGAGCGGAATTTGCGAGGGCGAGTCATTAAAATATCGGTGTTCGCACTCAAAGAGGCGGGAGTGCAAATCCATAGGATCAATCAGCTTCTGAATAACCCGTCCGTTCCAGAAGATGATGAACATTTTCTTTATTTCCATGGTTCTTTTCCTATGGAAACGATTATTGAAGAGACGGATGTTTTTCCTTGATTAGGTCAATAGGCCGGATGAGCCGAAGGCGTTATCCGACATGTTATCCGTCGGGTAACGCTGCGCTCACCCGACCTACCTTGTTAATTGCTTAGCGAACTCAACCCTGCCTGCGCATTCGCCAGCAACTCCCTGACCAGCTCGGCGCTGGTTTCAATAATGCTGTATTCATCCTGCCCCGGTGCGCCCATTTTGACGTTTGGATTGCGATATTGCATGCCGCTGGGGAAGGGCGCGCGGCCTGAGCTGTGGAATTCGCGGCAGCCGGTTTTTTGTACCAGCTCGGCGATATTGTGGCCGCGTACGCCCGATCCGGGCATGACGATCAGCCGCTCGCCTGCTTGTTGCTGCAATTGTTTCAGCAATGCAGCGCCCTCTAAAGCGCTGGCGGCCTGTCCGCTGGAGAGCAGCCGCGTGCAGCCGGTGGCGATGATGTCTTCGAGCGCCTGCTGCGGATCGCGTGCGACGTCAAAAGCACGGTGGAAAGTGACCTGCATCGTACCGGCGAGTTCGACGAGGCGTTGATTGCGGGGTATATCGATGCAGCCCTCGCTGGTCAAGATGCCGATGACAATACCATCCACCCCTATCTTCTTGCACATCAGTACATCGCGTTCCATGACTTCGAATTCGACGTCGGAATAGAGGAAGTCGCCGCCGCGCGGGCGGATGATGGCGTTCAGCCCTATCCACAGCCGGTCGCGTGCTGCGGCGAGCGCGCCGTACGACGGCGTCGTGCCGCCTTCGAGCAGGTTGTCGCAAAACTCGACGCGCTGCGCGCCGCCTTCTTGCGCAGCGAGGCAGGAAGTGACCGAACCGGCGCAGATTTCAAGCTGAATGCTCATCGTGGGGCCTCGTTGGTAAAGCGGGTTGAAAGGCGAGCTGATTAGGTGGCGATCTCAGCTTCACGTGTAGGAGCGGCTTTAGCCGCGAATATTGACAGAATATTCAGTGTTTTCGCGGCTAAAGCCGCTCCTACAAAGCAAATTTTTATTGTAAGCAGAGATGGATCATTAATCAGCTTAAGGTTTTTGCTGCGCCGCTGCCAGTGCTGCGCCGATAATGCCCGCTTCGTTTTTCAGCTCGGCAGGAATGATCGGGCAGCGCATGCCTTGCATATGCGGGATGAACTGATCGGCTGCGCGGCTGATTTCGCCGCCGATGATGATCAGGTCGGGCGAAAACAGCGTTTGTACATACAGTAAATAGCCGTTCAGGCGGCGATTGTATTCGGGCCAGTCGAGATTCTGGTCAGTTTTGACTTTGGCCGAGCAGTATTTTTCGGCGTCATCGCTGCCCGGGTAGAGCAGGTGGCCGAGTTCGGTATTGCTGACCAGTTGTCCGTTGGCGATCAGCGCACTGCCAATGCCGGTTCCCAGTGTGATGACCAGAATATTGCCGCGCAAACCGCGTGCAGCGCCAAAAGTGGCTTCGGCCAGACCGGCCGCATCGGCGTCGTTGAGCAACACCAGCGGACATTTTGCCGCCGTAGCGAGCAGGCTTTCGGCTGGTGCATTCAGCCAGCTCTGATCGACATTGGCGGCCGAGAGCGTTTTGCTCTGATGAACGACTGCAGGGAAAGTACAGCCGATCAGCCCTTGCCAGCCAAAATGCTCGACCATTTGCGCGATGACCACGCCGACCGCTTCGGGTGTTGCCGGTTGCGGCGTGGCCAGCCAGTGACGTTCGGCCAAGAGTTCGCCTGTGTGAATATCAACCGGCGCTCCTTTGATGCCGGTTCCGCCAATATCAATGCCAAGTACTGTGTTTTGCAATTTTGTTATCCCGGGTTTGAAAAAATCTAGGCGCATAAAGCGCCTAGATTTAAGATCAATTGAAGCGAGTTAGATATGAGGTATTGACCCTAAGTTCAATCAAACCTCATGTTGTTATCAGTTTAGCTGCGACATTTTGGCATGCGATGACGCATATCAGTATTACAGCCATTTTATCCTTTAACACCGCCGGCAGTCAGTCCGCCGACCATCCAGCGCTGCGCGATTAAAAAGAGCAGGCTGATGGGCAGGCCGGACAAAATCGCGGCCGCGGCAAAATCGCCCCATAAATAATTCTGTGCGTACAGGTAAAGCTTGGAGCCGACTGCCAGCGTCATGTTTTCCTGTTGCTGTAGCAGAATCGATGCCACCGGGTATTCGATGATGCCGCTGATAAAGGCCAGCAGGAAAACGACAATCAGAATCGGGACTGCCATCGGCAACAGTACATAGCGGAATGACTGGAATGGCGTCGCGCCATCGACGCGGGCGGCCTCTTCCATCTCAACCGGAATCGTGTCGAAATATCCCTTGATCGTCCAGATATGCAAAATGATGCCGCTGGCATAGGCCAGAATCAGGCTGCCGTGCGTATCGATTCCCAGCCACGGGATGTAATTGCCGATCTGATCAAAAATCGCGTAAATAGCGATCAGCGACAGCACTGCCGGGAACATTTGCAATAGCAACAGCGCATTGAGCCCCAGTGTGCGGCCTTTGAATTTCAGGCGCGAAAAAGCGTAGGCGCAGGTGGTTGAGAGCAGCAGAATAATGCCCGCGCTGATAAAAGCGACCTTGATCGAATTCCACAGCCAGAGCAAAACCGGAAACTGCGGTTTGACCCAGTTGCCATCGACATCCTGATAGCTAAAACCGAGCGCCAGTTTCCAGTGCTCCAGACTGATGGTGTCCGGAATCAGGCTACCGGCGGCAAAATTGCCGGGGCGTAAAGAGATCGAAACGATCATGAAAAAAGGAAACAGAATCAGCAGCAAAAAGGCGATCAAACCGACATGCGCTGCAATAACCCGCCATTTATGCGAGCGATCAAGAACCATGGCCATTAGCGTTTCTCCTCGTGATTCACTTTGGTGAGCTTCAGGTTGATGATGGACAGGACGGCAACCAGTGCAAATATCACGGTCGAAATCGCCGCAGCCAGGCCGAAATTCTGTCCCGAATCCTGAAATGCAATCCGGTAGGTGTACGACACCAGAATATCGGTCGTGCCGGCCGGTACTTTGCTGTCGATGAAGTCAGGGCGCCCGTCGGTCAGCAATGAAATCAGTACAAAATTATTGAAATTGAAAGCAAATGATGCAATCAGCAAGGGCATCATCGGTTTGATAATCAGTGGCAGCGTGATTTTGAACAGATTGGTCAACGGGCCTGCACCGTTCATGGCTGAGGCTTCGTACAGATCGGATGGAATCGATTTGATCAGACCGGTGCACAGCAACATGATGTAGGGGTAACCCAGCCAGGTATTGACGATCAGGATCATTGCCTTGGCATTGAGCGGATCGGAAAACCATGCCGGTTTCAGCCCGAACAGATTATTGAGCAGCATATTGATTTCGCCGAAGTTCTCGTTGAACAAGCCACGGAAAATCAGGATCGAAATAAATCCGGGTACTGCATAAGGCAAAAACAGTAGCGTGCGGTACATGGCTCTGAAACGCAGCGCTTCCCAGTTCAGCAGCACGGCCAGCGTCATGCCGACAATGAAAGTAAAGACCACGGTGAGCAGGGCAAAGATGATGGTCCAGACAAAAATCTTGAATAACGGGCCCTGAAAATCATCGTTGGTAAAAATGCGCTCGAAATTGGCCAGACCGACATTGACGGTGAAACCGGGCGACAAACGTTCGCCCGCGGCCGTTTCGTAAAAACCGGTGTTGAAATTGGGCTTGATCACGGTTTGATCGCGCTTGTTCAGTAAAGAACCATCGGCCTGTTGCTGATAGAGCTGCTGGGTGGGGGTGAACGTCGAGAAACTACTCATCCGCCAGCTTTGCTGCTGTCCCGGCAGCGTCACTGACAGCGATTTGAGCTGTTTTTGCAGGCTGATAATGGTTTTGAGCGGCTCTTTCTCGCCTACAGTCTGGTCTTGATGTTCCTTTAGCTGCAAGCCGCGGGGGGCGGTGTTATTGAGTTGAATCGGCTCGGATATCCAGCTCTGGCCAGCTTCACTGCTCAGCAGAATACGATATTGATTGGCTTGCTCTTGGTGCAATGAAAATGCGAGGGGCTCTCCGTCATCGGCTTCGAAGGTTTCATTGAGAAAATACTGGGTAGCTCGCTCGAAACTTAATAAATTGGTCGAGCTGTAATTGGTAAAGCCGATCCCGGTAGAATACACCGCAGGAAAAATGATAAACACTGCGATGGCGAGTACACCGGGGAATAGATAACGGTAAGCGTAGGTTTTGGGAGAGAGAAAAATCCAGCTCGATACACCAAGCAGCAATAATCCTGTGACTGCAAAAACAGTGTTGCCAGCCTGATAAACTCCAGCGATTAACCATAAACCGAGTAACACCACGATTGCACCGAAGCCGCGTAATGCCCAGCGGAAGTCAAATCGACTCATTTCAATATTCCTTTGCTACCAGATGCTTTGGTTTCTGGTTAAAACCGGAGCGCAGCCCGGAAGGGCGCGACTCCGGCGATGATGACAACTTATTTTGTGCGAATACGTTCTGCTGCAGTATCAAGACCTTGTTTCGGAGTCTGACTGCCTTTCATCACATTAGGTAATGCAGACTTCAAAGCGGCCCAGAAACGACCCATTTCCGGAACGTTTGGCATCAAATGACCTGCTTTGGCTGAAGCCATGGTTGCGACGATGGCCGGATTGTCTTTGAGCTCGTTATAAAATGCCTTGTTTGCAGGAACGCCCAGCGGTACATCGGCGTTCATGGTTTTTAGTCCCTGCACGGTCAGCAGATTATTTTCGAGAAACTCGACTGCCAATTCCTTGTTTTTCGATGAATGATTGATCATCGCGCCCAGTACCCCGACAAAAGGCGCTGCCGGTTTGCCGGCGACGGTTGGAATCGGTGCTACCGCCCAGTTGATTTTGCTCTTTTTCAGATTGTCCCATGCCCATGGTCCGTTGATCATCATGGCAATTTTGCCCTGATTGACGCCCGCTTCCATGTCGGCATAGCTGGCGCTTTTTGGCAATACGCCGGTATTAACCAGTTTTTGCAGCGTATCCAGTCCGGTGATCGCGCCGGGCTGATTGACGCCGACGTCTTTGACATTGTAAGAACCATCCGCGTTGGCTTTGAATGCATAAGCACCGCCGGCAGCCAGCATTGGCCAGGTGAAGTAAGGCTCGTTGTAGTCCCACAAAATGGCTTTTTTGCCTTGGACGGCCAGTTTTTTGTCCAGCGCCATAATTTCTTCAAAGGTTTTTGGCGGTGTCGCGACCAGATCCTTGTTGTAAATCAGACCGAGTGCTTCGATCGAAATCGGATAGCCCCATTTTTTGCCATTGACGGTAAAGGCTTTCCAGCCCAGCGGATCAATGCCTTCAACAACTTTTTTTGACGGCGTGATCGGGCTGAGCAAACCGGCGCTCATCCATTCGCCCAGACGGTCATGAGGCCAGATCCAGATATCCGGACCTTTGCCTGCTGCGGCCGCTTGCTGGAATTTGCCTGGCGCATCTTCCGGATGCTCGACGACGACTTCGACCCCGGTCGCTTTGGTAAAGGCGGCGCCGACCTGCTCGATCCCTTTGTAAGCCTTGTCACCATTGATCCAGATTAGCAATTTGTCGGCAGCAAATGCCGAAGATCCGGTTGCGGCAAAAGTAACTGCCGCAGCCAGTGAAGAAATGGCAAATTTGCCGATAGAACGACGAGTGAAATGCATGGCAACTCCTTGATTATGCCTATTCGGCGAGTGGAAAAAGGCGGCGGAAGGCTGTTCCGTCTGCCCTGAATAAATAGCCGTGTTCGGCTTTGAACTGCAAAATTTGCTGTTCGCCAGATGACTTGAACAGCGCCGGCATCCGGGCGACAAAGGTGTCGCTCATTCCCGCTACATCGAGATAAAGCATCGTTGCTTCACCCAGTTGTTCGGTGGCGAGGATTTGCCCCTTGATCTGGTTGACGCCATTCTCGGCGCGAAAGAGATGCTCGGGCCGGACGCCGACGACCACTTCGTCGCCGACTTGTGCATCACCGGCGTCAATGGTCAGCGAGATCGGCGTGCCGTCTTTCAACGCGACCGTGACCACGCCGTCTTCGATCCGGCTGACGGTGGCTGCCAGCGTGTTCATTTTTGGCGAACCGATAAATCCGGCGACAAACAGGTTGTCGGGCTGGTGATACAGCTCGATGGGTGTTCCGACCTGCTCGATTTTTCCTGCCCGCAGCACGACGATGCGGTCGGCCAGTGTCATGGCTTCGGTTTGATCGTGCGTTACATAAATCATGGTGTTTTTCAATTCACGATGCAGACGGGCGATTTCGATCCGCATCTGAACGCGCAAAGAGGCATCCAGATTGGAAAGCGGTTCGTCAAACAGAAAGACTTTGGGTTTCTGAACCAGAGCGCGGCCAATGGCGACGCGCTGGCGCTGACCACCGGAAAGTGCTTTGGGCTGCCGTCCGAGTAAATGCTCGATTTGCAGGACTTTGGCTACTTTGTCGACCAGCGGGGTGTATTCATCTTTTTTCATCCCCGCCAGCTTTAGGCCGAACGCCATGTTCTCGAATACACTCATGTGCGGATACAGGGCGTAGCTCTGAAAGACCATTGAAACACCGCGTTTGACGGGCGGTAATTCGTTGACCCGAATACCGTCAATTTGCATTTCACCGTCAGTGATGTCTTCCAGCCCGGCAATGGTGCGCAACAGGGTTGATTTGCCGCAGCCTGATGGCCCGACAAAGACGACAAATTCTCCATCCGCAATTTCCAGATCAATCCCGTGCAGCGTGTAAAACCCGGAGAAAGCTTTTTTGATTTGGCGTAACGATACGGCTGCCATGGTTTATCCTTTTATCCGGGCGATCAACGCCCCCCAGTGATCAAATGAAATCCGGCCGTTTTCCGCTTTGGCGCCGCTCAGCCCATGCCCTGACAGTGCTTCTAGTTCGCCGTCCGGGAACGCGAAAACCGCAGCGGATTCGGACAGGTTAAACGCGCACAACCAGGTTTCACCGAGGTAGTGCCGCGTGAAGGCCAATACCGGTTCGGGGCAATCGAGGAGTTTGATATCGCCATACTGCAAAATAGGTTGCGATTTCCGCCAGCTAATAAACTGACGATTGAAATTCAGCGTAGAAGCTGCGTCCGTATCCTGCAGACTCACTGCACGTTCCTGATGGCTGGCAGGGATAGGCAGCCAGGGTTTTCCGCTGGTAAAGCCGGCGCCGATTGCGTCATGTTGCCACGGCATCGGGGTGCGGCAGCCATCCCGGCCTTTGAATTCGGGCCACATGGCAATGCCATATGGATCTTGCAATTGTTCGAAGGCAATTTCAGCTTCGGCCAGTGCCAGCTCGTCACCTTGCCACAGGCAGGCCGAACCACGCAGGCTCAGTAGCATGGCGAGCATACTGCGCGAGAATCGTGGATGAGCGGTATTCTTGCCCCAGCGGCTTAACACGCGCATGACATCGTGATTGCCAATCGACCAGCATCCCCAGCCGTCACCAATATGGCTTTCCAGATCCTCGATTTGCTGCCTGATATAGGCGGCAGTGCAATCGCTGGTCAGCAAATTAAAGCTGTATGCCATATGCAGTTTGTTGCCACCTTCGGTGTATTGCGCCATGATTTTCAGGCTGTCATCGTCGCCTACTTCGCCGACACTCATTGCGCCGTATTCATTGAGCAAGCGCCGGATGCGCTTGAGAAATGGCAGATTTTCCGGTTGCGATTTATCGTAAATATGCGACTGAAATCCATAAGGATTATCACGACTCACTGTTTTGACATCGTGCGAATCGGCGGGAGGATTGCTACGCAGCTGCTGGTCATGGAAGTGAAAATTGCAGGCGTCAAAACGGAAACCATCAACGCCGCGATCCAGCCAGAAGCGGATTTCGGCCAGAATGGCATCCTGTACTGCCGGATGATGAAAGTTCAGATCCGGCTGGCTCGACAGGAAGTTGTGCAGATAATACTGGCAGCGGCGGGTATCCCAAGTCCAGGCCGGCCCGCCAAAAATGGATAACCAGTTATTGGGCGCGGTTCCGTCTGCTTTGGCGTCGGCCCAGATATACCAATCCGCTTTGGGGTTATTTTTATTTTCCCGGCTTTCCTTGAACCATGCGTGCGATGCCGAAGTGTGTGACAGCACCTGGTCAATGATGACTTTGAGCCCCAGCTCATGGGCACGGTGGAGTACCGCGTCAAAATCGGCCAGACTGCCAAATAAGGGATCGACCTCGCGATGATCGGCGACATCGTAGCCAAAGTCTTTCATTGGCGATTTGAAAAAAGGGCTGATCCAGACCGCATCGACGCCGAGCGATGCAATATATGGCAGCTTGCCCAGCAGACCGGGTAAATCACCCACACCATCGCCGTTGCTATCGGCAAAACTGCGCGGATATACCTGGTAAATTACGGCTCCACGCCACCATTCTTGTTGAATCTGGATCATTTGCTAAACCTGTTTGAATAAAAAAGAACCGCAGGGTGGCGCGCTCACGCACCCTGCGGTTTGACTGCTAAATTACCACCAAGCTTCGGCTTGGGCGCCGATAGACCAGCCATTGGTGCTGTTGCCAAACTGGCCATTGGCCGAGAGCGGATTGTTTACCCCGGATGCGGCATCCTGAGCCGCTTTGTTCCAATCGGCATAAGTTGCATACAGGCGCAGCTCAGGACGGCTCCAGAAATTGCGAGCTTCGGGTTTGATCGTCAAGGCCAGTGTGGCTTTGGTCAGATCACGGGTGTCGCCCACTTCCGGGCTGACCTGATCGTAGCCCAGCTCGAATGCGGCTCCCAAATGCTCGCTAAAGGCATAGGTCGGACGAACGCCGATCGAGAACCAGGTTTCGTCCTGCCCGGCTGCAGCTTTATCGGTTTCTTGCCAGACGAACGTTGCCATGCCGGCAAATTTGCTGCCTTCAGGCTGCCACATGAATTGTTCTACGACACGGTAAGCTTCATCGTCTTCATTGGCTGTCGCGTTCGGATATGCATAGGCAAAGCTGGAAATATCGCCTTTGGCATACTGGAATGCGATTTTATTAAAGCCACCTGCTACACCGCCCTGGGTGTGCATGATGTTGAAGCCAAAACCATCGGTCGCCAGACCCAGATCGGCTTCGGTTTTGTCGGCAAAACGGAAATCCAGACCCACGGTCAGTTCGCCGCCTTCGTTGGTTTTGATTCCGGACAGGCGGAAATCATGACCGGAAATGCCCATTTTGCGATCCAGATCTTCTGGGGCTGTGCTTGAGGTATTGACGGTATTTTGGCGCCATGCGTAAGCAAATTTACCAAAGCCTACGTCGACATTTTCAATCCCTGCGCCAGGACCTGAGTTATCCCAGAAATAGAAGTCGCTGATATGTACGTCATGGCGATCATAAAAGCGTTTACCCGCCCAGACTTTGGCACTACCTAGGCCAATGCCTTCGGCGCTGACAAATAATTCACGGAATGCAAATTCAGCGGTGTCACCGCTTTCCCAGTCCTGGAACTGTTTGGCCGCAACTGCGGCACGTGATTCGATACGGAATTTGGTGTTGGTTTCTTTTTTCTCAAAGACAGTGCCACCGATGGCCAATTCGGCATAAGTTTCGCATTCATTGCCCAGACGGTATTTAGAGCCAGCGCCGTCGAGTTTGAAACAGGCTTGCGATCCGCCGCCATCGGGATTCATGCCAATCCCGGTACGGCCATAGCCATGAATATCGATTGGCAAATCGGCCGCTACAGCACTCATTGCCAGGCCAAAGCCGCATACGGCCAGAGCGAGTCTAGCCGGGGTGAAACGTGTTTTTCCAGAAACCAACATACAAGACTATCCCTCAAAAGATGTGAATTACCTACCATCGCTGCGGAGTCTGCAGTCGGATGGCCTGTGGTTTGATGTTTCTTTTTTTTTCTTCATACAAAAAGCAAAATCAAACCGGATTTGTTGAAATTTATTCAATAAAAACAAATTTGTATGAGATGTTTATTTAAAAATCCAAAGCGGTTTGGATTGCTTTCGGAGGTACTGTAAATTTTCACACTACATCTTGAAATGAGTCGATTTCCCTATTGACGTCAAAGCGGGAAACTAGGTAGCGGTCGTGATGGCTGGGGTAAAAATGCCAGACGTTTGTGCATCTGCAAGCAGTCGCTATTCGTGCTTTGGGCTTGGCAATCGTGATGCAGACTGGGTTCTCACGGCTTGACCTTTGTCGTGCTGACCGAGGGTTGCCACCGATGCAGTGGCAAATACCTCAATCGGAGCCATTGATTCAAGCAAGAACAGGTTTGTCTGGTTTTTGCTGGATAGACAAGAGATGGGAAGGCGACCGTACTAACATTACCCACGGAGAATTTTTATGGGTATGTCTATGTGGGCTTTGATTTTTAATGGCTTTAATTAAATACCATGGATAGGTATTTATTAATCCAGGCAAGGTTGATCGCTGGTGCCCGCCTGTAAAGTGGTCGGCCATAAAGTTTGCAAGCTTTCTACCGGTTTGTCGGCAAGACGATCAAGTAGCAGTGAAGCAATCGTCATTCCGGCTTCGCGTGGCTCAGGTTGTTGTATGGAGGTAACAATTTGCCCCATAGCGAGCTCGGGTGCAATCCCGCCAAACACGATGACGGAGAGGTCGGTGCCTATGCGCAGGCCTGCGTCGCGTAATGCTTTGAGTACGCCGATTCCGGACAGGTTGTTGTCGACCACAATGGCGCTGGGGCGCTGACTTGAGCGTATGAGCTGCTGCATCAGCATTTCACCAGCCTGCGGATTCAGGGCACCTTCCATCATTAGCCCGGGTTCTACTGTCAGCCCTGCCGATTGCATGGCGGCAACAAAGCCCATTTTGCGTTGCATGGCAAAATTCATTTCCAGTGGTGCAGACATGAGCGCGATCCGGCGATGTCCGAGTGACACCAGTCGTTCTACAGCCTGCCGCGAACCTGATTCATTATCATAATCAAACCAGGGATAGGGGCTTGCCAGCTGGGAACGTCCGTGCGCGACAAAGGGAAAATTGGCCTTCTGTAAATAAGTCAGCCTTTCGTCATAAATACGGGTACGCGCCACAATCAAGCCATCAACCCGGTGGTCACTGACTACGCGGCGATAGGTTTCCAGTTCATTGTGGCTGTGGGCGGAAATGAGCATCAAATCCAGACCGGCATCATTGAAACGATCCGTCATTCCGCCCAGAATGGCGTGAAAAACCGGGTCATTCAAGTCATTGGGCTGCAAGGGGTAAATCATTCCGACGCTATCGGTGCGACCCAGGGCTAATTTTCTGGCCGTGCTGTTGGGCTGATAACCGTGACGTGCCGCAGCGCTTTGTACCCGTTGCCGGGTTTTTTCGCTAACGTCGGAAAAACCGTTTAAGGCACGACTGACTGTCGTAGGGGATAAATCAAGAAGTAGGGCTAGCTCACGCAGTTTCATACAGAAACGTCTGGAAAATGATAAATAGCGGCGAAGTTTACAGCAGTCGGCATATTGCAGCTGAATCAGTGATGAGTTGCCGGTTTGCAGTCAGGGTATTTGGGCTCGATGACCCAGCGGCCATCGAGGCTCAGAGTGTGGTGAACTGCTTGCCGACAGCGGCTGCCGGCAAGCCTTTTATGCCACCATTCTTTGCTGCATTTCGGCGTGCAGCGCCGCATAAACGCCGCGCAGCTGGCCGTTCAATTCGCTGATTTGTGCGGTCAGCTGGAGGTTGATTTCTTCGAGTTCCTGGATACGATCTTCCAGTGTATCGGTGGCTTTGTGAATGCGTTTGATCGATTCAAGGCGGCGGCGCAGTTGCAGTTGATGCTCGCGAACCTGTGTTTCCATCGGCGCCATCACGGCTTTGAGCCAGTTTTCAACGTCGCGGTTGGCAACTTCGAAGACGTAAACAACGCGACTGGCGACGGTTTCGAAGAACTTATGCGTTAAACGGCCACGCGTGGTCGTCAGCAGATTGCCGACGGTGTTGAAATGTTCGCGGAATGATTTTTCCAGCCGCGCCAGTTCCTTGTGATATTTCAGTGTTGAAAACGGTGGCGGCGTTGCCGAGCCCAGACCGTGTTCTTCGCTGAATTTTTTGTACATTGCGGCCATCATCGCCTGAATTTCGGCGACCTGTTCGGCAGATTTGGAAATCGAGCCGTTGATGTCGATGAAAAATTTATCCATCGTCGAAGACAAACCCCCGTCACCAAACGAAAACAGCGTGCGCTCCATCTGGTCGCGGATACGGTCAATTTCGGCTTTGAGTGCGTCTTTGCCGAGCAAGGAAAACAGTTTGTTGGTTTGCTGGGTAAAGACCGAGCGCAGCGCCTGAAAGCGAACCAGACCTTGCTCAAAGTGTTTTTTGTCGGCCTGAACTTTGTCCATCATCTGGATAATGACATCCTGATTTTTGCCGCGCAGACCAGTCAATTCGTTCAGTTGCTCTTTCACGCCGTCCTGACGTGCTTGCAAAATGCCACGTATCGCAGTAACGACGTCTTCTACTTCACTTTGCGTCGCGTCGCGAACGATGTCCTGTTTGCCGGGCAGCAAATCATCCGACAGCGCTTTTTCAAGTGCAGTCAGGCGTGATTTGCCCAGCAGGGTATCGTCGTTCTGTACTTTGGCCAGCAGCGCTTTTTGTGCCGAAACCGGGTAAATTTGCGCTGGCTGCATCGCCAGCAAATCAGCGGTGGTTTTGACTTGCTTGACGATTTCGGCCTCGATTTCGGCTGCTGATTTCAAATCATCCCAAAGCCCGTCGATTTTGTTCAGAACGACCAGGCGGCCGCGTTTGCCACTCTGGTTGCGAACAATATGATTGCGCCAAACTTCGATGTCCGATTTGGTCACGCCGGTGTCGGCGGCCAGAATGAACAGAATCGCATGCGCATTAGGCAGCAGATTGAGCGTCAGTTCAGGCTCGGTACCGATGGCGTTCAAGCCCGGCGTATCGAGAATGACCAGCCCTTGTTCGAGCAAAGGGTGCGGGAAATTGATGATCGCATGCCGCCAGCACGGGATTTCAACTTCGCCATTGGCATCGAGTGCGACGACCTGATCGGGGTCGTTTTCGTCAAACAAGCCAAATTTTTTGGCGATTTCAACGTTGACTCGCTGAGTGCGGCCGATTTCCTTGAAGGCTTCCTGCATCGAATCGGCATCGTCGATATTGAGAGGAATGGTTTTCCATTCGTCATGGTAACGACGATATTCGAGCGTCGTGACATTGTCGGCACGCGTTTCAATCGGCAACAGGCGCAGACAAGGTGCTCTGCTGTCATCGTGCAGTAATTCGGTCGGACACATCGTGGTGCGACCTGCGCTCGATGGCAGAATGCGCTTGCCATAGTGCGCGAAAAAAATGGCGTTGATCAGCTCGGACTTGCCGCGCGAAAATTCGGCGACAAAGGCGATATTGAGCTTGTCTTCTTTCAGCCGATCAATCATTGCCTGAATACGCAAAGTGGTTTGCGTGTCGTTCAGATCCTGATCGGTGAGCCAGCGTGCCAGTTGTGCGATGGATTGGGTCAGATGACCGCGCCATTCGCTGTAAGCCTGAAAATTGGCAACCAGGTGGTCGTTGGCGGCGATTTCATCCTGATGCAGGTATTCGGTACTCATTTTTTCCCCTTACGCGGCATGATCGATCTGCGTGGTTTCGAGTAAAGTATAACTGGGTATATCGTTTGCAAAGACTAATTCTGGCATTGAGGGCAGTAAAAAGTGGCTCGCTGCCCTTGGCGCAATTGATTAATCGGTGTACCGCAAATACGACACGGCTGGCCTGCGCGACCATAGACGTAGCTATTAATCATAAAGTAGCCCGCTTTACCGTCACTATCCACGTAATCACGCAAGGTGCTGCCACCGGCTGCAATCGCCTCAAGCAGTGTGGCCTTGATCTGCTCGCAAAGCACTGCGATGTCGGTTGGTGTCAGGCTCATTCCGGTTCTGGTCGGGTTGATCCGTGCCCGAAACAATGATTCGGAAGCATAAATATTGCCCACACCGACGACCAACTGATTGTCCATGATCAGTTGCTTGATCGCTGTGCGTTTGTTCACTAGTTTGTCCGCTAAATAAGTTGCATTGAAGTCGGCGCTGAGTGGTTCTGGTCCCTGATGCGCGAGCAATGGGTGCGTCAGCGGATTGCCTGCAATCCACAGCCATGCTCCGAAACGGCGCGGGTCGCGATAACGTAGCCGAATGCCGTTCTGTAATACCAGATCGATATGATCGTGTTTTTCGGCTGGAAAAGCTTCGGTCAGGATACGCAGACTGCCTGACATGCCCAGATGAATGAGGATAGTGCCCGTAGCCTTCGTCTCCGTGCCCAGTTCGAGCAGGATGTATTTGGCACGTCGTCGTACCGATAAAATTCGCTGGTTGGCCGCTTGTTGCGACAAATCAGCCGGAACAGGCCAGCGTAGCGCAGGGTTGCGAACTATGATTTCCTTAATGCTCGATTGCAGTAAGTGATCGGCAATACCGCGGCGCGTGGTTTCAACTTCGGGTAATTCAGGCATGGGTTTTGTCTAGAGTTGGACTTTAAGCCTCAGTTTACCTAATATCGGCATTCTCTATTCCTCGTCTTACCTATTCACTGGATTTGCTATGACATTGCGCGCCTCGGCTTTAATCGCTTCGCTCTTTCTGGGGCTTGCTGGCTGCGCCACACCGACGCTGACGCCCAGTGATGCCAATGAACCCAGTGTTGCTGCCAGCGAAAACCCGCCCGAATTTGATCCGGCAAGCTTGCCGAAAATGGATCTTGATGGCGAATTGGTGATGCGCTTTGTGCTGGGTGATGTGGCAGCGCAACGTGGTAATGTGCCGCTGGCCGCCGAAGCCTGGATTGATCTGGCACGCAAAACCCGGGATCCGCGCGTGGCTCAGCGTGCAGCGCAATTGGCGGTGGCATCGGGTCAACTGGCGTTGGCGCAGGAGGCGACTGAAATCTGGATTGCTGCAGTACCTGCTGCCTTGCCTCCGCGCCAATTGATGGTGAGTTTGTTACTGCGTGCGAACCGCCTGCCTGAGGCCGAGCCACACCTGAGTGCGATGTTTGCCGCCAAACCGCAGGAAATCGCACCGTTTTTTATGCAGATGCACCAGCTTTGGAGTAAGGACGTCAATCGTGATGCCGCAGTCAAGCTGACCGAACAGTTGACGGCCGCTTATCCGGCAATGCCCGAGTCGCACTTTGCCCGTGCGGTGGCGTACAGCAATACCCAGCAAGTGCCACTGGCGTTGCAGGAACTTGATCAGGCGCTGAAACTGCGTCCGAACTGGGAAGTGGCCGTGTTGTATAAAGTGCAGTTACTTGACGGCAAAGAACCGGCGTTAACGACGGAAATGCTTGCTGCGGCAGCCAAAGCCAATCCGATGTCGAATAATCTTGTGCTGGTACAGGCCAGAACGGCGGCTGATGCGGGTCAGTATGCGCAGGCGGGGCAATATTACGAGACGGTTCTGGCGCGTGACCCGAATCACGTCGAAGCGCTGACTGGAGCAGGTCTGGTTGCCATGCAGCGTAACGAGACGGTCAAAGCGCAAGGTTTTTTGACGCGTGCAGTGCAGTTGAATCCGGGTAGTGCCGGTTATCTGTCGGTATATCTGGGACAATTGGCCGAGCAGCGACATCAGTATCAACTGGCCGTCGACTGGTACGGCAAAGCCTCGCTTGAGCGTAGCAATCAGGTCACGCAGCGTTTGCCGAGGCTGTACGCCAAACTGGGTCAGCAAGAGCTGGCCGACAAGGCACTGGCGGCCTTGCCGGATATGACCGAGCTGGAGCAGGTGGACAAGGCGCAGGTTGAAGCGCAGGTCTGGCGGGAGCGCAAGCAATTGCCGCGCTCGCTCGCTGCGCTCGACGCCGCGCTTGGCAAGCTGCCGCATCAGGCCGAACTGTATTATGACCGATCACTGTATCGTGATCTGAGTGGTGACATTGCTGGGGCAGAAGCGGATTTGCGCAAATACCTCGAAATGGAGCCCAATAATGTGAATGGATTAAATGCCTTGGGGTATATCCTTGCAAATCGCACGGATAAATACACAGAGGCAGATACCCTGCTGGGTAATGCCATTGCCCAGCAGCCGGAAAATCCTGTCGTTATCGATTCGCTGGGCTGGTTGCGCTTCAAACAGGGGCGCTTGAACGAGTCACTGGATTTGCTTGAAAAAGCCTACAAGCTGATGCCCGACGCCGAAGTGGGCGCCCATCTGGCCGAAGTGCTGTGGAAAAAAGGCGATCAGGCGCGCGCGCAGCAAATTCTTGACGAGGTGCTGGCTGTGCAACCCGACGATGAAGTGGCTCTGGAGGTCCGTCAGCGGCTGGGCTTGTAAATCATGATGCAGTTTGTAATTGGCGCTTTCTTTCAGCGTATCGCTGGCTTGCTGTTGTTGGGAATGCTGGCCGCCTGTTCTCAAACCCCGTTGGCTGTTCCTGCCAGTGGTTTTGCCGTTAATGGCAAAGTGAATATTCTGCAGGGCAACCGCTCTGATACCGCGCAATTTGCCTGGCTGGCTACGCCTGAGCATGACCAATTGACGTTGTCGACGCCGTTTGGCTCTACGCTGGCCGAACTGACTTTGCACTATCAGGGGTCGGTGGTGAGTTCTGCGGTTCTCAATCGGGGCGATCTGCTCGAACAAGCCAGCAATCCGGAAGAGCTACTGATGCGACTGACCGGTGTGGCTTTGCCGGTTTCCGGGTTGCGCTGGTGGTTGCGCGGCTTGCCCAGGCCCGATGAACCCTTTTCGCGCGACGGCGAGGCTTTGCTGCAAAACGACTGGCGCATCATTGCCAGCGATTATCGCAACGGCACGCAACCTTATCGCATCGAATTAATGCGCGACAAATTGAAAGTGCGCATTCTGATTAATCAATGGAATACCGCAGTACCATGAGTTATATCGCACCTGTTGATGAGCGCGGCTTTGCTGCTTTCCCTGCTCCGGCCAAACTGAATCTTTTTTTGCACATTATCGGTCGGCGCAACGATGGTTATCACTTGCTCGAATCCATTTTCCAGCTGGTCGACGTGCACGACACGATCTGGCTGCGAGTACGTGAGGACGGACAGATTGTTCATCATAATCCCATCCTCGGCGTGCCAGCTCAGAGCGATCTGACTGTACGCGCAGCCCGCCTGTTACAGTCGGCGAGTGGAACGAATTTGGGCGTCGATATTCGTGTCGAAAAACGCCTGCCGATGGGCGGGGGAATGGGCGGCGGTAGCTCGGATGCGGCGACGGTGCTGTTGGCGCTCAACCGACTGTGGTCGGTGGATTGTCACCGCCAGGCTTTGATGGATCTGGGTTTGCAACTCGGTGCCGACGTACCGTTCTTTATTTTTGGCCGCAATGCGCTGGTTGAGGGCATTGGTGAAATCATGACGCCGATTCAGACCGACGATGCCCGCTTTGTGGTTTTGCACCCGCAAGTGCATGTGCCAACTGCGGCGATTTTCGGTGATCCGTCCTTGCCGAGAAATACGCCATCACTTCGAAGCGAGCTCCTTGAAGGCCGGGTCGACTGGGCGGCGTTGCATAATGACCTGCAAGGCGTTGCGGTGAGCCAATTCCCGGAAATAGCCCGTGCCATCGAATGGCTCAAACAATATGGCGATGCGCGGATGACCGGATCGGGGAGCTGCGTTTTTGCCCGGTTTGTCGATCATGATTTTGAAAAAAACACTTCACAAAATCGGGCGGATGCCGTAATATCCGGCCTTCCTAAAGAGATGGCAGGTTTTATTGCATCATCTTTGAGAGAGCACCAGTTACTCGATTTTGCAGCCGATTAGTCGGTGCAGTATCGTTAGGGGAGTCGCCAAGTTGGTTAAGGCATCGGATTTTGATTCCGACATGCGAAGGTTCGAATCCTTCTTCCCCTGCCACCAATAAAAAGAAAAGCGTGTAATCATCGGTTACACGCTTTTCGTTTTTGAGGAATCGCAAATGGCTTACGACAGCCTCATGGTTTTTACCGGCAATGCCAACCCACGGCTTGCTGAACGTGTAGTAAATCACCTCGATATTTCCTTGGGACGCGCCACCGTTGGCCGTTTTTCCGATGGCGAGGTGACGGTTGAATTGCTCGAAAACGTACGCGGTCGTGACGTCTTTGTATTGCAATCGACTTGTGTTCCGACCAACGACAACATCATGGAAATGATGCTGATGGTTGACGCACTCAAGCGAGCTTCGGCCGGTCGTATCACTGCGGCGATTCCTTACTTTGGTTATGCGCGTCAGGATCGCCGTCCGCGTTCGGCGCGGGTGCCGATTTCGGCTAAGGTCGTTGCCAATATGCTGCAAGTCGCCGGTGTTGACCGTGTGCTGACAGTGGATGTGCATGCCGACCAGATTCAGGGCTTCTTCGATATTCCGGTCGACAATATTTATTCGACGCCGGTTTTGCTCGCCGATATCCGCGCGAAAAACCACGAAGACCTGATGATTGTTTCCCCTGACGTCGGCGGCGTATTGCGTGCCCGTGCGATGGCGAAACAGCTCGGCGTTGATATGGCGATCATCGACAAACGTCGTCCGAAAGCCAATGTGGCCGAAGTGATGCACATCATCGGTGACGTGAAAGACCGTACCTGTATCATCATCGACGACATGATTGATACTGCCAATACGCTGTGTAAAGCCGCTGAAGCGCTGAAAAAATTCGGCGCGAAAAAAGTGATGGCTTACGCCACTCACCCGGTATTCTCCGGTGCTGCCGTTGAACGTATCTTGCAATCGGCTTTGGATGAAGTCGTGGTAACGGATACGATTCCGGTGTCGGAAGAAGCGCAAGCGAGCGGCCGAGTTCGTGTCGTATCGATTGCTGGTTTGCTCGCTGAAACGATGCGCCGCATCAATAACGAAGAGTCGGTTTCCAGCCTGTTCGTTGATTAAAGATTTTGATAAAGCCTATGGGTATATGCCTGTAGGCTTTGTTGTAAAAGAATTCTGGGGCTATACCCCGAATCGTGTGCTTCTCTGGTCGCGGGGGGCGCATGTCATTTTAAGATATTGGAGTTTCAAATGACTTTCGAATTAAATGCTACAAGCCGCGCAAAGCAGGGCACTGGTGCGAGCCGCCGCCTGCGTAAAGCCGGTCAATTGCCAGGTATCGTTTACGGTGGCACTGTTGCCCCGACAGCGATCAATCTGGACCACAACAGCATGTACTACACGCTGCAAGACGAAAAATTCCACACTGCGCTGATCAATTTGTCGATCGACGGCGGTGCTGCTGAACAAGTTCTGGTACGTGCAGTTCAATACCACCCGTTCAAACAGCAAGTACAGCACATCGATTTCCAGCGCGTAACTGCTGACTCTGTGATCGAACTGAAAGTGCCATTGCACTTCGTTGGTGGCGACACTTGTCTGGGCGTTAAGCTGCAAGGCGGCGCGATCAGTAACGTACTGAACGAAGTAATGGTTCGTTGCGTTGCTTCTAAATTGCCAGAATTCATTACCGTAGACCAATCTAAATTGGCTGTGGGTAATCTGTCAGTTCACTTGTCTGATCTGGCTTTGCCAGAAGGCGTGCAATTGGTTTCATTGCTGCGCGGCTCAGACTTGGCTGTATCTTTGCTCAACGGCGCAAAAGGCTAATCCCTTTTCCTGTTTTGCAAAAAAAACCCGCTCAATGCGGGTTTTTTTTATGTCCGTTTTCTGTCGCGCCTTACCGGTCTGATGAGCCTATTCGCGGTATCATTTGCGTCTGGTTTTTCTGCATCTGTTTTGAGTAAACAATGGCAATCAAATTAATTGTAGGTCTGGGCAATCCGGGCGCTGAATACGCCGCGACGCGGCATAACGCAGGTTTCTGGCTGGTCGATCAGCTTGCGACTGACGGCAAGATTATGCTGCGTCATGACAGCAAATTTCATGGCCTTTGTGGTCGCGTCAATATTGCCGGCCACGATGTTTGGTTGCTGCAGCCGCAAACGTTTATGAATCGCAGCGGTTTGTCTGTCGTTGCTTTGGCGCAGTTTTATAAAATCCTGCCTGATGAAATTCTGGTGGTTCACGATGAGCTGGATATGTTGCCGGGTCTGGCCAAGCTCAAACAGGGCGGCGGGCACGGCGGGCATAACGGTTTGCGCGATATTCAATCGCATCTGGGTACGCCCAATTACTGGCGTTTGCGCGTCGGTATCGGCCATCCTGGCAATAAAAACGAGGTCGCAAACTACGTGCTCAAACCGCCGCGCAAAGAGGAACAGGAGCAGATCGACAATGCGCTGATCAAATGCCTGATCGTGCTGCCGAAAATGGTCGCTGGGCAATCGGGTGCCGCGATGAGCCTGTTGCACACGGATGAGAGCAAAAAGCGCGAGCACAAGCCAGCTCTGGCAAATTCAGAGTCGGTGAATAAAGCATCATGAGTACAAAGCCTGCGATTCCGGTCAATATCGTCACCGGCTTTTTGGGCGTTGGCAAAACCACCGCACTGATGCACCTGCTCGCGAATAAACCGGCGAATGAATACTGGGCGATTGTCGTCAACGAATTTGGGGAAGTCGGGATCGACGGCGCCAGCCTGTCGGCGGCGGGTGAGGGATTGCAAGTCGCCGAAGTGCCCGGCGGCTGCATTTGCTGCACGACCAGCCCGCAGCTGCGCGTGACCTTAACTAAGTTAGCTAGGGGTATACGGCCAGACCGCTTGCTGATCGAGCCCTCTGGCTTGGGACACCCGGCGGGTATTGTTGATTTACTGCGTGATCCATTGTTGACGAGTGCTTTCGAATTACGCGCGATTATCACGCTGCTCGACCCACGCCATTTGAACGACAGCCGTTATACAACGCATGAAACGTGGCGCGATCAGTTGCAACTGGCTGATGTGCTGGTGCTCAATAAATGCGATCTGGCCGATGAAGAGCAAATCGTTGCCGCCGAGAAAATGGCCGCCGCGCAATTCCCGCCCAAGTTGGCGGTGCAACGAGCGCATCAGGGCGTGTTTGACGCGGCTTTGCTTGATCTGGAGTTGCATCCAGAACGCTGGCCGAATGAGGCTGAGCTGGCGGACAGTCGCAATTCGCACCGTTTAATGCCGCGTAAAAAGATCGTTGCCGAGATTGAAACGCCGCCGCAATCATGGCCGGTGTGCAAAACTCAATCGAGCTTGGGCTCGCACAGCTGTGGCTGGATTTTTGCACCTGAAGCGCTGTTTGCCAGCGCCAAGGTGGCGGCGTTGTTTGAGCAATTCAACCAGCCTGAGGCGCTTCAATTAACAGGGTTGAGCCGAGCCAAGGGTGTTTTTCAGACCGAGCGCGACTGGTATCGCTTTGACTGGGTGGCAGGAATGCCCGGCGCTGCGCCCAGCGCTTACCGCCGCGACAGCCGCTTTGAAGTGATCGTTGAAAGTGAAGCAGCGCCCGACTGGACGCTGCTGGAACAGCATTTACTCGCCTGCCTGATCAGCCAATAAGCTGGCTTTAATCGCTCAGCGCGCTGCGTACCTGCCACAAGGCTTCGCTGGCTTCGCGATCAAGCCCCAGCTCGCGCAAAGCTTTTTGCCAGCGATCAATGCAATATTGCAAGTCGCTGCTGCATTGCACTGCGCTGAATGTCGTGTTGATCATGCTGGCCAATTGGTTATTCAGGTGGGAGGCGTCGCTTTCTGCAATGATGCTGTAGGCCGTGAGCAAAGCCTGTTCTGACGGGCGTCGGCGTGACGTCGCTCTGACCGCAGCCGGAGGAATCCGAATTGATTGCCCATTTTGCCGGCAGGCAATCAATCCTTGCTGATGTAGTTGTGTCAGGTGCAGGGTCAGATCATCGAGATCCGGATTAAACGCCATCAGGTCAGTCAGGCATTTTTTTCCGTCGATCAGGAACAATAACTGCCGTTGACGGTTTGGAAAACCGGGGCTGCGTTCCCGTAATTCATGACTACCCCGGTCAGTACGGAAGAATAAGGCACTTTGATCCAGACGCATTGCCACTACCCTGTAGAACTATGTTCGTAGCATGGTATAGCGGCACTACAAAACCGGGTATGCACGACATCACACCCGGCTTGAATGACTCAGATGCTGTCGTCACAGCCCGCCGTAGGAATGCAGACCGGACAGGAACATATTAACGCCGATAAAGGCAAATGTCGTTACCAGCAGGCCGATCACGGCCCACCAGGCCAGCACATTGCCACGCCAGCCTTTGATCAGCCGGATATGGAGCCACGCAGCGTAGTTGAGCCAGACAATCAGCGCCCAGGTTTCTTTCGGATCCCAGCTCCAGTAGCCACCCCAGGCGTCGGCGGCCCACATCGCGCCCAGTACGGTGGCAATCGTGAAAAACAGAAAGCCCACCGCAATGGCCTTATACATCACTTCGCCGAGCGTGTCGTAACTCGGCAGACGGTTGACCAGCCAGCTTTTTGAGACGACCAGTTGCGCAACGCCGAGCATCGCAGCCAGGGCAAAAGCGCCATAACCGACAAAATTCGCCGGTACGTGGATTTTCATCCACCACGATTGCAGTGCCGGAATCAGCGGCTGGATTTCATGGGCTTGGCGATCAAAGGTGTACCAGATAATAAAAACGACAGCGGCGCAAATCACCGGCAGGACAAAAGCACCCATCGCGCGTGCGCTTTGTTCCTTTTGATCGCGAGTCTGGTCAAACTTGGCTTCGTAATACAAATACATCAATGCGGTAATCAGGCAGAACAGGATGAAAACTTCATAGAGGTTCGATACCGGAATATGGCCGATATCGCTGCCGATCAGATAGCTTTCATACCAGCGAACCAGTTTGGAAATCAGCGCTGCAGCCGCAGCCGCCCAAGTCAGGCCGCTGGCGATGCCGAGTACCGTGCCTGATCGCTTGAGCATGCCGAACCAGTACATCAGCATCGCAAGGAAAAACAGCACGCACATCCACATTACAGCAGATTGGCTGGCGAGGACGTATTTGAGCCAGAAGGCACTTTGCCCGCGCGCCAAGTCGCCTTGATACAGGCCGATTGCAGCCAGTGCGATTGCGCCGCAGACTGGAAAAAACCAGCGCAGTGCTGGCCAGAACCAGCCGAGCCAGATCAGTCCGGCCACCGCACCAAGCAGGATGCCTTGTTCGTAGTAATCGAGAAAACTACCGTAGCGATGCCATGTCACGATGCCGGTGAGGCTGATCAGCAAGGCAAAAAGATAATCTTGCCAGCAACGTTTTTGCAGGATTGAGTTCATGAATTACTCGCTTGATTCTTGAGTCTTCGTTTGAAGAAGTTGCCCGGCATGATGCTCAAATTCGCGATCAAGCTCGGGGTTTTTGCGGTTGCTGCTCATTGCAATCAAAGTGCCGTTTTGATCCAGACGAATCCAAAGCCGGTTTTCACGAATGTAGAACATGCAGAATACGCCGATGATCAGCAGCAACGATCCCAGATAAACAACATTCTTGCCGGGAGATCGGGTGAGCTGAAAGCCACTGGCTTTGACTTCATCAAAGCCGCTCAGTTGCAATAAAGTGGGGGCGCCATAGTCAAATAACTGGCTGATCGCAACGAGGCTATCCATCAAGAAACGGTATTGCGTTTCATCAACCGCAATCATCGGTAAACCGGCCTTGTCCTGTGCGACGTCCATTGCGTCGATCATTGCGCCCTGCAATACCTTCAGATAGGTTTGCGCCACCGTACTGCGCTTGTCCTGCGGGACTTTTTCGCTCAAGAAACGATCAATCGCGGGCAAGCCACCGTTGGCAAATTGCGCCAGTACATTGCGCGTTACTTCGGCAAATTGCGCTTCACCCTGTGCCGAAACGCCACCACCGGCGCGTGCTTTGGCGGCGGTACGGCGGGCGATTTCAGTTTGCAAGCCAGCATCGAGCAAAGTCTGGCGCAAACGCATAAAGGTATCGATTTTATAATCTTTATCCATGGGTATGCGCGTAAAGCTGAATGGTGCCGAGACTTCCCGGCGCATACCTGTCATCAAATAGCTGGCACCGTTTTCGGTGAAGGGCGCCATATAATTCTGGTATTCAATCGCCTGACCGGTGTCGTCGCGCAATTTGAACTGAATCATCGGGCCGAGATTGCGCAGATTATGTTCACCCTTGACCGATTGCGCGCTGGCCATGGCTTGCTGCAATTGGTCGACCGCCATCGTTGACGTTTCGGTCTGCGCTTTGCCAAGGTTTTCAATATTGAATGGCCGCAAATCACCGACCTCAAGCTGATATTGGGTCTTGCCCAGCGTTAAGGGTTGGCTGGTTTGCGAGCGGGTTTGCAATGGCTGGGTTTTACCGGTATTCAAGTCCCACTGAACAAACTCAAGCCCCGAGCCGCCGTCGCCAAAACTGGCCTGATAAATCGCTACGCCGTCGACAATCAGCGGGTGATTGACTTTGACCGTGCCACTTTGAATGACTTTGCCGCTTTGCAAATCGAGGACATCGATATCACTGGCAAATAATTTGGGCATGCCGGTCGAATAATGCTCGATGTGAAATTTTTTCAATTTGATTGCAAAAGGCAGTTCCTGAACGAAATAACCATTGCCGGCGTTCAGAAATACGACTGAAGCAGAGCCGCCTTCAGGGAGAGTGACATTGCCGCGAAATGACAGGTTATTGCTTTGCAGGCGGCTGCCGGTCGGGATCTGGCTTTGTGGAATATCGCGAATTTCCGGCGTTTTCTGGCCGGTCAGTTCGAGTAATTTAAGCGGTAAATTGCCATCCATCAAACCGCCAATACAAATAATGACAATCGCTGCATGAGCAAACAAATAGCCCAGTTTTTGCCAGCTGCCTTTTTTGGCTGCAATCAGCGTGACTTCTGCTTGCTGACGAATTTTATAGCGATAGCCTGAGCGGCTGAGGTGCTGTTCGACATCGTTCTGCTTGAGGATCTGAGCCGCTTCGACGTGATGACTCATCAGGCGCAGCGAGTTGAGGCTGGCTTTCTCGCGATAGCTTTTGATCTCGCGGAGTACACCGGGCAGATGCCGCCAAATACACAGGCTGGTCGACAGAACCAGAAAAGCCAGAATCAGCAAAAACCAGCTTGCATGGTAAACGTCAAACAGGCCGATGGGTTCAAAAATGCCAAACCAGAATTCGCCAAACTCGACGCGATAATTGACGTAAGGCTCATTTTGCTTGAGCACGGTGCCAATGATCGAGGCAATCGCCAGAATAGTGAGCAGGCTGATGGCGAAACGCATCGACGAGAGCAGCTCGTACAGGGCGCGCGAAAAAGAAGTGTGGTGAGGATTCGGAGTCATAAAATCAAAAGAGGGGCGCTCAATCGCGACCCCTCTTGGTCTGCCTGGCGGCAAACTAGTTTCCAATCAAAAAATATTCAGTTAAAAATTACTGCAGCGCCTGGATGTACTGGGAAACGGCTTTGATTTCCTGATCGGACAATTTGGCCGCAACATCAATCATTACCTGGTTGTTGGCCCGTTCGCCTGTGCGGAAAGTGCTCAACTGAGCGGAGGTGTAGGCCGCATGCTGACCTGCCAGACGTGGGTAGACGCTAGGAATGCCAGCTCCGGCTGGGCCGTGACACGCCATACAGGCTGGTACATTCTTGCTGGCAACGCCGCCGCGATAGATTTTCTTACCGGCTTCGACCAATTCCTTGTTTGAAGCGCCTTTAGCTTTCGGGACTTGCTGGCTGTAGTAAGCCGCCACGTTGTTGATGTCGGCTTCAGACAGCGGTGTTGCCATGCCTAGCATAACCGGGTTTTTGCGTTTCTGAGCTTTAAATTCGGTCAATTGTTTGACAAGGTATTCTGGGTGCTGGCCAGCAAGTTTGGGGTTGGCTGCAACTACACTATTGCCATCGGCTCCGTGGCAAGCGGCGCAGACTTGATCGACAATCAATTTGCCTTTGGCTGGATCTGCCTTGACGCCTGCAGCGAAAACCACCGGTGTTATCATCAAAAGTGCTGCAAGCTTTACCGCCACAGTCATGCTACGCATAAATCCGCTCCCGTCTTTTTTAGCGTACGCCGGTCGTTGTTCAGGTGGGTTTTAGCCCAGTATGCCGACGATGGTCTATCAAATGCTGGTATTCTATAGCAAGACCCCGATACAAACCACTATGGCGCTCACAGATGTCCCTATTTCAAGGCCTGACTTTTCTTACTACTGTCAATGATTTAAAAACCCTCCCTGCTGACGGCGTGGAGGTGGCTTTTGCTGGCCGCTCGAATGCGGGCAAATCCAGTGCAATTAATACGCTGGCCAATCATACCCGGCTGGCTTTTGTCTCCAAGACACCGGGTCGTACCCAGCATATCAATTATTTTGATTTTGGTAATTTACGTCGTCTGGTCGATTTGCCTGGCTATGGTTATGCTGCAGTGCCTGAGGCTGTACGCAAACACTGGCAAGGTTTGCTGGGCAAGTATCTGGAAAATCGCCCAAATCTGATTGGGCTGGTTTTGATTATGGATAGTCGTCGCCCACTGACTGATCTGGATCGTGTGATGCTGGATTTCTTTTTGCCAACGGGCAAGCCGGTTCATTGTGTACTGACCAAATCTGACAAGCTCAATAATCAGGAAAAAGTACTGGCTTTGCGGAATGTAAAAAACGAGCTGGCCAATTATCCGCAAATTACTGTGCAATTATTTTCGAGCTCGAAAAAGCAAGGCGTGTCCGAGGTTGAAAAAGTTGTCGGCGGATGGTTTGATGAGATTGGCTCGCAAATAGCCGAAATGGAGCCGATGGACGGAGAGTAATTATGTCTTGCGAAATAAGTCAGGACGACTATCTTAATTCTTAGGTGCGCCCCTGCACCTCCCGCTTTTCCTCCCTGAGCGGGGCTCCTTTGCGGAGCAATCTATATAGCCCCGGTCAAATGCAATTTCGATCGGGGTTTCTTTTTTTCTACGCTTTATGTATTAGCCTTGTCGAATACATAACTGCAGTAATATGATTTTCCCCTACATAATAAAACTTACTCGATAGCGTTCATCATCGTATCGGTGTGTTATCGTTGCTGCAGAATGCCTGTAGATGATCAGGCAGTTCAAATCGGGGGAGCCAAATGTCCAATTTGACAGGTGTTAAGGTGATGGTGATTGACGACAGCAATACCATTCGCCGTAGTGCCGAGATATTTTTGGGGCAAGCTGGGTGTGAGGTAATTCTGGCCGAAGACGGCTTTGACGCATTGGCCAAAATTGCTGATTATCATCCGAATGTGATTTTCGTCGATGTGATGATGCCGCGCTTGGATGGGTATCAGACGTGCGCCCTGATCAAAAAAAACCCGCGCTTTAAAGCGACGCCGGTGGTGATGTTATCATCGAAGGATGGACTGTTTGACAGAGCCCGGGGCAGGATGGTCGGCTCTGATGAGTATTTGACCAAACCATTCACCAAAGACAGTTTACTTGCCGCAGTGCGTTCACACGCGTGCGCTGTTTAAGAGAATATTTTTTACGGAAAGCGAAGCTATTATGGCGATCAAAAAAATTCTGATTGTTGATGACTCTCCAACCGAACGTCATTTTTTGGGTGAATTGCTTACAAAAAATGGTTTTCAGATTATGACGCTGGAGTCGGGGGAAGAAGCTGTTCTGAAGACCAAAGAATTGATGCCCGACCTGATCCTGATGGATGTTGTGATGCCAGGCATGAACGGTTTTCAGGCTACGCGCACGATTAGCCGTGATGAGGCGACAAAAAATATTCCAATTATCATGTGTACCTCGAAAAATCAGGAAACGGATATGGTTTGGGCAAAACGCCAGGGTGCGGTTGAATATGTAGTTAAGCCGGTTGATTCGCAAGAATTGCTCAATAAAATTGCCAATCTGTAATACAGCCGAGGTGCGCAATGGCAAAACGCATTAGTTTGCGCGAATATCAGCAAGGGGTAATGAGCCGCTTGCAGAGCGCGGCAGCCGTGGCTCAGGTTGATGCCCGTTTGGGGGTAATGATTGGTGGCGAAAACTGGCTGGTTGATTTGTCTGATGTCGCTGAAGTAATGCCAGTACCTGCTATTGCATCTGTGCCTTTGGGTTTTTCCTGGTTTAAAGGGGTTGCCAATATCCGTGGTAATTTGGTCAGCGTGTCTGATTTACCCGCGTACATGGGATTGCCTAATCCAGGATTTACTGCGGCGTCCCGTCTGGTTTTGCTGCAGCCCCGCCACTTGCCACATGCCGCAGTTTTAGTGAATCGAATGCTGGGTTTAAAGCATCTGGCCGATTTAACTGTGCAGGAAAGAGCGATCAATCAACCGCCTTGGGTTGGTGATGTCTACCAAGATGCGGCAGGTCAGTGCTGGAAAATATTAAATGTTGCAGAGTTGGTCGCTCAACCGAGCTTTTTGCAAACAGGGATCGCATAAAAATAGATCACAAATGCAGTGATTTGGGAGGCTGTAATGGGTGTGTCGGACAAAATTAAAGGGCTTTTCTCGGGGAACGATCAGACGGGTAAAACCGCTGCGACTAAAAAGCATGCATTTGACTCATCCAGAACCACATGGATTCTGGACAAAATTCGTCTTCCTGAGGCTGCCGACGCCCAAAGTCTGAAGCCCTTGCCTTTGATCGGCCATATGCCGCCCCGCCAGCAAATGGCGATCATGCTGGTGATTATGCTGTTAAGCGTTTTGCTGTTCGCATTGACGGCATTTCTATCTTTTCGTGCTGCAAATAGTAATGCGACAAATCAGGCCATTGCGACTGAAATGCAGATGCTTTCACAGCGTCTGGCTCGTGCCTCCAATCAGGCGGTTCAAGGGACTGCAGATTCATTCCCGATTTTGGAAGAGGCCTATAACAAGTTTGATAAAAACCTGAAAACGCTCAGCGAAGGTGGGGATTTATTCAACCTGTTTCAGGTGTCCGGTCAGGAGCAATTAGAAAAACTCAATGCGACCTGGAGTGCTTCCTATCGCCCAAATCCCAGTCGCCCGACGGTTGAGACCATTCTGAAGCAAAAACCCCAGTTGATTACCATTGGTAGAAGTGTGGCTGGTATCAATACCAATGATGCCAAATTGCTAGAGCAAACCCAGCAGCTGACATCAATGCTCAATGAGGCCGGGGCAAATGCGCGCGAGCTGGATTACGCCAATCAGCTCTCGATGCTGTCGCAACGAATGTCCAAGAACGCCAATGCCATGTTGGCGTCCGAGCTGATCAATCCGGAAGTGGTTTTTTTGCTGGGTAAGGACGTTTCCACCTTTAATGAAATTGTAAAAGGTTTTTCGGAAGGCAGTGGCGAGCTACAAATTAACCCAGTACAAACGGCGGAATTGGCTGAAAAACTGGAACAAATTAATGGTTTGTTTAAAGACTTCGAGGTGGTGGTCGCTTCATTCTCGAAAAATATGCAGCCATTGGTAAACACCCGTCTGGCTAATCAGGCGATTGTGCGCGATTCGGATCGGCTATTGGTGGATGCCGTTGAGCTGGCTCAGCAGTATCAGAATACTGTGGGTGGATTTCTGGTCGGCGTGCTTGAAGTGGTTCTGATTTTGACAGCCTTGATTGCATTATTATTGCTGGTACGGGTCTTTAATCAGGAGTCTGTGAAGCGTCGCCTCGCTTCCGAGGCCGAAAACCGCAAAAATCAGGATGCGATTTTGCGCCTATTGAATGAAATGGGTGATTTGGCCGATGGTGATCTGACAATACGTGCGTCGGTAACTGAAGATCTGACGGGGGCGATTGCTGACTCGATCAACTTTACGATTGAAGAATTGCGCTCTCTGATTACCGGGATTAACCGCGCGACCGAGAAAGTAACCTCAGCAACGACTGAGGCACAGAATATTTCCGGTCAACTGCTGATTGCAGCCCAACGCCAGTCGAAAGAAATTGAAAGCACCAATCAGAATATTGAGCATATCGTGCATTCGATTCAAGGTGTATCGAGCACCGCCAACCAGTCGGCTCAAGTTGCGCAAACATCTCTGGCGGTGGCCGAGCAGGGGGCTGATGCAGTAAATAACCAGATTAAAGGAATGGGTGAGATCCGCGAACAGATTCAGGAAACTGCGAAACGGATTAAACGTTTGGGCGAGTCATCGCAGGAAATTGGCGAAATCGTTGAGTTGATTTCTGACATTACCGAACAGACCAACGTATTGGCCTTGAATGCTGCGATTCAGGCGGCTGCAGCGGGTGAAGCCGGTCGAGGTTTCTCGGTCGTTGCCGAAGAGGTTCAGCGACTTGCTGAGCGCTCTGGTGAGGCGACCAAGCAGATCGGCGCCATTGTAAAAACGATTCAGGCCGATACGCACGATGCCGTTGCTGCGATGGAAGTGTCTACTCAGGGTGTAGTTGAAGGTGCGAAATTATCCGATGCTGCAGGTACGGCACTTTCTGAAATTGGTAAGGTATCCCGTGAACTGGCGCGCTTGATTGAATCGATCGCACACGAAACCGAAGGGCAAACTGCACTGGCTTCCAAAGTAACAACAGCGATGCGTGACATTTTGGCCATTACCGAACAAACCACAGAAGGTACGAAAAAATCGGCCGCCGCTGTGGGCGAGTTAACCGGATTGGCTGCAGAACTGAAATCTTCCGTTTCCGGCTTCAAGCTGTCCTAATTTTTCTATCCTGAGGGTTGAGCGCTGCCTCAACCCTTCTTTCATGGGATTCTGCCATGAGCATGCATACTGAATTTGATAAAGGCTCTTTGTTGTGGGTGAATGCCGAAATTGAAAGCGCCCTCGCCAAAGCCAATGATGCGCTTGCACTGTATTTGCAAACGACAGATGCCGCCAATCTGAAACATTCAACTTCGTATTTGCATCAAGCCTTTGGTGCGCTTGATCTGGTTGAACTGACGGGTGTTGCCCGGGTATGCGAAGAAATTGAGCAGGTTATTTTTGCGCTTGAGCGAGGAGAGCTGGATAACTCCTGCCTGCCAACCGTGCAGCGTGGTCTGAGCGATGTAAGCCAATACCTGGTGCGCCTGATGGCGGGGATGCCTAATGTTCCGTTGAGCTTATTACCTGTGTTTCGTCAGTTGGCTCAATTACGTAATGGTAATGCATCTGGAGCGGAGTTATTTTATCCGCAACTCATGCTGGATTTACCTGCTGGTTTGCCAAGCACTCCATTGAACGATGAAGCGCTAAATGCGGTAATTCGTCAACAGCGAATCCGCTATGAGAGTGGATTGTTGCGTTGCCTGAAAGGTCAGAATGAAGTTCTGGCCGTCATGGCGGCTGCACTGGCAGATATTGCCAAGGCTCAAAGCACAAGCATTCCTAGAGTTTTCTGGTGGACCGCAGCAGGTGTCGTGGATGGCCTGAAAAGTAATCGGGCACCATTGGATATCGAAACCAAACAATTATTACTGCGCTTGAATTTGCAGATTCGCCGTTTGGCTGAGGGCTCGAACAAAGTTGCAGAGCGCTTGTTTAGAGATCTGCTCTACGTTCTAGTTCAGATGGATTCGGATAGTGCGCTCGCAAAAAGACTGACCGCCCAGTTTGAACTGGCCGATTTGTTGCCTGGACAGGAGAATATACAGTCCCCTGAAATGATGGCAGAACAGCAATTGGCGCGCAGTTTGCGCGATGAGGTGTTGCAAGCCAAAGAGTTATGGTCACGTGTAGCAAACGGCAGCCTTGAAAAACTGAATGTTGTTCGCCAAGCCCTGAAGCAATTGGCAAGTAAATCCGGACAGTTGCAGATTGACGGTTTTGATTCGCTTTGGCAGGGTTTGTTGCAGGCAATTGATTCTCCCAATGCCAGTGACGCGCTGGCGCTGGAAGTCGCGACGGGTTTATTGCTGGTTGAAAATGCCTTACTGATTTATCCAAGCCAGGCCGACGATTATGTCGAACAGGTCAATGCTCTCGTTGCCCGCCTGCAAAACCCCTCTGCCAGTCTGGATTTGCCCCAGCTGGATGAGCTTAGCCGGGCAGCACAGGAACGCATGTTGCTGGGGCAGCTTGCGCATGAAATGCGTAGTAATCTGGCCGGTATTGAAGAAATACTCGATGCCTATTTTCGTGATATCAATCAACGCGCCGGTTTGAGTCAAATCGAACCGATGCTGCACCAGATACAAGGTGCATTGATGATGCTCGATAAGACGAGTGCCGTTGAACTTTGCCAAGAATGCCTTGCACGAATTGTTGCATATATTGATACCGACGCCGTTCCTGAGCAAGATCAACTGGAAGAATTGGCCGAAGCCCTATCTGCGCTAGGTTTTTATGTTAATGATCTGGCGCAGCAGCGTGAAGATCAAGGTGCGCTGCTGATCGTGCTGCAGCGGCTGCAGGCTCGTGGCACTTCCATGGCGGCGGAGGAACAGGCCGACGTTGAAGCTTCAATATCAGTTCTGGAAGCCGAACCGGACGCAACAAGTCACGAACCGGTCAAAGTGGTGGCTATTCCTGAAAGCAAATCTTTACCGGTTTCAGAAGCGGCGATGGATGCGGAGCTGCTTGAAATCTATCTGGAAGAAGCCGTAGAAGTGCTCGCTGCAATAGATGAAAATCTGGCTCGACTCGAAGATGACCCGCATAACTATGAAGCCACAACCATTGTGCGGCGTAGTTTTCATACGCTCAAAGGTAGTGGCCGTATGGTTGGGCTGTTCCAGTTGGGTGAAGTAGCCTGGGCGATTGAACAGGTCATGAATAAATGGTTGCAACTTGAAAAACCTGTTTCGACCCGATTATTGAATCTTCTGCATCATACACATACGGCATTTGTCGGCTGGGTTGATCAATTACAGCAGCATGCTCAGGTTGCCGTTGAATCCAGCGCGATTGAGGCAGAAGCCTTGGCTCTGCGGCAAGAAAGCGATACGGCAGAAGAACCCGCTACCGATATTCAACCCACGCTGAGTATCGACGAAAATGCAGAATCGGTTTCCGATGAGCAAGAAAACCTGCAAATTGGTTCGGTGAACGTCTCTCCCGTTTTATTCAGTATTTTCTGTGAAGAAGCGCAAAAGCATCTCCAGGCTCTGGAGCATGGTGTCGCTGTCTTGGCAGAAACTAGGCAGGTCGAGCCACAATTTATTTTGGCTGCCCACACGTTTGGTGGAATTGCGTCTACTGCGGGATTTATTCCGCAAGGTGAGCTCTCTTACGCCGTCGAACACGCTTTGCAGCAGTTGGGACAAGATGCTGCAGCGCAAATCGGCTTATTCTCCGATGCGATCCAAACTTTGAAAGGCATGCTCGATAACATTTTGCTGCAGCAAGAGCCAGCCAGCGCCCCTGAATTGCTTGCTCAGTTTGCCCGGATTCAGGCTCAAGAGCCCGAGCTGCACCTTGTTGGTGATGATGAAGTCATTGCTCAACCATCATCGACCGAAGCATTAGCAGAGGAGGCTATATTGCCTCTTGCTGAGTCTGAGTTGAATTTGAGTAAAGGAGCGATTGAACTGGTCGACCTGGCGGATCAGCCCGTTTCGCAGGCACTCATTCTGGAGCCAGAGTTAGAGAAAATAGCGCTGGACATGGCATTGCTTGAAGCAACACCATTGCCAGCAGAAGCAGAAGCAGAGCAGAGCAGAGCAGAGCAGAGCAGGCAGAGCAGAGCAGAGCAGAGCAGAAGCAGAAGCAGAAGCAGAAGCAGAAGCAGAAGCAGAAGCAGAAGCAGAAGCAGAAGCAGAAGCAGAAGCAGAAGCAGAAGCAGAAGCAGAAGCAGAAGCAGAAGCAGAAGCAGAAGCAGAAGCAGAAGCAGAAGCAGAAGCAGAAGCAGAAGCAGAAGCAGAAGCAGAAGCAGAAGCAGAAGCAGAAGCAGAAGCAGAAGCAGAAGCAGAAGCAGAAGCAGAAGCAGAAGCAGAAGCAGAAGCAGAAGCAGAAGCAGAAGCAGAAGCAGAAGCAGAAGCAGAAGCAGAAGCAGAAGCAGAAGCAGAAGCAGAAGCAGAAGCAGAAGCAGAAGCAGAAGCAGAAGCAGAAGCAGAAGCAGAAGCAGAAGCAGAGCCATTGCTGCAGGCTATGGCCGCGACCGATGATGGTGGCTCGGTTTCACCGATTACTCAGTTACTGGCACCAGAAGAGGTGCACTCGACTGGACATCTCGAAGTCGAAATCAATCTGAGTGATGATATTGATGAACAATTGTTACCGATTTTCATCGAAGAATCCGATGAGATGCTGCCATTAATTGGTGAGGACATTCGTGCCTTGTCGCAAGGCGATGACCCCGAGCCCATTTTCAAACGCTTGAAACGCACTCTGCATACGGTCAAAGGCAGTGCGCGTATGAGCGGTGCGATGCGTATGGGTGAAGCTGCCCATATGATGGAATCTCGTCTGCTTGAGAGTGCGGCGGGAGATCCGACACTGCTTGCACGCCTGGAAAATGATTACGACGTGTTGCTCAATTTGTTTGCCGAGCTGAGCAAACCTGCTGCTGCCGAAGCTGAACAGGCTGTCTCGGTAGAAAAAACAGCAATGCCAAAATTATTGGCTGCCGCAGAAACAGACAATAAAACCGTGATACGGGTGAAGTCCGAATTGATTGATCAATTGGTCAATCAGGCTGGTGAGGTGGCTATTTCCCGCACCCGGATTGAGTCTGAAATGATCGCGCTGAAGGCATCTCTGACGGACCTGACCGAAAACGTGGCGCGCTTGCGGGGACAGTTGCGTGAGCTTGAAATTCAGGCCGAGTCGCAAATGCAGGCGCGTGAAAAAGAAGTGCAGGATATGCACCGCGAGTTTGACCCGCTTGAATTTGACCGTTTCAGCCGCTTGCAAGAAGTAACCCGTTTTATGGCCGAATCGGTCAATGACGTGGCGACAGTCCAGCAGCAGTTGCTTAAAAATCTGGATGAATCATCGGCGGCCCTGCTGGCTCAGTCGCGAATGACCAAAGAGCTGCAGCAAAGCCTGATGCGAGTGCGGATGGTGCCGTTCTCTAGCGTCTCAGAACGCTTGTATCGCCTAACTCGTCAGGCCGGTAAAGAAGTCGGCAAGAAGGTCAATCTGGAGCTCAAAGGGGGTCGTGTCGAAATAGATCGCGGTGTTCTGGATAAAATGATTTCGCCTTTCGAGCATATGTTGCGCAATGCGATTGATCATGGATTGGAAAACAGTGACGACCGTCAGGCAAAAGGCAAGCCAGAATTTGGCGAGATCCAGATTGAAGTCCGTCAGGAAGGCAATGAACTGGTTCTGTTGCTTAAAGACGATGGACGCGGCCTGGACGTGGCTCGAATTCGTCAGAAAGGTCTCGATAAAGGACTGATCCGCGCAGACCAAACCGTATCGGATGCAGATATCTGCCAGTTGATTTTTGAACCTGGCTTTTCGACCGCTTCCAGTGTGACGCAGCTATCCGGTCGCGGAATCGGGATGGACGTCGTGAAAAACGAGGTCAGCAATTTGGGGGGCAAGATCGACGTTGCCACGGTAGCCGGCCAAGGAACGACCTTTACAATTCATCTGCCGTTGACACTGGCGGTTGCTCAGGTTTTGTTGGTGAAAGCTGGCGAGCGCCTGATCGCTATTCCATCGGTGATGGTTGAACAGGTTCAGGAATTGAAGCAGGAAGCGCTGGCAGCCTTGTATGCCAATCAGTATCAGGAATGGATGGGGCAGCGTTACCGTTTTGCCTACCTGCCACGTCTATTGGGTGATGCTAGTGCGGTTCCTGAACAGAAACGATACTCAACCGTGGTATTACTGCGTTCAGGTGCCGAGCGGATCGCTTTGCATCTGGATGAGCTGGTAAAAAATCAGGAGGTCGTGGTCAAACCGATCGGCCCGCAACTGGCACGTATTCCAGGTGTCGTCGGTGCTACGGTACTGGGTACCGGTGAAATCGTTCTGATCATGAATCCGCTGGCCTTGTTGGCGCAGTCATCACAAATCGTAATGTCGGTGCAGCAGCAAAGTGATTCGCAGCAGCCAGTGGTTCAGCCAACGATGCCTGAGCAATTGGCGACCGCGCCAGTCGTGATGGTGGTTGATGATTCGCTGACTGTACGCAAAATCACCGGACGCCTGCTGGCTCGCGAAGGTTTTCAGGTCGTTACAGCCAAAGATGGTGTCGATGCGTTGCAGCAACTGCATGACGTCAAACCTGCGGTGATGCTGGTTGATATCGAAATGCCGCGTATGGATGGTTTCGAACTGACCAGGAATGTGCGGGTGGCAGAAGATACCAAGCATATTCCAATCATCATGATTACTTCCAGAACGGCTGACAAACACAAAAAATATGCTTTCGATTTGGGTGTCAATGCCTATCTTGGAAAACCCTATCAGGAAGATGAGTTGCTGGGTATGATTCGTAAATTCATTGCAGAAGCGGCGTTCAGCTGATTACCCCTTGGTGGTATTGTTTGGATTGGCGAAAACCCTGCTTGTGCAGGGTTTTCGCTTAATGAACAATTGAAGCTATAGTGAAAAATCTGGGTCAATCATCAGCCGTTTATGTCCGCACTCCATGATCAGCGCGCAAAACTGGATCAACTGTTGGCCGAAGGGCTGCACTGGTTTGTTCCTGATTGCCTGCGTACTTTGGTGTCAATGGAAGAGGCCATTGAATTGGCGCAAACTTTGTCCTTGCCGGACAAAGAGGCGCAGGCTCAACTGTTGCTTGCGCGCAGCTGCTGGGCTTTGGGGCGGCTCTCTGAAGGGCATGCGGCCGTTCTCCGGTTAGAAACCCTCAATTCCCAACTGAAATCCCCTCGGCTGAATGCCGATCTTGAGCAAGTGCGTGGCCAGCTCCACTTTGCAGCCAGTGACTACGGACTGGCATTGAAAAGCTGGATCGCTTGCCTGAAAAATGCGCTCATTGTTCGCGCAACGGATCTGCATATCCTGGCATGTTTGGGAATCGGCAATGTCTATTTTGCGCACCAGCAGGCTGGCGAGGCGCTACGTTGGCATGAAATCGCACTCGAATTTGCCCGCTATTACACCAATCAGGAACTGCTTGCCGAAAGTCAGTTGCATGTCGTTGCCGATTTGAACGCCTTGGAGCAATACGAATTGGTGCTCAAGCTCTCGTACAAGGGCGAACAGGTGATTCATAACTCAGGACATCAGGCCTGGCGGGCTGACTGGTTCAGTTATCGTGGGGAGGCCTATCTGGCCTTGCAGGAGCTGGAGTCGGCCAAACAGTGCTTGCATCGCGCTTGGGAAATCAACCAGCAAACCAGTTATTTGTGGAGCCAGTCGCTCAATCTGCTCAATCTGGGTAAGGTGTACGTTGCTTTGCATGATTATGAGCACGCAGCCGATTATCTGGAACAAGCACTCAGCAAAATCAGCACTTTTGGTGCACAGACGCTGTTGTTGCGCGCCTATGCGCAATTGGCCGAGCTTGAGCGCTTGCGCAACGATTATCAGCGCGCCTGGCAGTATCAGCGCCAATACCATGAACTTGCCGTGCAGCATGCCCGGCAAATGGCGCAGGATAAACTGAATACCGCATTGGAACGCCGCATGCGGGAGCTCGATACTCAGTTGATGGTTTTGCAGACCCGGCAGGAAAATCTGCAGCTACGTCAGCAAAGCAGCGCCAATACCGAGCTATTGAAAAACCTGCGCAATGCTTCATTGCAAGATCCGTTGACCAATATCGGTAATCGCCGTTTATTGGATCAGGAGTTGCCCGTACTTTACCAACGCTGCCGGGAAGACCTGCGTCCCTTGTCGGTGCTGATGATCGATCTGGATCATTTCAAAGCCATTAATGATAATTTTGGCCACGCCATTGGTGATGAAGTGATACGAAGTGCTGCGCAGATTTTGTTGCAATCGTGTCGGGGTGGCGATCTGCTGGTTCGATTTGGTGGAGAAGAATTTGTTTTGCTGCTGCCTGGTGCCGTCGCAGAGACGGCTTTCGAAGTGGCTGAGCGCATCCGTTGCCGCATGGTCGAATACGATTGGCAGCATATTCAACCTCAATTGCAAGCCAGCTGCAGTATCGGTGTCGTCGAGTTGAGTGATGAGCTCGATGGTCTGGAGTTACTGCAGCATGCCGACGATGCCTTGTATCGTGCCAAACGGCACGGGCGTAATTGTGTGGAGTCCTATCAATGACCCCGGCCGAATTCGATGAAATGTTGCTTGAGCTCAAGCAGTCATTGCCATTGGAGAAAAATCTGGAATTAATCACTCAGGCCATCGTGAAGGCGCAGCAGATGGCTTATCCGCTTGGGCAGGCACAGGCTTTAGTTTGTCGGGGAGAGTATCTGCTTACCACTGGCGAACAACCCTCTGTTGCCAGGAAAGATTTCCGTGATGCGGCCTTGATTGCCAGGCAGTTAAAAAACTGGAAATTGCTAGCGCAAGTTTTGCATTGGCAGGCACAAAGCCAGTTGATGCAGGGCGAATATCTGCGTGCACTTGATATCTGGCTGCAGGCCTTGCAAGTGGCCATTGAGGCGGAAGACAGCCGGGCGTTTATTCAGGGTTATGCCGGGATTGCTCAGGTTTGTCTGGTATTCAAGCAACTCGATATTTCTCAGGAGTATCAACGTCGAGCTTTGGCGCTGGCGGAAAACCTGGATGATATTTTATTGCAAGTGGAATGCTTGCTGGCCGTGATCGCCAGTTGTTATCAGCAGCAGCAATTTGACGAAATGCAGCTCTTACTCGAGCGTCTGCATCGCAAATTACAAATCAAACCCCAGCTGGAAGCACAGGCTGAATTTCATATTTATACCGGCTTGATTTATCTTGATCGGGATCAGCTTGATATGGCCTATGAACATCTACAATTGGCGCAAGTATTGGCTCATCAGTTTGGTGGTTTATGGTGTCGAGCTTATTCGGCACTGATTTTGGGGCGGATTTATCATCGGCAAAACAAGCTGGAAGCTGCGCGAACCATGCTGGAGCAATGTCTGGTTTTGGCCGAAAATATCCGTGGCTTTAGCTTGACTCAGGAAGCGCACGAGTTGCTGGAGACGTTGTGTGCCCAGCAGGGCGATTATGCCGGGGCACTCATGCATCTGGAATGTATCCACACCCAACAGTTGAGCCTTTTACAGAAACAAGCCGAACGAAAATTGACGCGAATGTTTCATAAGCAACTTAATCAGCTCGAGATGTCGTTGCGACTGGAGCTTGGCCATTTCCGTTACAGTTAATTCACTTAAATGCTAAACCAAAAGTGCTCACGCATCGTTGCTTCGCCTTGCCGTACTACTTGTACTGTCTTCGGCTCAGCGCCTTGCTTGAAAACTTTTGTCCACCTACTCATCGAGTACAAGCATGAAAAAAATCCGTAAAACCGAAACCGAATGGAAGTTGCAACTCAGCCCCGAAGCCTATCGCATTACCCGGCAGGCGGGCACCGAAAAACCGTTTTCCGGTGAGTTATACCGTGTGACTGCCACTGGTGATTATCACTGTGTTTGTTGCGATAGTTTGCTGTTCAAATCGGGAACCAAATTTGATGCTGGGTGTGGCTGGCCAAGTTTTTGGCAGGAAGCCGTACCCGGCAGTATCGAGCGTCACCGTGATTACAGTCATGGCATGATTCGTGAAGAAGTACGCTGCGCAAAATGCGATGCGCATCTGGGGCATGTCTTTCCCGATGGTCCCGAGCCGACTGGCGAGCGTTACTGTATCAATTCGGTGGCTTTGAAGTTTTATCCGGATTGACGGGGTATGTGTTCGTAACCATTTTTAAATATGGTTCTCGTTGGTATACCCTGTGGTAGCATGTGTGTCGATTGGCTAGAAACATCATCGGAGATGATTATTGATAATCAGGAATCCCGTGTGCGCTCAGGATGTAATCGAATTGCGAAAAATCCGTATCCTGATTCAGAAATGGTCGTAAAGCTTCGAGTCGAGCTTCGTCAAGCAGATAGGATAGTTTCATTTCCGGATCGGCTTTATCTTGTTCGGCGGCAAACAGACTAAACAGAAAATCGACAGGAACATGTTCGTCCAGTGGCAGTGTGCCGACAAAACCGCCTTCCATCCCTTTTTCCCAGACTTCCAATACACGAATGATTTTCATTGCCACACCCCGGACGGTAAAGGCGTGATTATCACCAGCGAATGACAGCGAGTCCAGTTTCTTGACTGTGAGCCACTGTTCCCCGTCAAGTTGACCCGCTCACGCCCTCATCCGGGCGATAACAATGAATCCGGTCATTCCCTTCCAGCATGGCCTGACGTAATGCTGTATCGGCCGTGAGCAGCAAATCTTCTAGCGTTTCGGTTTCATTATGTGTGCAAGCCAGACCAATGGTGATCGTGACGTCGAGTGCGAAACGATCCGGTAGTTCGACTGTGGTTTGCTTGACCTTCTCGCGCAGCCGTTCGGCGACCACTTCTGCGCCCTTTTGATCGGTATCGGGCAGAATCAGGATAATTTCCTCGCCGGAGAAACGTCCGGCCAGATCAAAGTCGCGAATCGATTCAATGGCGGCTTTGGCCACATGTTGCAATGCCAGATCTCCGGCCAGATGGCCGTATTGGTGGTTGATTTTCGAGCAGTCATCCAGATCAACCAATAAGGCCGAAACGGTGCTGTTTTTACGCTGGGCGCGATTGATTTCCTGCTCGGCCAGCTTTATCAACTGTCGGCGGTGATAGAGCCCGGTGAGCTGGTCATGGAGGATGTGCGTGGAAAGTTGTTGGCGTAAACTGCTGATTTGGCGAGATTGCCAGATGGTCAGCGCCAGAAGCACTACGTAGCCAAGCAGTAATAAAATACCCATAACGAGGTCTCTGATTTGCGCTGAATTTGTTTCACTCTAGACCATTTTTTGCTGGCTCACGGGATATAATCCCTGGATTCTGCTGGAGATCTGCACTGGATGACCCACACTCAGCCCCGTTCTATTTGCCTGCTCAGATTGTCTGCTCTCGGGGATTTGTTTCTAATGTTGCCCGCAGTTCAGTCCTTGTGCGAGGCTTTGCCCAATACTGAAATTACCTGGATTATCGAACGCAAATTTTTGCCCGTTGTGCAGCATCTCGCGCAGCGCATTACGCTTTATCCGGTGGATGATCCCAGAACCATCGCAGATTTCATCAAAATCAAACGCGATTTTGCTCATCAACATTTTGATATCCTGTTTGCAATGCAGGCCAAATTGCGCAGCAATCTGATTTACCCCTTGATCAAGGCCAACAGAAAAATCGGTTTTGACAAACTCAGGGCAAAAGATGGGCAACGATTATTTACCAATGAAAGTGTGCCCTTTGTGGAGCAGCATCTGGCCGATGGGTTTTTAGGTTTTCTGAGCTACATCGGTATTGAACATCGCGCCAAAAACTGGGCGCCGACTTTGCTTGCGAGCGCACTGGCTTGGCGCGAGCAGGTCGTGGGCAAGACGCCTTATCTGGTTTTCAATTCGGCATCGAGTAAAGTCGAGCGCGACTGGCCGCTCGAGCGGCAAGCCGAATTTTTGGCGCGCTTGCCCGAAACCGGCTGGCAAGGCACGGTGATTATTACTGGTGCTGATCCGGTACACGGTGCTCAACTGGCGGCGCGTGCGCCAAACGGAATCAATTTGTCGGGGCAAACCGATTTGCCGCAATTGTTCGCGCTGCTGGCCGGTGCCAGCCTGCTGATTTCCCCCGACAGTGGCCCGGTGCATATTGCTCGTGCTTATGATGTGCCGGTGCTGGGTTTGTACGCCGTCGTGCGCTCCGAACTGACCGGCCCGTGGCAGCGCAACCAGTTTTGTGTCGATGTATATGAAGATGCGGTTCGGCAATTGCAGCAGCGTGACCCGGCAAAGCTGAACTGGCATCACCGGGTGCACAGCCCCGAGGCGATGAAGCTGATTTCAGTCGATGTTGTGTTGGCGCAAACGGCGAAAGTGATTGAAGAAGTGCTTCAGCATGCTGCTTGATCGCGCGAGTTTGCTGATTTATCGCCTCGTGCTCTGGCTGGCGTTTCCGCTGATCTGGCTGTATTTGCTCAAGCGCAGCCGCAAGCAGCCGGAATATCGCTTGCATTGGACGGAAAGGCTGGGGTATTTCAATCAAAAGCATATTGCGTATGGCCTGCAGTCAGATACCCGCCCAATCTGGTTGCACGCGGTTTCGGTAGGTGAAATGCGGGCGTTGCACCCCATCGTGCTGGCATTGCGTGAGCGTTACCCGCAAGCCCCGCTGTTGCTGACTTGCATGACGCCAACGGGCCGCGCGACCGCGCATGAGTTGTACGGTGAGCAATCAGGCATCAATGCATGTATTGTTTTCCTGCCTTACGATTATCCGTCGGCCATCCGGCGTTTCTTGCATACTTTCAAGCCCCGGCTGGGCGTGATTATCGACACCGAAATCTGGCCGAACTGCATCGCAGAATGTCACCGGCAGCAGATTCCGCTGGTGCTGGCCAATGCGCGCCTGTCGCAAAAATCGCTCAATGGGTATTTGAAAGTCGCGCCACTGATGCGAGTGGTTTTGCCACAACTGGCTGCGGTTTACGCACAGAGCGGGCAGGACGCCGAGCGTTTGACGCAATTGGGTGCGCAGCAGGTTCAGGTGATGGGCAATGTCAAATTTGATAGCCGGCTTGATCCGGCGCTGATTGCCCGCGGCAAGGACTGGAAAACAGCGCTCAAACGTAAGATCCTGTTATTGGCTTCCAGCCGGGATGGTGAAGAAGCTTTGCTACTGCAGCATTTGGGCGTCTTGCCCGCAGAGCTGTTACTGATCATTGTCCCGCGTCATCCGCAGCGCTTTGACGTTGTTGCCGAGCTGATTAGCGCGCGCGGACTGACTCTGATCCGGCGTAGCCAATGGGCGGGCGAAGCGATGAGTGCGCAAGTCTTGCTTGGCGACAGTATGGGCGAAATGGCCGCCTGGTTCAGCGCGGCCGATGTCACCATCATGGGCGGTTCGCTGCTGAAATTTGGCAGCCAGAATCTGATCGAAGCAGCCGCGTGCGGTAGTCCGATCTTGCTCGGCCCATCAACATTTAATTTTGCCCAAGCGTCCAGTGAAGCCATCGCTGCGGGGGCCGCCTGGCAGGGTGACGATGCAGCAGCCGTTGGCCAGCAAGCATTGCAACTGTTGAATGATGACGTTCGTCGCGAACAAATGGGACAGGCGGGCATCGTTTTCAGTCAGGCGCATCGCGGGGCGACGGCGAGATTGCTCGATGAGCTGGCGCTGTATTTGGGAGAACGGCTGGATTGAATCCGCTGCAGTGCGGACAATTTTGCATAAACTGAAATCTATTGCGATTGCAGGAGGATTCTGATGGGGATCAATCAAGCCAAACAGCAAGCCAAACAACTCAAACAAGCCATGCAGGAAGCCGGGCATATCGAGGATGAATTGGTGAATGAAGAGCGGCGCAAGGCGCTCAATGAGGCATTAAAAAACCGCAAGCTGGCCGGGCGCGAAGCGGCGGCGCAGCGTTATCTTGAAAAGCAGGAACTGGAAAATTTAAAACGCAAAAAATAGGGTATTGCCTTGGAGGCCTTATATAGAGTTGCTCCTGTGGCAATACCCTATCATTTGCGCTGATTGGGCGGATCTCTGATAACAAAGCACCGCAGCTGGGTTTATGGCTTAGTGCAAAACAGAACCTTCGTCGATTTGTACCAGATCACGCAGATATTCAACGGTTTTTTCACCGGCAGGCCAGCATACACGGGCTTGGTTGCCCTCAATTTTCAAAATGCGGCCATCATATTTCTCCGCAGAAAAGTCGCCAGCACGATTCACCCGAGCATTGACCGAAAGATTGCAGGATTGGCCTGAAAAGCGTTCAATCAAAGAAGAAATCAGCATTAACATGGTGTACTCCTTGTGTGTTTATGTAGTCTATATGGCTATGTTATTCGCATTTACTACGTAGTACAACTACATTTTGGTGTGATTATGTACTTTGCATGTAACCAAAATCTGGCATGCAATTTGCCTCTGTGGAGTGGGGGTTAAGCCGAATGGTAAAGAATCACAAATGAAACGCAGTACGGAATGGGCTTAAAAAAGTGATGTACGCCGGTTTTCAGGGTAAGCAGTGATTGAGGCGGGAGATGAAGAAGGACTGTTCAGGCTTTGTTTTAACGGAGATAGCCCTCAGCCGCCCTGATTCGGGCGGCTTGCGCAACCATCAGTCGATTTTCAGTCGCTGTTTACCATTCTGTGACGGACGTTTTTTCGGTAAAACCAGAGTCAATACGCCGTTATCAAATCTGGCGCAGGCCTGTGCATCGTCAATATCGACCGGTAACTGGATGCTGCGTGATACCGCACCATAATAGCGTTCGGTGCGTAAAATGCGTTCGTCTTCCTTACGATCATGCTGCTTGATTTCGGCACTGACAGTGACCAGTCCCGCATCGATCGTGACATGAATATCGTCTTTCGCGACGCCAGCGAGTTCGGCGCTGACGGTGAAATTATCAGGTGATTCCTTGACGTCAATTTTGATTTGCGCAGGCAAGGGGTCGCCATGCAGCGGTTTGAAGTAATAACCGGGCGTCAGATCGCGGAAAAAATCATCAAATATATAATTGCGGTTAGGCAGGGTGCTCATTTTGGGCCTCCGATAAGTTGATTTCATAGTGGCAAGCCGATGAAATACGCCAGCTTTTGTTGCTGTTCTGATTGGAAATCTACTTGGTTTCGGCGCTAGATCAATGTGCGATTGAAGGTCGTGCTGATGAATGGCTGAGTTGGATGCAGGGGAATTGTATTTTGATTTTTCTATGGGTATATCTTTGCATCGCTTTTTAAGATTGGGCTTTGTGAGTATACCCTAGGCTCTGTTGATGTTTGGTTTGCGAGTCGCGTTTGTGCTGGTTTTGGCCTGAAACAAGGCGCAAAGCCTGATGCATAGTCATTCTATGTGAAGGTTTTGCAACGCAGTGTCAGGCCAAAAACAGCCAAACCCTCCGGGCTGGGCGCTTTTTGTGACGACTCTGCGTTATTGCCTGCTCACATAGAATGACTATGCCTCGCAGCCAATGCCTTGATTCGTCACAAAAATCGCGCCAGCGCGACCGTAAACCAAACGTCAACAGAGCCTAGGGTGGTTATTTGTTTTTTTGCACCCATTCCATCCAGCTGGTGAACAAGCCGGGGGTTCGAGCCGCGACTGCGCTGCGGTGCCACGGGTTTTCATCCCAGTAATCATCGTGAAATAGCGCGCCGACCTGGCCGCCCGATTCAAGCAGAATCAGCACGCCCGCCGCGTAGTCCCACAGCTTTTGCGCGCCGTGCAGCATCACATCAGTACGCCCGGCGGCGAGCCAGCACCAGTCGATGGTCGAGGCGCCAAAATTGCGGTGACTGTGATAGGGATTGACAGTGACGACGCGCGTGGCCAGATGGCCCGACAGCCATTTGGTTTCAATCGACGCCATCGCATGCTTGAGCACTTTATCATCGCCCAGCAGCGGCAGACGCTCGCTATTGAGCCACGCGCCCTGCCCGGCTTCGGCGGCAAAGCATTCATCCAGCACCGGGATATACACCACGCCCAGCACCGGTCGATGCTCGCGATACAAGGCAATTGAGACGGCAAAGTAGGGCAGGCCATGCGCGAAATTGCTGGTGCCATCAATCGGATCGACAATCCACAGCCCGGCCGGATGCGCATGCCACAGCGCCTCCTGCTCGCTCTGGCTCATTTCTTCGCCGAGCACCGGGCAATCAACCAGCTGGGGCAGCAGGCGCTGCAAGGCGGTTTGCGCGGCCAGATCGGCTTCGGTGAATAGGCTGCCGTCGTGTTTGAGTTCGGCCACTACTTTTTGATAGCGCGGCATAATCTCGCTCGCGGCCACTTCGCGGGCGATCTGGATCAGGGCTTGCAATGACGGGCTGGGAACTTTATTCACGAATCATCTCTTTGTGAGTGCAACAGCAAAAGCGCCCATGCAGTCCCGCCTTGCCTGGCGGGGTGGCCTTGGAACAAAACTTTTGTTCATCTACTGCCGGGGTACGACCTTGTAAAGGCATAGTTTACGGGGAATGCAGGCCAAAAAAAACCCGCGCTGATGATTCAACGCGGGTTTCTCTATTCTGGATGATCCTATCCGTAGGGCGGGTTAGCGTAGCGTAACCCGCCGTATGATCAGTAAGGCCATTTCCAGTCTTTCACTTCTGGCATGTCATCGCCGTATTTCGCGATGTACTGAGCGTGTTCAACCAGTTTGTCAGTCAGTTTCTGACGAACGTGTGCACCGATTTTTTGCAGTTTAGGTACACGGTCGATCACGTCGATAGCCAAGTTGAAGCGGTCAAGCTGATTCACCACCACCATGTCGAACGGCGTCGAAGTAGAACCTTCTTCGATGTAACCACGAGCATGGATGTTAGCGTGGCCGTTACGACGGTAAGTCAGGCGGTGGATCAACCATGGGTAGCCATGGAAGGCAAACATCACTGGTTTATCAGTCGTGAAGATCGCGTCGAATTCGCGGTCTGACAAGCCGTGTGGGTGCTCTTCTTCAGGTTGCAGCGTCATCAAATCGCAAACGTTAACGAAGCGGATTTTCAGATCTGGGAAGTGTTGACGCAGCATATCAGTTGCAGCCAAAGCTTCCATGGTTGGGATTTCACCCGCACACGCCATCACGACATCTGGCTCGCCGTCTTGATCGTTTGATGCCCAATCCCAGATACCCAGACCTTTAGTCGCGTGTTTGATCGCTTGGTCCATAGTCAGGTATTGCAGCGCTGGCTGTTTACCGGCTACCACCACGTTCACATAGTGACGTGAGCGCAATACGTGGTCAGTTACCGACAACAAGGTGTTCGCATCAGCTGGCAAGTAAACGCGGATCACTTCAGCTTTTTTGTTCACCACGTGATCGATAAAGCCTGGATCTTGGTGAGAGAAGCCGTTGTGGTCTTGACGCCATACGTGTGAAGTCAACAAGTAGTTCAATGACGGAATCGGTTTACGCCAGTTGATGTGACGCGTTGTTTTCAGCCATTTAGCGTGCTGGTTAAACATTGAATCGATCACGTGGATGAACGCTTCGTAGCAGCTAAAGAAACCGTGACGACCAGTCAAGTTGTACGCTTCGAGCCAACCTTGGCAAGTGTGCTCAGACAAAATTTCCATGACACGGCCATCTTGTTGCAGGTTGTCATTCTTGTTCACGCCGTCCACTTCGAAGTGGTTAGCCAACCAAGTTTTACCAGAGTATTCAATCGTTGCATTCCAACGATTCGATGCAGTTTCATCTGGGCCAAAGATACGGAAGTTTTTCTCAGCTTCGTTCTCTTTCATGATGTCGGCAAGGAAGTTGCCCATCACGCGAGTCATTTCGGCGTTTTCAGTACCTGGTTTGGCAAACTTCACTTCGTAGTTACGGAAGTCTGGCATTTTCAGGTCTTTAGACACTTGGCCGTGTACGACTGGGTTAGAGCCGATACGTTTGATGCCTTTTGGTGCCAATGACACGATGTCTTCTTTGACAGAACCATCAGCATTGAACAATGTGTCTACATTGTATGAACGCATCCAGTTTTCCAAGTTGATCACATTCTCGCCATCGATATCAGAGAATGGCACTTGGTGGCTACGCCAGTAGTCTTCTACTTTTTTGCCTTTGATTTCTTTCGGGCCAGTCCAGCCTTTTGGCGTGCGCATTACAATCATTGGCCAACGTGGGCGAGTGATTGGTTTGCCAGCGTCTTTCTCTGCAATCGCAGCGGCGCGGATGGCAGCGAATTTGTCCATACACAAGTCCATTGCCGCAGCCATGTCCTGGTGGATTTTTTCGAAGGTTTCTGGCTTGTCGTTGAATGTTTCGTTGGTCAATTCAACGAAGATTGGCTCGTAGCCGTAACCAGTGAACAAGGCAGTTACTTCATCTTTGTTCATCCGTGCCAACAGAGTTGGGTTGGCAATTTTGTAACCGTTCAGGTGCAAGATTGGCAATACAAAACCGTCATTGATCGGGTGGATGTATTTAGTTGAGTGCCAAGAAGCAGCCAATGGGCCAGTTTCAGCTTCACCGTCACCGACTACAGCGATAACAACTTGGTCTGGATTGTCCAAAGCCGCGCCGTAGGCGTGTGATACTGAGTAACCCAGTTCGCCGCCTTCGTGCATAGAACCTGGCGTTTCAGGTGCTACGTGCGATGGGATGCCGCGTGGGAAAGAGAATTGTTTGAACAGACGCTGCATACCCGCTTCGGTGCGGTCGATGTTCGGGAAGAATTCTTCATAAGAGCCTTCCAGCCAGGTATTCGCAACGAAACCAGGGCCGCCATGGCCAGGGCCGGTGATGTAGATCATGTTTACTTCACGCTCGGTGATGATGCGGTTGGCGTGGGCAAAAATGAAGTTCAAACCCGGTGTCGTACCCCAGTGGCCCAACAAACGTGGCTTGATGTGCTCGCGTTTGAGCGGCAGTTTCAGCATTGGATTGTCGAGCAGGTAAATCTGACCAACAGACAAATAGTTCGCCGCCTGGAAGTAGCGGTGCATTCTATCTAATACGCTTGGATTTAACGGTTGAGCCACGGTAACACCTCTTATATGGGTTGTGTTTAGTGATTTTTGGTTGAGAGGCTGATTTCCCTCACCCGATGACGCCAGTATACGGAGCAGGATTTTTTGACTCCTGATGCAAATCAAATCCTCGACCCGCTTTCAATGCGGTAAAGCGCAATAAGTTGATACAACGCAAAAAGAACGCCATTGTGTCCGGATTTGGAGCGCAAATCCGCGCATTGTGCTTTTGGCAGCATATAACGCTCTGCCGGTTTTTCAATCCCAAAATGACGCCATTCAGAACGCTCGCTGTAGACAGGCGTAAAAAAGCCCATCTCAGAGGATGGGCTGGTTGGGCTCGGAATGGCTTTAGTAATGAAAAAACACCAGCGTCATCATGACGCACACCGGCAGCAGGCCGCCGAGCGACCAGAGCATATAGCCGAAAAACCCCGGCATTTTGACGCCACGATCTTCGGCAACGGCTTTGACCATAAAGTTCGGCGCATTGCCGATATAACTCATTGCCCCCATAAAGACCGAGCCGCAGGAAATCGCCAGCAAAGTGCTCGCCATCGGCCCCATCATATGCGCGGCATCGCCGTGCGCGAGGTTGAAGAACACCAGATAGGTAGGGGCATTATCCAGAAAGGCCGACAATATCCCCGTCATCCAGAAATACATCGCATCATGCGGCGTACCATCGGCGTAGCTGACGAGCTTGACCAGGCTGGCCATCGCGCCATCCGGGCCCGCTTTCAAAATGGCAATCGCTGGTGCCATCGCGATAAAGATGCCGGCAAACAGCTTGGCCACTTCCAGAATCGGCCCCCAGTTAAAATCATTGCCCGCACGGACTTGTGCCGGGGTGATCTTGAGTGAGAGCAGGCCGATCAGCAGCAGGCCAAAATCGCGAACCAGGTTTTGCAATTGCAAGTGCGAGCCCAGCACTTCAAAATTCACGCCCGGCTTCCAGGTGCCGGACATCACCACCAGCGCGATAATTGCCCCGAGCAGGAAGAAATTGCGTTTACCATAGATTTTCAACTCGCTGTCTGGCGTTTTGTCTTTGGGCAGTACACCTTCCTTATTGAAGTAGTAGCTATCTATCGCGTAAAACATCGCCAGCAGCAGCGCGCTCATCAATAAGACCGGGCCTGCCATATGCTCGACCGTCCACATGAAATCCACGCCTTTCAAAAAGCCAAGAAACAACGGCGGGTCGCCCAACGGCGTTAAACCACCGCCGACGTTAGCGACGAGGAAAATAAAAAACACCACCACATGCACATTGTGCACCCGATTATCGTTGGCTTTCAGAATTGGCCGGATCAGTAGCATGGCCGCGCCCGTCGTACCCATCAGTGATGCAAGTACGGTACCGAGCGCAAGGATTCCGGTGTTGAGCTTGGGCGAGCCGTGCAGATTACCCCACACCAGAATCCCGCCGGACACGGTGTAAAGCGCAAACAGAATCAGGATAAAGGGAATGTATTCTTCCAGCGTGGCATGCATGACAACGCCGAAGGCAGTGCCAGCGTCGGCATGCAGGGCAAATGGCAACAGAAATAACGCGGCCCAGAAAGCCGAAATTTTGCCAAAATGCAGATGCCAGAAGTGCGGTGCGAAAATCGGAAACAATGCGATTGAAAGCAGTAGTCCTGCAAATGGAATAATCCATGCCAGCGACATGCTGCTGCCATCCAAGCCTGCTGCCATGGCAATGCTGGGCAGCAGACTTAATAAAACCAAACTGAGTTTGAACATAATAAGGGAGAATCCTGAGGTGGCTATTGGGGTATATTTCCGGAGGATATATGGGGTTTGCTGTCTGTAGGCATACCCTTAGGCTTGAATGAACTCGATTTTATAACCATCGGGGTCTTCAACAAAAGCAATCAGTGTCGTGCCATGTTTCATCGGGCCTGGTTCACGCACTACTTTGCCACCTTTGGCGCGCACCGACTCGCAAGTAGCGACGATATCATCGGTTTCCAGTGCCAGGTGACCAAAGCCGTTCCCCAAATCATAGTTGGCCGTATCCCAGTTATGTGTCAGCTCGAGCACTGTGTGATGAGCTTCATCGCCGTAGCCGACAAAGGCCAGGGTAAAACGGCCTTCGGGGTAATCGCGGCGACGCAATAATTTCATGCCGAGGACCTCGGTGTAGAAAGCAATCGATTTTTCCAGATTACCGACCCGCAGCATGGTATGTAAAAAGCGCATGGTTTTTCCTTTTTCCTGAATACTGGCAATAGTTTACCGTGGCAGCACTGGATTGCGCTGCTACTTATTGCCGGCGGGGATTGAAAATCTTTGCGCCAAAGTGTTGACACCCAGGCAAAAATCCTTATAATCCGCGCTTCTGTGTGTGACGACACGGGTCGGTAGCTCAGTCGGTAGAGCAGCGGACTTTTAATCCGTTGGTCGTGGGTTCGAATCCCACCCGACCCACCAAATCGTTTCATACATCCCTCTGGGTCGGTAGCTCAGTCGGTAGAGCAGCGGACTTTTAATCCGTTGGTCGAGGGTTCGAATCCCTCCCGACCCACACTAGATTCAAGCAAAATGCCCTGTCCTCGGACGGGGCTTTTTGTTTTCTGGTGCATTTCTGGTGCATCAGTCGCCACTTCAGCCGCATTGCCTCCCTAATCCCTCATGCATGGCTTTTTCACATCAATCACCTCACGCATTGATGACAATTCACGCCAGAACCGAAACTGCACTCCGTTCACGTAAATATTATTTCTCTGACCCCAGCACTGGGCTGGGTTTTTCAAGTCAGGAGATCATTATGAATCGTCGAAATAAAGAATGGATTGATCACGCAGTCGATGTTGCCCGCCACATTCCAGAGCCGCACGTCCAAATGGGGGTTCGCATCTACGACATCGTGAATGAATCCAATTCACGCAAAGGGAGGGCTTAAACATGAAACGTAGCCCTGCACCTTATATTCCACCCGAATTGTGCATCGTTAAAACGTCTTCTGCTCCCAAGTTGAGCAGCAGAGCCACTGGCCGACTGAGTTACCAAATCGGTTACTTACCCGACCGCTCTGAAATTTACCTGCAATTGACCGCGAATGAAGGCGGTGGCTACTTCTCTAACGAGTGGCTAGCCACCTTGAAAGCTTGGTAGGCATCTTGAGACCATCAACCTGTTGAAAACAGGAACTTTATTGACAGAATCTCCTCGATGCTTCAAATGTTAAGACTTGGTGAATTCGACTGCTAGAACATGCTCCAGACAGTCATTTCACAGGCGGATGTCCCTAGAGAAACCGTTTTCGGCATCACATTAAATTTCACTTTTTGGATTGGCGATGCAAAGAAGAGGACAACACTTAACGCTGGAACGAAGGGCATTAATCGCCAAGGAATATGGCGAATGGTTCAAGGTAGAGCGATCAAAGAGGACAGAAACTCAAGAAGAATTGGCAACTAGGTTGGGGGTCAGTATTCCGACACTTAAAAGCTGCCATGAAAAATCGCTAATCGGCAAAGGTTATGACGATGCTAGAAATAGGACATTAAGCTCAGGAAAAAAGCATTCAGGCCCAAAGTTGAGCAGATTCCACAGGAAATTAATCATTGAGATGATTAAATTGACCAACCTCAGCTATCAATGGGGCAGAGCGGATATGCTCCGCATCTGTCCAGATCTGGACAAACTGAGTGTCCATGGACAACGGCGGATTTGGCGTGATGCAGGAGAGGATACCACTCCGGATCTTGACCAGAGCGACTCTGGAATTGAGGTTCGCATATCAGCGTTTCACTTAGGCAAGAGTGACTTGTCAGTTTCACCTAAGCTAATTTGGTTAATCTGCTTCAGCTCCATTTCCCGTCGGTTTGTGGCCCATAGAGTGCAAAAATCTACTGATGATGATATCGCGTGTTTGATTGCAGATCTTTGTTTTCATATGAAACCGATCAACATTACCTCAATTAAGATAATCAACCCCCAGCATTTACCCATTAATATGAAAAGAACGCAGAGTGAAGACCATATCACCGCTATTAGGCATAAGCTGCAAAATATATGGGGGAGCAGCTCTTCAAAACTGAAGGTGCAGATACCCCATTTAGTGGCAGTTGAGCGAGGAGATAAGGAGTTAATGACGTTGCACATTCCAGGTGATACAAATAAAAGCATCAGTGTGGTTATGAACGAATTGCGAAAGAAATTCAACAACCTAAAATATTACAATTTGAGCGAGAAAGAGAAAAAAACCTTATACAGTAAGCAAAAACATCCTTTTCAAAATGAAATAACCAAAAGACTTGAAGATCAAGGACAAAAAGACAACTGGGATATAATCAGAGCCATACTCACTAGGTCACTACCGAAGGTGATTGAAATTTCGGCTAACGATTGCCAACTTGCTGCATGAATTATTCCAGATAGCATGTTAGAGTTGAAACATTCAGTAATCCCAAGCTAGCCATTCCGTGGCTCCTAGAGATGAGCTAACTTCCAATTTCAATAATGCAAAAAGATTACATGCGTTCTTGAAGTCTCCAGTCAAACACCCTGCCGTAAATTGATGGCAATTATCGAAAAGTAAATTGTAATTTCTTTTCTTCCCTACCATACTCATTGCGCGTTCATAAGCATCGTAAGAGCCTTTGGGCTGACCATTTCGACATGATGTATAGATTGTGAGTGCGGGATTAAATCCACCTAGCCGCGCTAAAAATTCTTTTGCTGAAACAGTTTCGATGCGTCCATCCCCGTTCAAATGGGCAATTCGTTTCTTTCCCACATAGATCCCAGAATGCATTTCTAGGCCTGCGAGGTCACAATATACAACACAGCCTTTTTTGGGTTTATCTATGTTTCCTCCAAGCAGACTATCGATGACCCCATCAATCATGCCGTTGCCTATTATTGTGCTAGCACTTAATAGTGGAGAGGATGTGATAATAGATGGCGTGAATAAATCGGGAAGTTCTAAATTTTTTTTATTTTTTGATGTTTTTTCATTGAAGATATCTAAGAAGTCCAGTGGATCCATTGCGCATTCCTGTCTTAAGTTTTACATGAACCCAATATAATCAGCAGTTCCGCCATTCGCGATTTAAGATCACGCATGATCTGACCAGTGGCTACTGTTCGATGACTCAGGGATCCCGAGGTCAACTACTGCAAATCGATATTAGCTGGGTGCTACGCTTGCTTTGGTCTGGGTGATTGAATATGATTAACTATGATTGTTTTTGTGCGGAGTTGAAATATGGCGCAAGCTGAAACGAGAGTACTGACAGCGCATGTACCGCTACCACTTGCAGATAAGGTTGATCAGTTGGCGTCTCGTCTAGAACGATCCCGTGGCTGGATTATGAAACAAGCGCTTTCCGCATGGGTTGAACAGGAAGAAGAGCGTAATCGATTAACCCGCGAGGCGTTGGCGGAGGTTGATGCTGGCCTAGTGATTGATCACCAAAGTATTCAAGCTTGGGCGGATAGCCTTGATACAGACAATCCGCTACCGGTACCACGCTGATGCAGTTGAAATGGACAAATAAGGCACTTTCAGATTTAACTCGACTCTATGAATTTCTCGCGCCGGTAAATAAAGGGGCTGCTGCAAGAACGGTACAAACCCTGACGAAGACAGCTGCCAACTTGCTGCTCAATCCTCGAATTGGCGAACAGTTATTTGAGTTCGAACAGCGTGAGGTACGCAGAATTCTCGTGGGGCATTATGAAATGCGTTACGAGGTGCAGGCTTCTACGATTTTTGTGCTGCGGCTCTGGCATACCCGAGAAGACCGTTAGTCATCGTGCTAAATATAGGCGTGATGTGTCTCAATGCGAAGAAGACCTGAAATGTAGCGTTATTGTTAAGCTCCGGTCTATTTCTGGGGCTTGAAATTGTAACTGGCGCAGATCTGGTGCGGTTTTCGCTGATAAACAATTTTGCCTTTGCAGTTCGTCTCGGTAGACAAACCCTTGCAGATTAAGGCTTCTAGTGAATTTTAAGCCTTGGCAGTAAACTCAACTAAACGGTCTTTTAATCCGTTGGTCGAGGGTTCGAATCCCTCCCGACCCACACTAGATTCAAGAAAAAGCCTCAACTTCGGTTGGGGCTTTTTTTCGTCTGATGGATGGGTCTGCTCACAATATATTCGCGTGTTGCGCATGCCACTTTGATGAATCAAAAAACAGAAAGCCCCGACCATGATCGGGGCTTTCTTCATCGAAGCGTGCCGTTTAGCGCTGTGCGTCAATATCGGCCAGTGATTCTTCACCTTTGCTGGTGATGAAATGCCCTTCCATCCCTTCGCGCGTTTCAATGTGCCCTTTGCGCAGTAGAAAGGCCAGTGCTTCGCCGTTGATTTTGACGAGTGGATCATTTTTAAGCATGCGCAGGCTGTCGATGCACAGCGTCATGAAAATGGTTTGTTTGCCCAGCTCGGTAATTTGCAAAATGCCGGTTTTTCGCTCGTAAGCGGCCAGTTTCTGGCTGGTGAGCGCTTTGACGTTCTTGAAAATTTTATGGCTTAGTCGCGTACTTTTCAGTCCACGGGCGACTTCCTTGAGGGCGTCCATTTCGTCTTTGGATAATTTATTGCTCATGCCGGTTTTCCGCGTGTGAATTGATTTTGGACGCTATGGTACGCGTCCTGCCGCCAGATGGGGAGTTTTACCCGCTGTGCATCGGGATTGAGCGGCAATGGATTTCGATTAGATAGTAACGATTATCAATTGCAATTGTCTGTAAAAGTGACTAGATTGAGGGTCTTATCAACTTGCAGGAGGCTGTGCGATGCAATCACCACTTTGGGCTGGCGCGCTCAGTCTGGTTTTGATTCATAGCGAAACCGGCTGCCGTCATGCTGCGCAGCAGGCAGCCAAAATCCTGGCGCATCTGGCTGAAGATGAAACAATGGAGGCGCAAACGCGTGCACTGTGTGAACGAGCCAGCGAGCGTCTAAGTTGCGAAGCTCAAAACTGATTTGTCCATCCAGCCACGACTCCATTATTGATAGGCAAGGGTATATGCGTATAACACTTGCTGGAAGATGATTCTGGGGATATACCCTATTAGTCGAATTGCAATCATTTGAAGGCTCCTTGCTGACCATAGTCAGTTTTCAGCATAGTCAGCAAACAGAATTGAGCAAGTCATGCATGTTCTGCACGAAAAGCTTCCCAGGCTTTTTCATGAAAAAAATACGCCACGGTATTAGGCTCTGTTGACGTTTGGTTTACGGTCGCGCTGGCGCGATTTTTGTGACGAATCAAGGCATTGGTTGCGATGCATAGTCATTCTATGTGAGCAGGCAATAACGCAGAGTCGTCGCAAAAAGTGCCCAGCCCGGAGGGTTTGGCTGCTTTTGGCCTGACCCAGCGTTACAAGACGCTGGTATAGCATGACTATGCGGCGCGTCTTGTGCCTTGTTTCAGGCCAAAATCAGCACAAACGCGACTCGCAAACCAAACGTCAGCAGAGCCTAACCATGGGTTCAATCAGCGCCAATGCACTGGCAACGCCAAAGCTGCCGGTGAGCAGGTAGGCAACGCTGAAGGCCACCGTGAAATGAACGATGGCAAAAGTGATCGTCTTGAGCATGCTTTACTCCTTGATCGACGAATGAATAATAAAGATGGTAATTATTCTCGATAAATAACTGAAATTGATTATAAAAAACCATTTGATAGCTTAATGCTATTGCGCCGTTTGCCTTGCTGATTAATTGAATACAGGCATCGCGCAACGCGGGAAGGTCTAGACTGAAGTATCGACTTTCCAATCAGACGCCGAGCCTTCGGCAGGGGGTTCATCATGTACCGCCATATTCTTGTTCCACTCGATCAGGGCGATACCGCTGCAGCGGCGTTTGCCCATGCGCTTGAGCTGGCAGCGCTGTGTAATGCCAAGTTGTTTCTGGTTCATGTTCTCGATGTGGCGCCTGCCGTGATGGCGGCCGGAGCCTTGCCGGGGCTGGATTACCCGGGTTACGGCGTGGCGCGCGAGGCGCATGCCGAGCAAAGCCGCCAGTTTCTGGAAGAATTTGCCGCCAGAGCCAAGGCGTGTGATCTGGCGTGTGAAACGCGGCTGATTCAGCAGTGGGGCGGCGATCCTGCCCGCACACTATTGCATGCTGCTGATGAATGTCAGGCCGATCTGATTGTGATGGGAACGCATGGCTATTCGGGCTTTATGCACCTGATTTTTGGCAGCGTCGCTGAAAGCCTGCTGCACCACACCCATATTCCGGTGCTGCTGGTGCGCAAGGATGAGGAAGACGACGGCGAAAATTGATCGCGGCAAACCCCACTTTGCCAGCTCGGATAGATTGGCTTAAACGGTTTGGCGTTGCCGTTCTTTTTCCATTCCTTCGATCAGCACTGCGGCGATCAGCTCATACGCGTCGGACCAGGCCTGTGCTTGCCGGGCAGTAAAATCGCCGGCCAGGTACTTTTGCAAGGTTTCGATCAGCGCCAATTTCAGTATCGGAAAGTGCTCGACGCGGGTGCCAAATTTGACGTGCTGGGCGCCCAGCCGCAGTAATACAAAGCGGATTTCGTCGAAATTGCTCAGGCTGGTGATGATGGCATTGAGCGTAAAAGCCAGCTTTTGCGCCCGCACTTCCAGTGGCAACTGAAACAGCGGCTCTAGCGTGGGGTCAAGCCGAAATAGCGCCTGATACATATCGGCAAAAAAAGCCTGACTGTGCGGTGCGATTTTATCCCATGCGTCTTGCACCAGATTGATTTGCTCTTCGGTCATGATGATCTCCTGCTTAATCAATAAACCCTGCACGGGTATTGCCTCTCAAGCATTTTATAATATGGCTTGCATGGCAATACCTTTGGGCTAAAGCACATCGCTGAGCGCCTTGAGCAGCAAGGCTATATTTTCACGCCGTGCACCATAACCCATCAGTCCGATCCGCCAGGCTTTGCCCGCCAGTGCGCCCAGACCAGCACCGATTTCAAGGCTGTAATCATTGAGCAGCCGGGCGCGAATGGCGGCATCGTCGACACCGTCCGGAATATGGATGGCGTTCAGTTGTGGCAGTCGGTGTGCGGCGTCGACGACAAACGCAATGCCCATTTTTTCCAGGCCATCGCGTAATAATTCGTGCATCGCTGCGTGTCGTTGCCAGGCGTTGTCCAGACCTTCATTGGCGAGCAGGCGCAATGACTCGTGCAACGCGTATAGCGCATTGACCGGCGCGGTGTGATGGTAGCTGCGTTTGCCCCCGGCTGCATTTCCTGTTCCCCAATAGGCCATTACCAGTGTTTGGTCGAGAAACCAGCTTTGTACCGGCGTTTTGCGCGCTTTCAATTTGTCGACTGCGGCGGGCGAAAACGACAGCGGCGATAATCCCGGAACACAAGACAGGCATTTCTGGCTGCCCGAATACACGGCGTCGATTCCCCATTCGTCGACGCGCAATTCGATCCCGCCCAGAGAAGTGACCGCGTCGACAATCGTCAGCAATCCCGCCTGCTTGGCCAGCGTACACAGTGTTTTGGCATCCGATCGCGCGCCGGTCGAGGTTTCGGCGTGAACAAAAGCCAGAAACTTCGCGTCCGGATTGGCCTTGATCGCGTCGGCGACTTTTTGCACATCGACCGGCTTGCCCCATTCATCATCGACCAGCACCGGGATGCCGCCAATGCGTTCGACATTGCTGCGCATCCGTTCGCCAAACACCCCGTTGCGGCAAACAATGACTTTTTCGCCCGGCTCGAGCAGATTGACGAAGCACGCTTCCATACCGGCCGATCCCGGCGCCGATACCGCCAGCGTCATCTCGTTTTTCGTCTGGAAAGCGTATTGCAGCAGCGTTTTAACTTCATCCATCATGCCGACAAACAGCGGATCAAGATGACCCAGCGTTGGCTTGGCGCCAGCGGCGAGCACCGAAGGATAAACATCGGACGGCCCCGGCCCCATCAGCGTGCGGCGGGGCGGGAAAAAAGGGGTAATTTTCGGTTGGGCAATCGGCATGGCAAGCTCCGTGAAGCGGTCATTGATGGATTACATTATGGTCGCAGATCGACACGCTGGCACGATTTTGCTGCAACTGCACAATGTTTGGACAACAGCGTCCGATTGCCTCATGCGCCAAAGCCCACTAAGCTCGCGATTCCTCCCATCGTTGTTGCCGCCATGCCTATCATTATTTGCAATCTGCTCGCGCTGTTTTTGCTCTCATCGGCTCAAGCCGCAGTCGGCCTGCTGGAAATTCCCGCGCGACAGGACGCACCGGCGCTGAGCATTTTTTATCCGGCGCAGGGCGAAAACCAGCCGGTGCTACGCGAGAAGCTCGGCTTTTCAGCCTTGCCCAATGCGATTCCCCGCGTCGGCAACGGCCGCCTGATCGTGATTTCCCCCGGTTCGGGCAGCTCGCCGTGGGTGCATGCCGATCTGTCAGCACTGCTGGTTGAGGCGGGCTTTGTCGTCGCGATTCCGACGCATCCTTTTGACAACCACCAAAGCAAGCGCAATACCGGCCCGACCAGCTGGAAAACCCGACCCGGCGATATGTCGGCCAGTATCGATGCGCTGGCCAAAGATCGCCGTTTTGCCGGGCTCAAGCTCGACAAGGTCGGCATGCTCGGTGGCTCGGCGGGTGGGCATACCGCGTTGACGCTGGCTGGCGGACGCTGGTCGCCAGCGCGGCTCGTCAAGCATTGTGATACGCATATCCGCGAGGATTTTAATGCTTGTGCAGGACTGGTTTTCAGTCTGAATGGTGACTGGCTTGATGCAGCCAAAATCAGGACAACGCAGGCGATTTTGCATTGGCGCTTTAATGAGCCGCGTGAGTATTCGCACTTCGATCAGCGGATTGCCGCGATTGTCGCCGTCGTTCCCTATGTCGTGACTTTTGATCTGGCGACGCTCGCACAGCCGAAAGTGCCGCTGGCGCTGATTACTGCGCGGCGTGATGTCTGGCTGCACCCGCAATTTCATAGCGATCCGCTGCTGAAAATCTGTCGCTCGTGCGTGCTGCTGCACGAATTCAAAACCGGCGGACACGGCGCAATGCTCTCGCCGATCCGTCGCGACTACACCGGGCTGGCTGCGCGACTGATCAACGATCCGCCCGGTTTTGATCGCAAGGAAGTGCTGCTGGCAAATCGCAAAGTACGCGATTTCTTTGTGCAGCGTTTGACGGGTATTGCTCTGTAGTGCCTGCTGGTAAAGCGCTATAGAGCAATACCGGCTAGCCGATGATGTGACGCAGCTGCGATTCCCAATCGACTTGCTGCCAGTTGGCACCCATAAACAGCGCGCGGTAGCTGTCGCCGCTGAAACGGCGGTCGACTTCGATCAGCACATGCACACCTTCGGCGCGGGCGATGCAGCTGATTTCGACTTCCTGCACCCGGCTAAAGCCGCCTTGCGCCGGGCGGAATTCAAATTCCTGATAGCAGCCGAGCGAGCTGTAAACCTCGTTGACGCGCAGCGTCCCGACTTCGACGTCAGTGCTGGTGTGCGCGTAACCGAGCGCGCCCATGGCGGCGATCAGGCGCTGCATTTGTGGCAAGGGGTGAACGTCGAGAAAATCGCGGTCGTCAGCGTCGACTGCCGAAGCGATTGCCAGGTCGGTATGGATCCAGACCGCAGCCTTGACCCGGGGTTGATACGTATACCCCGGCGTTGCCAGTGCGATGCCATTGTTGACCGGCAGCTCCAGCGGGAGCGTCAAGGAAAACGGCAGACGCACGGTTTCGCCCGCATTGACCCGCAAATTGCTGGCCGCGCGGAACTGACCGATTGGCAGCGCAATACGCACTTCGCCATGCTCGCCTTCGCGCTCGGCTTCGGCCATCAGCACCAGATCGACGTGTTCGATTTGCTGCTCGACGCTGCCGCCGCTGATTTCGACATGGCCGCTGAGCGTGCCACCCGGATAAACGCTGGGATTGTCGAGGAGAGTATTGACCGTCGCGCCGCCGACGCCGATGGAAGCAAACAATTTTTTGAACATGGTTTCTCTTGATCTGAATAATTACAGCCCTCAGATTGAGGGGAGGGCGGAAAGTTTCAAGGCGGCTGGCTATTTTGATTTGGATACATGGTCATGTATGTCGCTCTATGGAAATCTCTATAAAGGCTGTGGCGATATACCCTGAGTTGAGTTTCTGCACCAACCCGGTACGCTAGCCAGCCTTGACAGGCTTGGTACAATGGCTGGATTGATCTGAGCCGAGTTCTGCAATGTCCAACCGTCCCGAAGCCCATCTGGCTGCCGATTTATCCGGCCTCAACTGCCCCTTGCCGATTCTGCGTACAAAAAAAGCGCTGGCCGCGCTGGAGGGCGGGCAAATCCTGCAAGTGACATGTACCGACCCGGCGACGCCGACCGATTTCGCTGCCTTTTGCAAACAAACCGGCAATACGCTGGTCGAACACTGGGTTGATGAAGGCAAATTTCTGTTTCTGATCCAGAAACGCGCAAATTAATGATGTATGTGTCGAAAGCCATTATTTTATATGGCTTTTACGGCAATACCCCTGATGAGGAAGCCTGAATGTCCCAAACATTAACGATTTTACGCCCTGACGACTGGCATCTGCACTTGCGCGATGGCGCAGGTCTGGCCAGCGTATTGCCGCACACCGCCCGCGAATTTGGCCGCGCGATTGTGATGCCGAACCTGAAACCGCCGGTGACCAATGTGACGCTCGCCGGTGAATACCGCGACCGGATTCTGGCCGCGCTGCCAGCCGGGATGTCGTTTCAGCCTTTGATGACGCTGTATCTGACCGACAATACGACGCCGGATGACATTGTTGCCGCAAAAAACAGCGGCTTCGTTCACGGCGTGAAGCTGTATCCGGCGGGCGCGACGACCAATTCGGACGCGGGTTGCACCGACATCAACAAGGTGCTGCCGACGATCGCCAAAATGGAAGAAGTCGGCCTGCCGTTCTTGGTGCACGGCGAAGTGGTCGATGCTGAGATCGACATTTTTGACCGCGAAGCGGTGTTTATCGAGCGCATCATGGCGCCGCTGCTCGCGCGTTTCCCGAAGCTGAAAGTCGTTTTCGAGCACATCACGACCAAGGACGCTGCTGAATTTGTCGCCGCCGCGCCAGCCAATGTCGCTGCGAGCGTGACTGCGCATCACTTGCTGATGAACCGCAACGCGATGCTCGTTGGTGGGATTCGCCCGCATCTGTATTGTCTGCCGGTGCTAAAACGCGAAATCCACCGCCAAGCTTTGATCAAGGCGGTGACTTCGGGCTCGAACAAATTCTTCCTCGGCACCGACAGCGCGCCGCACGCCAAGCACACCAAGGAAACCAGTTGCGGTTGCGCCGGCATGTATACCGCGCACGCCGCCTTGCCGCTGTACGCCGAAGCATTTGACGCCGCTGGCGCGCTCGATCAGCTCGAAGCGTTCGCCAGCATCAATGGCCCGACTTTCTACGGCCTGCCGGTGAGTACGGAAAAAGTCACCTTGGTCAAAGAGGAATGGACTGTGCCTGCCGAATATCAATTCGGTGACAGTACCGTTGTGCCATTGCGCGCCGGTGAAACCATCGCTTGGCGCTTGCAGGATTAAGTTCGTCGGAGCGGGCTCGCCCGCGAATGCTGATCAGATTGCATGCGTTGGCATGTGCGGCATTCGGTGAGTCCGCTCCGGCAGAATAAATACCCTGAGTCAGTATCTGTATCAAGGCAAAATCAGTACTGGCTTTTGCGTCAATACCCCTAGGAATAATATGATTATCCATCGCACGACCAGCAGCCCGATCTGGTGGCTGTCGGGCATCGCCTTACTCGCGCTGGCGTGGTGGGGCAAGCCGCTGGTGCTGTCGGACCAGTTTGAAAACCATTTTTATGGTCTGTTTTACTATTCGATTCTGGCGGGAATGGCGCTGTTCTGGGCGCTGCCGAGCGAGCAGCGATTTTTGCCCGAAAATGGCGGGGTGTTCGAGCGTCGCACGATGCTGTTCGGCCTGATCCCGATCCGGAAAATCAGTGCACCGGTGAGCGCATTCAGCGAAATCCGCCTCGAACAAGACCCGAATCTGTTTCGCAAAGACACGATCTGGCTGATCGTTTGCGGCATCAAAGACGATGCCGAACAGGTCGAGCGCTTTGCATTCGCCAACTGGCCAGCGAGCGCGAATCATCTGATCAAAGCGCAAGCGATGGTCGAGCAATTATCACAAGCCACAGGTTTGGCGATTCAATTAGCTCGCCCCGACTAAGCCTGTTTGGCCATGGATGGGTAAACTCGGGTTTCAAATCGACTCAGAAAGAGCATCAAAGTGTGCCGAAAGTGGATCACACACTCGGCGCACTGAATACGCTTAATTTTTTACAGGCCAAACGACTGCATTATCAATTGCATACAACTGGCAGTTTTGCGATTTTGAAATGCTTTTGCAGGCAGTGATTGCCCAGAATGCCGGATCATCGTAATCACTTTGCCAGCCGCAATTACCTTCGACCGAGAAAGCAATCGCACGCGGTAAAACGCCTTCCTGAATGATCTGGGTATATTTGTCCCGACAAGCAGAGCTCACGACCGCAGGTAACTTGTCGACTTCATCGATCTTGGCATATCCGCTAGGCTTTACCGCATTGGCTTGTGGCGGATATTTTCTTTCGGTCGGAAAACCGTTTGTTTGCAAAATCGGGCTTAACTTACTCCACCAAATCTGCTGGAATCCCTCTAGCGTACCAAACATTGCATGTGCGTCTGTTCTGAAATCGCCATATTGGATCAACTGAGATTTTGCGCCATGCTGGGTATAAGCCGCGTGCATTTGGGTCGCTAGCTCGGGTGGAAATAGTGAATCATTTTTGCCATAGAACCAGATCGATTCGACTTGCGTTTTTTCGCCCAGATTGCCCATTGCTGAAACCAGTGACTTTTGCCAGTCGCATATCGTGTCCGACGGACTAGTCGACATATATTTGACGCCACCCGCAAAATTGAGCGCCAACTGTACGCCAGCAATCGGCTCGGCGACAGTCGCTAGTGTGTTCACGCCACCGTAGGATTGACCGGCGACAATGATTTTATCGGCATTGATATACGGCTGTTTTTTGAGTTCATTAATTACTCTGCGAAGATCCGCGCCCTGTTTTTGAGCTACATGATCGATTTGACAGCCATAATCGGTAAACGAGCCATTCGAATTGCTAAATCCGCGTGGCATTGGCAAAGCGACGGCATAACCGCGTGCGACCAACTCTTCAGCCAAGACGCTGTAACGTGCGCGAGGCTGAAAAGCCGGATTGCCAAAGCTTTTTCCTTCATTGATAACGACCAAAGGAAATGGCCCATCACCATCCGGTTTGAACACCGTAGTTTCCAGCTCGACTGAAATGCCCAGAAAATTCTTGTCGACTTGCAGCATATACACTTTTTCATTCAAATCAGCACGTAGTGGCGGCTGTTCTGCGGCAACACTTAGCGTCGCAAGTGCGCTGATTGCAACGGCGTATTTTGTAAACATCGTATTCCTTATCGAGTAATCAGTTCAATTGGCAAGCATTCTGCGTTTTTAGTAATAGGAGCTTGCCCTGCCCCTAAAACACAATTTACGCAAAGCTTACCATTGTCAATTGCTTCCGTCAGATTTTACTCGGCATGAAGTCACCAAGGGTACGATGATGGGCTCCGAAGTGATTGCTTCTGGCTAATACCCATAACCCAGCGTTTCGACGTCCTGTAGTTCGCCGTTCAGAAAGCGCAGCTGCACCATGAATTTGTCCGGTCCGTAGTTGTAGACCCACTCGGTGACTTCCTGCTCATGCAGGTAGCGATAGCCGTAATAGTCGTGATAGACCGGGGATTTGTAATAATCGCGGCGCTGCGCCGGTTCGCCGCAGCGGGCGACAATTTCGTTCATCGTATTGCCAGCACCGATCACATAATTGCCGCAGCGGAAATTGGTTTCGGCCTGAGCCGTCAGGCACGGGATGCTGAAAATACCGCATAGCAGTATGTGTTTCAATGCCTTGCTAGTATTGATTTTCATACTAATACCCATGAGTTTGTTCTTGCGGTTCGCAAGCGACTTCCTTGTATCATGGCTGAAAAGTGGCGCAAATAAAATCAATGTGTAAGAGGGGAAAAGGTTCCACGTCCGCCGATTCAGTTTGGTTTGTGGGGACTTAACTAGCTGCTGTCGCCATGAGTTTTATGGTTCGCAAAACTCATGGCGACAGCAGCTAGCCCCACGGCGCGCATTCAGGCGATAATGACGCCCCGCGCGCATTTTGCCGCGCGACGGAGATCAATGATGGACGAGCCTAAAGCCACCGAGCAAAGGATTGAAGAGCTGGAAATCAGGCTGGCTTTGCAGGACGATCTGCTTGACGAACTGAACGCGATTATTGCGCGTCAGCAACTGCAGATCGACCAGCTCGCGAGCGAATTGCGAATGCTGCAGCAAAATCAGGCCAGCCCCGATCAGCAATCGCCGCGCAGCCTGTTTGACGAAATCCCGCCGCATTATTAACCCGGTAATGACTAGGCTCTGTTGACGTTTGGTTTACGGTCGCGCTGGCGCGATTTTCGCGGCGAATCAAGACGTTGCGTGCGAGGCATAGCCAGCTATGTAAGCACGGAACAACGCAGAGTCGCCGCGAAAAGCGCCCAGCCCTACGGGTTTGGCTGTTTTGGCCTGACACTGCGTTGCAAAACCTTCACATAGAATGACTATGCAGCAGGCTTTGCGCCTTGTTTTAGGCCAAAACCAGCTCAAACGCGACTCGCAAACCAAACGTCAACAGAGCCTATTCCCTCTTTGCTGGGCATGAGTTTCTACACAACGCTGCGGGTGGATTCAAAACCGCAAAATTAAGAGCCACTTCAACAGTTTTCCCCTTTATCAAAGGGGGATTAAGGGGGATTTGGCACTATTTCAGCAGTTAAAATCACTCAAATAGTGCAGAAATCCCCCCTAGGCTCTGTTGACGTTTGGTTTGCGAGTCGCATTTGTGCTGGTTTTGGCCTGAAACAAGGCGCAAAGCCTGATATATAGTCGTTCTATATGAAGGTTTTGCAACGCAGTGTCAGGCCAAAAACAGCCAAACCCTCCGGGCTGGGCGCTTTTTGTGACGACTCTGCGTTATTGCCTGCTCACATAGAATGACTATGCCTCGCAGTCAATGCCTTGATTCGTCACAAAAATCGCGCCAGCGCGACCGTAAACCAAACGTCAACAGAGCCTAGCCCCCTTTCGTTGAAAGGGGGAACAAATGCGAAAAATTGTGTAGATATTGATGCTTGCCGGGGTAAACCCCCCATTTTTTGTTTGTATCTGTTTTTAGTGGAAGGTCTTATGAGTACACATCCTCAATCCATCGCCATTATTGGCGGCGGCCCGGCCGGGCTGATGGCTGCAGAAGTGCTGAGCAATGCTGGCGTACGGGTTGAGGTGTTCGACGCGATGCCGTCGGTCGGTCGCAAATTTCTGCTCGCCGGTGTCGGCGGCATGAATATCACGCATTCCGAGCCAGCCGAGCCGTTTCTGGCTCGTTACGGTGCGGCCGCTGCAGCGCTTAAGCCGATGCTGGATCAGTTTGGCGGCGAAGCGGTGCGCGACTGGGTGCATGGACTGGGGATTCAGACTTTTGTTGGCACGTCGGGGCGCGTTTTTCCCACTGAAATGAAAGCCGCGCCCTTGCTGCGTGCATGGCTGGCGCGGCTTAAAGCCAGTGGCGTCACGGTGCATCCGCGCCATCGCTGGCTGGGCTGGGGTGAAGCTGGGGCGCTGAGGTTTGCGACGCCCGATGGCGAAATCACGCGGCAGTTTGACGCCGTGCTACTCGCGCTCGGTGGCGCTAGCTGGGCCAAGCTGGGCTCGGACGGTCGTTGGCTGCCGCTGCTCAGTGATAAAGGCGTTGCAGTTGCGCCATTGCAGGCGGCCAATTGCGGTTTTGATGTCGGCTGGTCGCCGTTTCTGGCGAAAAAATTCGCCGGAACACCGCTGAAAGCTGTTGCTGCCGGTGCAAGCGCTGATGGCGTAAAGAAAGTCGGCGAATTTGTCGTCACCGAGGGCGGTGTTGAAGGCAGCCTTATTTACGCGCTATCGCATGACTTACGCGAAGCCATTAATAGTCAGGGTTTTGCGACTTTATACGTCGATTTGCTGCCGCAAAAATCGTTGAACGATGTGATCGTTGCGCTGGAGCAGCCACGTGGTGCCGATTCGATGGCGAATCATTTGCGCCGAAAACTCAAAATTGAAGGCTTAAAAGCGGCCTTATTGCATGAAGTGCTGTCAAAAGAGCAATTTTTGGATGTTAATCAGCTCGCCGCAGCAATCAAATCATTGCCGATCAAGCTGATCGCACCGCGCCCGATTGACGAAGCGATCAGTACCGCCGGTGGTGTGCGCTGGGACGCGCTCGACGACGGCTTGATGCTCAAAGCCATGCCCGGCGTTTTTGTCGCCGGTGAAATGATCGACTGGGAAGCGCCCACCGGCGGCTACCTGCTGACCGCGTGTTTTGCAACCGGCCGTCATGCGGCGCAGGGGATTTTGCAGTGGATTAGTCATTGACCTTTGGGTATATCTTGTCAGGCTAGTCTGAATATTGCTTGTCGAGACATACCCTTTAGATTGTTTGCCAGGTGCAAGCCTAAATTCAAAAAATCAAAACGACATCGTTTGTTCATTCACAGGAAACCCCGTGCCACTCGCCGCCCAGCTTCGTCAGGACATTGCCGAGACAGAAAATCTGCTCAGCGCGCTTGATCCGCGTTCCGAGCAATTTATTGTGATGCAGGGCGAGCGTGCGTTTCAGTTTGAAATGGTGCAGCGCAAACCGGTCGGCGCCAAAGTGGTCGAGCTGGCGCTGGCGACGCGTTTTACCGAAGTCGATGCGCAAATGATTGCGCGCGCTTTGAAAAATGCCGAGGGTGAGCCGGGGCGAGCCGTGTCGTTACGCGCAGCCTTGCAAATGCAGCTGACCCGGCAGCAAGCCGCACTGCTACGACTGGAGCAGGCGATCAGTGTGATTCAGTGGCTGCCCCGAAATTAGCCCGTGTGATCCAGTTATCTTGCCTTGTTTATTCGAAAAGTCTAATATTCGCCAGGATTTTATGGGTCGGTAAACTCCCTAATTGATCGGGACGGATAAAAGGGTTAGCGAATGAATATGTTCAAACAAGCGACTTTGGCTGTTTTGCTGTCAGGAATGGGCGCTGGCGCTATGGCGGCCAATTGCGCACAAGGCTGGAATTCAACGACGATTTATGTTGCCCAGAATGTGGTTAGCTATCAGCTGAAAAACTACGAAGCCAAATGGTGGACGCGTGGCGAAGTACCGGGAACGACCGGACAGTGGGGCGTCTGGAAAGACCTGGGCGTATGCGGCACAGTGACTGCGAGCCCGGTGCCAACGGCTGTACCGACATCGACTCCCGCCCCGACCGCAACATCAAAACCGACTGCAACTCCGGTTCCGACGCCAACAGCAACACCAAAACCGACTGCGACTCCGGTTCCGACGCCAACAGCAACACCAAAACCGACTGCGACTCCGATTCCGACGCCAACTGCAACACCAAAACCGACTGCGACTCCGATTCCGACGCCAACTGCAACACCAAACCCTACCGCGACGCCGGCTCCGACGCCAACAGTGACACCAGTGCCAACTGCAACTGCAACTGCAACTCCGGCTCCAACGGCTACCCCGGCTCTGGTTCCGACTGCTGCGCCATCGAGCACGCCAGCGCCAACTCAGGATCCGGCTTTTGCCAAACAGACCAATCACTACCCTATCTTTCATAGCACCAAAGGCTGGCTGACCGGTAATACGGTATATCTGCCGGTGGGCGCTGCATTCGATCCAAAATTGACCGCAACGGATCTGGAAGAGGGTGACATGACCGGCAAAATCAAGCTGGAGTCGTCCAATCTGAATACCCAGCTGCCCGGTTCATATTCCGTTAAATACAGCGTGAAAGATGGCTGGGTCTCTAGCGTCGATAATGGCGGTTTTATTGCCAATATGGATTTGAACGTTCAGGTTTTTGATCCGTTGCAAGGTATTCCGACCCGGACACTCAATGTCGACGCCTTGTGGCCGCTTGAGTCGCAAGGCGGCTCGGTGACGCTGACTCCGGGGCAAAGTGTGAGCCGTACGATCAAGGTGGATCGTGCAATGTTGCCGATGCCGGCAGCGATGGTTCAAGTAAATAAAGTTCAGGTGAAAGAAACGGCCTGGGGTGGCAGCACTCGCCAAATCTATTTGCAGGTCAGCCGCAAGGATACGGGTGAAGTCGTTTATGGCGCAGCCACTACACTGAATTCCGGTACGACACTGACGCTAGCGTCTCCGCTCGCTTTACTGACCGATAAGGAATATGTGTTCACCGTGCGCTATGACGCCGGTTCGACGCAAGGCTTTGCCCGGGTGGCGGGGTCTAGTGATCTGTGGTTGCAACTGGGTGGTACCGAAACGGTTTCCGTCAATGCTTATGGGGATATCGAGTCTGATCACAGCAACCTGCTGGCGTATGATCCCGGCTATTCGCTCAACTCAGGCAAGAGCAAATTACTCAGTACGACGGGCGCCGACGAAACATTACTGGTGAACCGTTTCCCGAATGCGCCTGCGCTGTATTACACCGTGGAGAATCCGGCCGTAGCGAGTCTGCTTGTTACGCCAGGCAGTAGCACTGATCGCCTGACATTGTCTGGTTTGCAAGCCGGTGAAACCAATCTGCAAATCTGGGCCAATGGCGTGGTGGTCGATGCGGTGCGTCTGATCGTGACGCGTCCGAAAGCCGTACGACTGTCCTATTCCTATGTGGCCTTCCCTGGTGAGCAAATCACGCATCTGATGAGTGATAATGCGGCGATCACGGCCAGCATTACCCGGAATTACGCGCCGTACAATATCGCAGTGAGCTGGGTCGATAACGGTGTGCTGACGTTCAACTGGAATCTGGACGGCAGTGGTGATTCGGCGAGCAACCGCCAGCAGGAAACACCATTTACCCATGGCATCATTCCAAACCAGAGTGCCGTATTCTCGAATGTGTTCATGGTGCGTCGCTATACCTCGACCAGCCCATGTTCTCCAACAGGCAGTGGTTCTTCGCTGAAATCGGGTGCAAACGATATGCCGCCTCGTGCCGCATTCCGTTCCGCGTGTACTTCAAGCCATCCCGAAGATAGCGGGATGACGCTGAGTCATGAGGTGGGTCACAATCTGGGCTTGAGCCATTATGCCAGCGCCGACGTCAATAGCATGGCCAACTTCATGACTTCGGGGGTTCGTCGTGACCCTGGTTTCTTTGCGTACCAGTGGCGCACGATCCACAACACGCTGGAGGCGCGAATTACTGCGGGTGACCCCGGTGTTGGCATTCGCTGATTGACTGGCCGATAACGCAATAGCGCCGTGTTTTGCACGGCGCTATTTTTTTGTCCGTTTTCCGGCTGTCAGCGGGCAAGCGGCTACGGTATAGTAGAGCAATCCCTCCTGCTTCGGAGCGATACCGCCTGCTGTATTGCCTCGAAGCCGTTATAAGGACTGCTGTTGTGAAATATACCCCGCATACCCATAAGCATTTTCCTGACGGTGAGCAGCACGATCACCCGCATGACCGGTCGGGTGGGCACAATGCCAGTCATCATCACCGGCACGATGAAAGCCATCACCATCACGATCATCGTGCGCCGACTTCGCAAAAACGCCTGCTCATGGCGCTGGCCGTGACTTTCGGTTTTGCCTTTGTCGAGCTGGCTGGTGGTGTCTGGTCCGGCTCGCTGGCGCTAATTTCCGATGCCGGGCATATGATGACCGACAGCGCGGCCTTGCTGCTGGCGCTGATTGCCAATCTGATCGGTCAGCGTCCGGCCAATGCGGCGCAGTCGTATGGTTATGCCCGCGCCGAACTGATTGGTGCGCTGATCAATAGCCTGGCGATGATGGCGCTGGTCGTCTGGATCATCGTCGAGGCCGTACAACGTCTGTTGCACCCGCAGCCAGTCAACGGAATGGGCGTCATGGTTATCGCGGTCATCGGCCTGCTGGTCAACGTGATTTCGGCCTGGCAACTCTCGCACGACCACGATAACCTCAATAGCCGCGCGGCGCTGATTCATGTGCTCGGTGATTTGCTCGGCTCGGTCGCGGCGATTGCCGCCGGTGCGGTGATTTATTACACCGGCTGGAAACCGATCGATCCGATCTTGTCGATTGCCGTGTCGCTGCTGATTTTGCGCTCGACCTGGGCTTTGCTGAAAAAATCGACGCATTTATTGATGGATGGCGTTCCCGAGGGGCTTGATCTGGATGCGCTTGCCGATGCCATTACCAGCACACCGGGCGTTGCCGATTTGCACGATTTACACGTCTGGCATCTGGGCGCCAATCGCAACGCCTTGTCGGCGCACCTGATCATCGAAGACCCTGCAATCTGGCCACGGTTGATTTTGCAGCTCAATGAAATGCTCGAAACCAAATACCATATCGATCATGTCACCTTGCAGCCAGCATGGCTGAGCGAGCATGACGGCAAAATTGTGCCGATGATTCGGATCTCGCACTAGCTTGAAAAGCTCATCCTCGTGGTAGCATTCGGTTTTTTGCTTTTGAGGAAATGCCATGCGTGCGGTTTTATTGATTCTTGCTCTGTGTTTCAGTACGACTGCGCTTGCCAGTAGCCAGACCGGAGCTGACCCTCGTGGTACTTCGACGAGTGGTGATGATGGTATCTTTGGCAATACCAAGGAATGGCTGAACGGTACGAAACCTATCCCCGTTGAAACTGATTTCGCCATTCCACCGATTGCAGAATTAAAGCAATGGGCTGCATTTAGTTTTCCGCAACTGGGCAAAAAAAATACGCATAAATTATCGCTCAATAGTCTGACTGTGGGTGCTGATCAGATTGTCCGTTACGCCGTCGCCGTCAAGCCTGCCAATGGTGATGTGATCAATGTCGTTTACGAAGGGATTGATTGCGCGACGGGACAATTCCGGCGTTATGCCGCTGCGACGAGCACAACGTCGTGGAAGAAAAGCGCAACAAGCCGCTGGCAAGCGATCCAGAGCAACAGCCCGAATGCTTGGCAGGGTTATCTGGCGGAGCAGTTCTGCGCTTTTGGCGGTGATCCATTAAAGCTGGAAGACATCAAGAAAGATTTTTCCAGCAATAAAATTCCTAATGACTGCCTCGGATGCACCGCTAAATAAGCAGGCAAGCAAAAATTTTCCAGCATCGTTACCTCGCTTTGCCGTACTACTTGTACTGCCTGCGGCTTTGGTGCCTTGCTGGAAAATTTTTGCACGGTTACTTACAGCGGGATTATCCCGCTGATTTTTTATGAAATCACCAGATTATCGCGGTGGATCAGCTCGGCTTCGTCGATATAGCCCAGAATCGCTTCGATCTGGCCAGTCGGGCGGCGCAGGATGCGGGCCGTTTCCTGCGAGCTGTAATTGATCAGGCCGCGCGCGATTTCTCTGCCTTCGTGATCCACGCAGCTGACCACTTCGCCGCGCAAAAAATCACCATCGACGGCGCACACACCAATCGGCAACAGGCTTGATCCGCCTTGTTTGAGCGCGCGTACCGCGCCCGCGTCGAGTGTGACGCGACCTTTCAGTTGCAAATGATCGGCAATCCATTGTTTTTTCGCCGCCAGCGGGCTGGTTGCCGCGGTCAATTGCGTACCGATGGCTTCGCCAGCTGCCAGGCGAGTCAAAACGTCGTGTTCGCGCCCGCAAGCAATAATCGTCGCCGCGCCGCTGCGTGCTGCGCGTTTGGCCGCGACGATTTTGGTGTACATGCCGCCAGTGCCGACGCTCGAACCCGCGCCGCCGGCCATCGCTTCGAGTGCTGCGTCGCCAGCAGTGCCGAATTGTACCAAGGTCGCGTCCGGGTTGCTGCGCGGATCGGCGGTGTAAAGGCCGGTCTGGTCGGTCAGAATTACCAGCGCGTCGCCCTCGATCAGATTGGTAACCAGCGCGCCCAGCGTGTCATTGTCGCCAAACTTGATTTCGGCGGTCACGACAGTGTCGTTTTCATTGATGATCGGAATCACACCCAGTTGCAGCAGCGTCAGCAGCGTCGAGCGCGCGTTCAGATAGCGGGTGCGGTCGGACAGATCTTCGTGTGTCAGCAGCACTTGTGCGCAAGTCAGACCGAATTCTTGAAACGCCGCTTCATAAGCACGGCACAGCCCCATTTGCCCGACAGCGGCTGCGGCCTGTTTTTCGTGGACGGCGGTCGGCTTGCTGCTCCAGCCCAGCCGCGCTACGCCTTCGGCAATCGCGCCACTGGAAACCAGCACCAGCTGCTTACCCTGGCGCGTCAGCTCGGCGATTTCTTTCGCCCAGCGGGTCAGCGCTGAATGATCGAGCCCTTTGCCATCGTTGGTGACAAGGCTGGAGCCGACCTTAATCACAAGGCGTTGGGCATTCGGCAAGACGGTCTGGAGTACGGTGCTGGACATGTGAGGGATTTCCGACATTGATTCGGCGATTATACCGTGTGTGGCCGACGGCTGAAAAACATGTTCCGGCTTCAGCGTGAATGCCGATTTTTGGCTGTTTTGCATTTGTGACGCTACTTAAGCTATGCAAGGCGAGCGCAGGGGTATTAATTCGTCTGTATCTTGTTGACCTGCCGGTATAAAATCGCGCACGGACATCGCACGATGCCATTTTATTAATTCCCCCAGACTGTTCTTCTGGAAAGGAAAACCCATGCGCGAGTCATTGCGTATTACCGAAATTTTCCACTCGCTGCAGGGCGAAACCAGCCGGATGGGGCTGCCGACGGTGTTTGTCCGCCTGACAGGCTGCCCGATGCGCTGCACCTATTGCGATAGCGCCTACGCTTTTACCGGCGGCAAAACGATGTCGATTGACGAGATCATGGCGCAGATCGAATCGTTCGGCTGCAAAACCGTTTGCGTGACCGGCGGCGAGCCGCTGGCGCAAAAACCGGTTCATCTGCTGTTCAAACGCCTGTGCGATGCTGGTTACAGCGTCAGCACCGAAACCGGCGGTGGCCAGCCGATTGATCAGGTCGATGAGCGCGTGTCGCGCATTCTCGATATCAAAACGCCGAAATCGGGCGAAATGCAGAATATGCTGTGGGCGAACGTCGACGCGGTGACCGAGCACGACGAAATCAAGTTCGTGCTGGTTGATCGCAGCGATTACGAATGGGCACGCGATTATGTGCGCGACCATCGCCTGAACGAAAAAGCGCCGGTGATTTTTTCGCCAGTCTGGGAAAGCCTCAAGCCCGCCGATCTGGCCGAATGGGTGATCGCCGACAAGCTGCCGGTGCGCGTGCAAGTGCAGCTACATAAAATGCTATGGGGTGAAAAGCAAGGGGTATAGCTTTGTAGGTTAATAATAAATTGGCCTCTGAGTGAATACCTATTGGGAGTACATATGAATAAAAAAGCGATTATTTTATTATCGGGTGGACTCGATTCGGCGACGTGTCTGGCGATGGCCAAGGCGGCGGGTTTTGACTGCTACGCGCTGTCTTTCGATTACGGCCAGCGGCACAACGCCGAGCTGCAAGCGGCCAAACGCGTTGCCGCAGCCTTGGGTGCCATCGAGCATCGCGTCATTAAAATCGATCTGGCGGCATTTGGCGGCTCGGCGCTGACCGATGCCAATATTGCCGTTCCGGTTGATGGCAGCATGGCGAACGAAATTCCGGTGACTTATGTGCCGGCGCGCAATACGGTGCTGCTGTCGTACGCGCTGGCGTGGTCCGAAGTGCTCAAAGCCGACGACATTTATATTGGCGTCAACGCCGTCGATTATTCAGGCTATCCCGATTGCCGACCCGAATATATTTCGGCGTTTCAGGCGATGGCGCGACTGGCGACCAAGGTCGGTGTCGAAGGTTCATCCTTGCATATCCACACGCCGCTGATCCGGCTGACCAAGGCGCAAATTATCGCCGAGGGAATCAAACTCGGCGTTGATTACAGCCTGACGACGACGTGCTATCAGGCTAATGACGCCGGTGAAGCGTGCGGCGTTTGCGATGCCTGCCGTTTGCGCGCAGCCGGTTTTGCCGCCGCTGGCGTTGCTGACCCGACGCGTTATAAAAAGCATTGATTTTTAAAGTTTTCTTTGCGAAGCAGGTCGGCGGCTGAAAATATCCGCCGATTTTTTATAGAAAAAGCTTTGCGTTTTTAAAAAGTTTCTATATACTGCGCGGCTTGTGTAGGGGAGTCGCCAAGTTGGTTAAGGCATCGGATTTTGATTCCGACATGCGAAGGTTCGAATCCTTCTTCCCCTGCCAATCAAACAAGCCGCTGACGATATTCGTATCGAGCGGCTTTTTTGTTACCTACTCGCCCTGCCGATAAAAGGTCAGAGCCCTTTCTCTTTCGCGTCTGGCAGCGATAATCCTTGTATCAGGATTATTTCCGTCAGATCTGGCGAGAGGAGGGCTTGTGCTACTACGCCGCTGTCTCCAACTGTTTTGCGCCGTGCTGTTGCTGCAAGCCCCGCTGGTTTTTGCAATGCCAGTGCAAGCGAGCCAATATACCGGCGATTTTCCCGTTCTGAGCCAGAAACGCCTGATCCGGGTGCTGGTCGTTCCAAGTAAAACCAATTATTTTGTCGATCGCGGTGTGCTGCGCGGTGTTGTCTATGAAAGCATGATGGCGCTGGAGCAGGACATCAACCGGCAGCGTGGCAAGAAGGCATTGGCATTGCATGTCGTTTTTATCGCGACTTCACGCGATCAGCTGCTGCCGGCGCTGATTGCGGGTAAAGGCGATATTGCCGCTGCCAATCTAACGATCACCAATGAGCGCAAAACTCAGGTCGACTTTACTGCGCCAGTGAATAGCGGCGTCGCCGAATTGCTGATCAGCGGCCCTGCTTCGCCCAAAGTCGGGCAATTGAACGATCTGTCCGGCAAAACGGTGTTTATCCGCAAATCGAGCAGCTATTGGCAAAGTGTGCTGACACTCAATCAACAACTGAAGGCAGCAGGTAAGGCGCCGGTAGTGTTGAAAGCGGCGCCGGAAACGCTCGAAGACGAAGACTTGCTCGAAATGCTCAATAGTGGTCTGGTGCAATTCGTTATCGTCGACAGCCACAAGGCGGCTTTCTGGAAGCAGATATTCCCCAAAATCACCGTGCATCAACAAATCGCGCTACGTCAGGGCGGCGAAATTGCCTGGGCGATCCGTAAAAACTCCCCGCAACTCAAGCAGCAACTCGACCAGTTCATCGTGACGCATAAGGCAGGAACTTCGTTTGGCAACACGCTGCTGCGGCGTTATCTGCGAGAACTCGATTATGTCAAAGACGCGACTTCGGTTGCCGAGCGGCAGAAATTTGCGCAAATGGTTAATTTTTTCCGCAAATACAGCGCCCAGTACCGGATGGATTTTCTGTTGATGGCGGCTCAGGGTTATCAGGAATCACGGCTGAACCAGCAAGCGCGCAGCCATGTGGGCGCGATTGGTGTGATGCAGGTGATGCCGGCCACCGGCAAGGAGCTCAATGTCGGTGATATCCGGCAGCTCGAACCCAATATCCACGCCGGGATCAAGTATATCCGGCAAATGGTCGACCAGCATTTTGCCAAAGAACCGATGAGCGAAGTGGATAAACATCTGTTTGCTTTCGCCTCGTACAATGCAGGAGCAGCAAAAATCAAACGGCTGCGCGCCGAAGCGCAGCAGCGCGGGCTGAATCCGAATGTCTGGTTTAATCAGGTTGAGGTCGTCGTTGCCGACAAAATCGGTCGTGAAACGGTGCAGTACGTCAGCAATATTTACAAATATTACATTGCCTACACATTGCTGATGGAAAACCAGCTCGCAGCCAAGAAAAACAGCAAAGCGGGCTGAAGAGGTAAAATGGCGCTGCTTTCAAGGAGCCCACCGTGTTACCGACTTACCGCGAACTGATTCAGAGCAGCCAGATCGAGCGTTTTGACGCACAAGTGCTGCTTTTGCATGTGCTGCAGAAAAACCGCGCCTGGCTGATCGCGCATGATGATGAAGCAGCCACTAGCCTTGAAGCCGCACAGTTTTCTGCGCTGGCGCGTCGGCGCTACGATGGCGAGCCTGTCGCCTACCTGCTTGGCAGGCGCGAATTTTATGGCCGCGACTTTATCGTCAATTCTTCCGTTTTGATTCCGCGCCCTGATACCGAATTGCTCGTCGAGCTGGCGCTGGAACGCGCGCCAGAAAACGGCAAAGTCATTGACCTCGGTACGGGCTCGGGTTGTATTCCGATCACGATCAAACTCGAACGCCCGGATTTAATCGTCAGTGCGCTTGACCTCTCCGGCGACGCGCTCGCCGTCGCGCAAGCCAATGCGCAAGCTTTGCACGCCGACGTGCGATTACTGCAATCGGATTGGTTTGCCGCCGTGCAAGGTGAAGTTTTTGATCTGATCGTTTCCAACCCGCCGTACATCCATTCTGATGATGAACATCTGAATCAAGGCGATTTGCGCTTCGAGCCCACCGGCGCGCTGACCGACGGCCACGATGGCCTGCATCACCTGCGCAGCATCATCAACGCCGCGCCAGCGCATCTGCAGCGCGGCGCCTGCTTGCTGCTCGAGCACGGCTGGGATCAGGGCGCAGCGTGTCGCGAGTTATTGCAAGCGGCCGGCTTTAGCGATGTGCAGACGTGGCAGGATCTGGGTCGCAATGACCGAGTCTCTGGCGGTTGTTGGCGCGAGTGAGGCTTGCCCCATGAGCGGCATCGGCCTTACAATACCCGAGTAAATTATTCAAGCTTTGCGAGCCTTAAACCATGAGCACACAAGACACCATCCGCCAACAAGTGACTGAAAACCCAGTGATTTTGTATATGAAAGGCACTCCAACCTTCCCGCAATGCGGCTTTTCGGCTGGCGCGGTACAAATCCTGAAAAACCTCGGTGTCAATTTCGCTGCGGTGAATGTATTGGCCGACCCGGAAATCCGCCAGGGCATCAAGGAATTCGCCAACTGGCCAACGATTCCGCAGCTCTACATCAAGGGCGAATTCATCGGCGGCAGCGACATTATGAAAGAGCTGTATGCCAGCGGTGAGTTGGCTGAGATGGTTGCCGATTTGAAAGCCGAGTAATTCGCTTCAATCAAGAAAAACGCCGCAAGGGTTAAACTTGCGGCGTTTTTATTGATACTGTCCGTTTACGACCCAGAGCGGAACTCCTGCAGTCCAGCATTAAGGTTCAGTCATGCTGCTTTGGGGTATAGCTTAGAGTGACTTGTAAGGAGGATTCACCACTCTAGGCTTAAGACCAGATATTCAGAGCGTATTGGGATAATGTATAGCGAACCACTGGAAGTGGGCTTTGTATCTGTATCGGAGACCGTAATGTTGCATTTATAGATTATGGGACTCGACTGGAAGTCATCTGTTAAAACGCGAATCATCTCCATAACATACCAGCCTGCTTGATGAATACGATTTTTCTCCAGATGTCTTTCTGAGTCAAAAGATTTGCCAAGAAGGTTTCCTAGCAACGAGTTGTTCAGTTCTGACTCAAGGCGTCTTAACCAATTTGGTATTGTTTCTAATTCCCCAAAAGTAACTGTTGCTTCATAGGGCAAATAAATTGATTTAAGTTGTTCCTCAATGCCTGTGTTTCCTATATCTGCTAAGTACGCTCCGTAACGAGACTTTCTGAAATTGCCATTCACAAGAGATAGGGCATCTAAATATCCATCAAGGCGATAAACGTGATTAATTCGCTCTTTCTTGGTCATCATGAGCTTCCAAAATAACGAATTCAGAAATAAATGACTGGTTGTGGCCGATTGCCGCCAGTAGCTTGATTTCAATAATTGTAATGATTTTCAGTGCCTTCGGCACGGTGTTTTTATGCGCGTTCCGCCGCGCGGGCAGGTAGGGGGCTTTGCTTCTCCAAAGCCCCCTACGCCCCAAAGGAGCCCCGAGGCGAAGTCGGCTCCGCCGTACCCTCTCTCGTCGCGAGCCTAAAGTCTCGCTCCTCGCTCGGCCTTCGCTTTAACGGGAATTCAAGCCCCAGACCAACGATCAAGACCTATACCTGCCTTGGTGTTGCTCGAAAGATTAAATCTGCATTGGCTTTGACAGCTATACCCCTGTCGCTAATTAGAACGGATTGCCCGTGGCGAGTTGAAGCGGTGCCTCGCCCATGCCTTTTTCAAACGGGGTTTCGCGGCGATCGGGCGTGACGCCAAAGCTTAGCGGCTTTGCCGCTTAGCGACGCGGGATGCCATTCACGGTACGCTGGGGTTGTCAGGGGAGGGGCAAGAGCTCCCCTGACTGGCCTTAGGCCAATGCCTTTGAGCAATCGCCAGCCACGAGCTGGCCGTAAACCCGTAAAATAGCGTTTTGCTCGCCATCGGTTTTGCCATGTCCATCATCCTGTCCACGCTCAACGCCCGTTACACGCATGCCTCGCTCGGCTTGCGCTATTTGTTGGCCAATATGGGTGAATTGCAGTCGCAGACCGAAATCATGGAATTTGTGATTGGCGGCAAAACGACCGAGTTTGCCGAGCGGCTGCTGGCGAAAAAGCCGCGCATCATCGGTTTTGGCGTGTATATCTGGAACGTCGAAGAAACGGCAAGGCTGGTGGCACTGCTCAAGCGCGTTGCGCCCGACGTTAAAATCATCCTCGGTGGCCCTGAAGTGTCGTTTGAGACCGCCGAGCAGGCGATTGTCAAAGATGCCGATTTTGTCGTCACCGGCTGGGGCGAGGTCACGCTGCCCGATTTGTGCCGCCAGATCATCAACGGCCCGCAGCCGCTAATGAAAATCCACGCTGGTGTGCAGGCGAAATTGGCCGATTTAGCTCTGCCGTATCAGCTCTATACCGACGAGGACATCAAAAACCGTACGCTGTACGTCGAAGCATCGCGCGGATGTCCGTTCAAGTGTGAGTTTTGCCTCTCCGCCTTGGATAAAACGGCGTGGCCGTTTGAATTGACGCGCTTTCTGGACGAAATGGAAACGCTGTATCAGCGCGGCGCGCGGCTTTTCAAGTTTGTCGATCGCACGTTTAATCTGAATATCAACACCAGTTTGCAGATTATGCAGTTTTTTCTCGACAAGATCGCCGCGCATCCTGATGATTCTATTTTTGCGCATTTTGAAGTCGTTCCCGATCATTTGCCCGAAGCATTGCGCGAAGGCATCATGAAATTCCCGCCCGGCGCGCTGCAATTTGAAATCGGCATCCAGAGCTTTAACCCCGAGGTGCAAACGCTGGTCAGTCGTAAGCAGAATAACGAGAAAGCGGCCGACAATATCCGCTGGCTGGTGAACCACACGCAGGCGCATTTGCACGTCGATTTGATCGCCGGTCTGCCCGGTGAAACGGCGGAGAGCTTCGGCGCTGGTTTTGACGCGCTCTACGCGTTGCGCCCGCATGAGATTCAATTCGGTATTTTGAAACGGCTGCGCGGCACGCCGATTATCCGGCACACCGACGAATTCGCGATGAAGTACGACCCCTTTCCGCCGTATACCATTCTGGCCAACCGCGATATTGATTTCACGACGATGCAGCGGCTGGTGCGCTTTGCGCGCTATTGGGATCTGGTCGCCAATTCGGGACGTTTTGCGAACACTTTGATTGTTCTACTGGGCGATGCGCCGTTCGCCAGCTTTATGGCGTTTGCGGACTGGCTCTACGCTAATACCGATGCAACACACCGTATTGCTCTGGATCGCTTGGCCAGCATGGTCTGCAAGTGGTTACAGCTTGGGGGTATGAGCAAGGATGAAGCTGAAAAATTGTTGCTGAGTGATTATGCTGGCAAGCAGCCCAAAGTCAGTGAGAAAAAAACCAGCGCGCCACAAAGGCAGCAAATGCACTTGAGTATGGGGTGATTGACGGCAATGAGTATGGTGAGGCGGATAAAAAAACCTGCAGTTTGAATGCAGGTTTTTTTATCCGCGAACTACAGACTTACTTTTGCGCCAGCCACTTCGCCGCTTCAATCGCGTAGTAGGTCAGGATGGCATCGGCACCGGCGCGTTTGAACGCCAGCAAGCTTTCCATCACGACGGCTTCTTCATTCAGCCAGCCGTTTTGCGACGCGGCTTTGAGCATCGCGTATTCGCCGGAGACTTGATACACAAAAGTCGGTGCGGCAAATTCGTCTTTGACGCGGCGAACGATGTCCAGATAGGGCATGCCCGGTTTGACCATCACCATGTCGGCGCCTTCAGCCAGATCTAAGGCCACTTCGTGCACTGCCTCGTTGCTATTGGCCGGGTCCATCTGGTAGGTGTATTTATTGCCCTTACCCAGATTGCCGCTGGAGCCGACTGCGTCGCGGAACGGTCCGTAGAAGGCGCTGGCGTATTTGGCCGAATAGGCCAGAATCCGCGTGTGAATGTGGTTGTCGCGATCGAGCGCGGCACGAATCGCACCGACGCGGCCGTCCATCATGTCTGACGGCGCAACAATGTCAGCTCCGGCTGCGGCGTGGCTGGCGGCCTGTTTGACCAGCGCGGCGATGGTTTCGTCGTTCAGCACATAGCCGTTTTCGTCGATAATGCCGTCCTGCCCGTGTGTCGTGTACGGATCAAGTGCGACGTCGGTGATGATGCCTAGCTCAGGAAAGCGCATTTTCAATGCTTCGACGGTGCGCGGCACCAAACCGCGTTGATTCCATGCTTCGCGCGCGTCGAGTGATTTCAGCTGCGACTCGACCACCGGAAAGAGCGCCAAGGCCGGAATGCCCAGCTTGACTGCTTCTTCGGCGACGGCAAACAGTTTATCCATACTCATCCGTTGTACGCCCGGCATCGACGCGATGTCTTCGATGCGGTTGCTGCCGTCGAGCACAAACACCGGCAGAATCAGATCGCTCGCGGTCAGTGTGTTTTCACGCATCAGGCGGCGCGAAAAGTCGTCACGGCGCATGCGGCGCAAACGGGTGGCGGGGAAGGGGCGATTGGTGTGCATGGTGATCCCTGAAGAAGGGGCGCGCTACGCTTGTGGCGTATGGCCGGACTATGAATTAACGGTGATTTTAGCCCGAATTGCCGAGGTGGCGCGATGTTTTGCTGGTCGTGGCAGGCGTGGGCGACCCCTGCCAGCTTGCAGATTATTGATAGCGCGACATATTCAATGCTGCGGTACTGATTTCCGGCGTGCTGCCGCAAATCAGGTCGGCGAGTACTTTGGCCGAGCCGCAAGCCATCGTCCAGCCCAGCGTACCGTGGCCGGTGTTGAGCCACAAATTCCTGATCGGCGTTGCGCCGATAATCGGCGTTCCGTCGGGCGTCATCGGGCGTAGGCCAGTCCACGGCGTGGCCTGATTCAAATCACCCGCGCGCGGGAATAAATCCCTGGCGACCATTTTCAGCGTCGCAACGCGTTTGGGATCGATGACTTTGTCGTAGCCGGCGACTTCGGCCATGCCGCCGACGCGCAGCCGATTATCAAAGCGCGTTAATGCGATTTTGTACGTTTCATCCATCACCGTAGAGCGCGGCGCGGCATCGGGATGATCGAGCGGGACGGTAATTGAATAGCCTTTGACCGGATAAACCGGCAGTTCCAGTCCGAGCAGTTGCCCCAGCTGACGCGAAGCACAACCGGCCGCGACAACGACTGCATCGGCGTGCAGCGTTTCACCGGAAATGTGTACCGCAGTTACTTCTCCGTTTTTGTGCGGCAAGCCAAGCACGTCGACGCCGTAGCGGAACACAACGCCAGTCTGTTCGGCCAGTTTGGCCAGTTGCTGCGTAAACAGCTGGCAATCGCCGGTTTCATCGTTGGGCAGGCGCAGCGCGCCAACGAGCTGATCGGCAATGTGTGAGAGCGCCGGTTCGACTTTGACGATGCCATCGGTGTCGAGTAGTTCATTGGCGACGCCCATTTTGGAGAGTAAATCGGCATCGCGGCGACCGTTTTCCAGCTGGCCTGCCTTGCGGAAAATTTGCAGCGTACCGAGGCTGCGGCCTTCGTACTGGATGCTGGTTTCGGCGCGTAGTAATTTCAATTGATCACGACTGTATTCGGCCAGCGGCACCATGCGATTTTTATTGCGCTGATACGCCGCTTCGGTGCAATTGGCGAGCATTTTGGCCATCCATTCCCACTGAAAGGCGTCGCCCTTGGGGCGAACGCGCAATGGGCCGTGCGTTTGCATCAGCCATTTCATCGCCTTGAGCGGAACGCCCGGCGCAGCCCAAGGTGCGGCATAGCCGGGGGAGATTTGTCCGGCGTTGGCAAAGCTGGTTTCCTGTGCTGGTGCGGGGTGATGTTCCAGTACGGTGACTTGGCAGCCTGCACGCTGCAGGTAATAGGCGCTTGTGACGCCAACGACCCCTGCGCCAATGATAATGATCCGCATGGTCTTGCAATCCTTTTTGAGATAAAAGGGAGCATAGACATTCGGTTTGTCGGGCGCGATGCGGGGAAACCACTATTCAACTAGGATTTAAGGGGTATTACTTTGTGGGTTAATTGTATTGCGATTTACAAGCCTATACATGATGGGTGTATAGGCTTGTGCGGTTGAATTAATTGAGCTTGAACTGGCTGACCAGACGGTCAAGTTCGCTTGAGTTATGTTGCAGTTGATTGGACAGCGCCGCATTCTGATCGGCGCTGCGACTGATGTCTTCGGCCATTCGGGCGATGCGCTCGACACTTTGGGCGACCAGATGCGATGCCGATTTCTGTTCGGACATGGCGGTGTTGATTTCGCCGACTGCGCTGAGCTCGGCGCGGCTGCTGTCGCGGATATGCGCCAGTGCATCATTGGCTTCGCCGACACTTTGACTGCCACGCTCCATTTCCCGGGTCGCTTTTTCCATGCCGACGGCTGCCGAAGCAGTGTCTTGCTGGATTGTCGCGACCAACTGATGAATTTGCCCGGTCGATGAGGTTGTGCGCTCGGCCAGTTTTCTCACTTCGTCGGCGACGACGGCAAAGCCGCGACCTTGCTCGCCGGCGCGGGCGGCTTCAATCGCGGCATTGAGTGCCAGCAAATTGGTTTGTTCGGCAATTTCCTTGATGACCTGAACAATCTGGCCGATTTCGATCGAATGGTCTTTCATGCTGTCGACATTGCTGCCAAGGATTTCCAGATCTTTGGCGAGCTGGGTAATTTCGTGCAAAACCGACTGCATGATGCGCTGACCCTGATCGACTTCGTTTTGCGCCAGTTGAGCCTGCTGTTCGGACGAGGCGGCGTGCTCGGAAACCGAAGCAATGCTGACACTGATCTGTTCCATCGCTGCGGCCATCGCACCGGATGCATTGGCTTGGGTGCGGGCCGCTTCAACCACGGAGGCCGCATTGTGGTTGAGCTGGGCTGCGGACGTGGAGAGTGCCGAGGCATTATTGCGGATTTGCTTGATCAACGTTCTGAGTCCACTCGCCATCTGGTTGAAACTGTCGCAAACATCGGCAAGTTCGTCGCTGACGCCAAGCTGTACATCCTGGCTCAGATCGCCCCGGGCAAAGCGCTCTGCACCTTGGCGCAATTGATTGACTGACTGTGAAATCGACAGGAAGGCCGCGGTGAGCAGATAGCTGCCCAGCAGCAACATCAGTCCGGCCAGCCCAAAGACCAGCAGTCGGTTGCGCTGACCATCCGCTTCGCGTGTTTCAAGTGAAACACTGACATCGTTGAGCATCTGATCTGACAATTGATTGATCTGTTCAATCGTTTTGCTGAGCCGGGCAAAATGCGCAGCCGGGTCAACGCTGATGGTTTCGCTGGCAAAGGTTTCCTGCAAATAGGCTTGTTCTGCGCGTAGTTGGGCGCTGAGTTTCTTGATGTTGTCTATGGCTGCCTGCTTCTGGGTGTGGGTAATTTTTTGTTCGATGATGGCTGGCGTGATGCCGATCATTGCTGTGAGTGTGCTCATTTGCAATAACTCGGCAGGGCTGGCCGACTGGCTGCTGGCAAGGCGCGCACCCAGTCCGCGGACTTTACCTAGCGTTTCGGTGACCGGCAGCAATTCGCCAAAGAAAATCGACTGCTGATAATAACTGTCGACTTCGGATTCGAGTGCCAGACCGGATTCATGCGAAATGCTGCCCATAAAAGTGAGCAGCGATTCGACGACCTTGGTATGGTTGGCAAAATTATCGGTCGGCGTTGCTTGTTTCCAGTTCGCGCTCAGTTGTTCGATCTGGGGTTTGATTTGTTGCCATTGAGTTTGCAGCGTTGAATTTGATTCATCGCGAAATAGTTGATCAGCTTTTTGTAGCTGAATGCTCAGTTTTTGTTCGTTTTCAGTGATGGCGGTGGCAAAATCGGTTTTGCCCTGCAGGTATGAGCTGCTCAGCCCACGATGTTGCTGGGTCAGGTCGATGACGCTGCGAACCTGAATAGCGGAGTCCAAACCGGCGCGTTCGCTTTCAAGCAAAGCGATATTGGCATTGATGTCGATCGCGATGCGCCCCAGCATGTAAAAACTGGGAACCGCCAGAATCAGGGCGATCAGAATGAATTTCTGGGCAAACCTTAACCGGGCTACCAAAGCAATTGCGGGGGCAAAAAGTGCGTGCATCATCAAGAATCCTGAGAGTCAGTGTCTTGAATCATTGTAATTGAGGCTGTTGTTCAGGCAAGTTTTGTTCGGCTCTGGATTTTGATGCCTGTCAAATTCATTGGCGTGTTAAATTTTCGATGTGAAGGAGAGAATCAATGCTACGCAATCTGTTGCTATGGGTGAGTTTATTGCTGTGTGGTGTGGCAGTGGCAGGTGAGGCCGAAAAGCCGAAAGTGATTTTGTCTGTGCAGGGTAAAGTCGCAGCACCGCTCGAGCTGACGTTGGCCGATCTGGATAAATTGCCGCAAAAGAAAATGACGGTTCCTACGCCCTGGTATCCCGAGCCGCAAACGTTTGAGGGGCCTTTATTGCGTGATGTGATGAAACTGGCTAAAAGCAAGGGCGGCAACACCCTCAAACTGCAGGCGCTGAATGACTATACGATTGATATACCGGGCAAGGATATGCAGCAATATGATGTGATCGTCGCCAGCCGCTTGAATGGGCAAACCATGTCGGTCAGAGCTAAAGGACCGTTATTCATCATGTATCCCTTTGATCAGCACGAGAAATTGCGCAATACCGAATATTACCGCCGCTGCGCCTGGCAGCTTAAACAGATCGTCGTGGAATAAACATGTCGCGGCGATTTTTGCTGAGCTTGCTGTTGATAAGCAGTGTCCTGCTGTTCAATTTCAGCCTGATTGTTTATTTCGAACAACAGCAAAAAGCCGAGCTGGTGGACTTTGCCGAACAGGGTGTTGGTAATCAGCTATGGCAGGTTTTTCAGTTTCGTGGTGAATATCAGCGTTTGCGCGAAGCAATGATTCAGCGCAACGAAGACGATTTTTTGTTGCGTTTCGATATTGTCTATAGCCGCGTTTATGGCTTCGAGCTGGATGAAACGCTCAAAAATTTTTCTGATCCTGCTTTGCACGAGGTTTTTTATCCGAACGCGAAGCGCTTTGTCGATGAAATTGACAAGTTATTGCAGCAAGGATCGATCACGCCAGAAAAATGGGACATTCTGCATGACAAAATTGCTCAGCAGCAGGCGCCGATTGAAGAAATCGTCCAGCGAGTCCGCACCGAAGAAACCAAGCTCAATGACAAGAAAAAAGAGCGATTGGCGAGACTGGGGGTCTGGCGCATTGCACTTGCCTCATTGCAAGTGATTTTATTGCTGACGTTTGCGGCGCTGGCGCTCAGTACGCTCTGGCGTAGCGAGCAGCATCGGCAAAAACTGCAGGAGTTGAATCATTCGCTCGATGATGCAAGGCAGCAGGCCGAAATCGCCAATGCGGCCAAGAGCCGCTTTCTGGCACACATCAGCCATGAAATCCGCACGCCTTTGACTTCGATTTTGGGCTACACCGAACGCTTGCGGCAAAGTGCCCAGTTGAATGAATCCCAAAAAACCGCATTAAGCCATATCGCCCACTCCGGGCAGCATTTGCTCAGTCTGCTCAATCATGTCCTTGATTTGTCCAAGTCGGAAAGTGGCAAGCTGCAGCTGCATAATGAAGCATTGAGCCTGTCGCAACTCAAGCTGGAACTGGAAAGCATGTTTGCCTTGATGGCCCAGCAAAAAAACCTGAATTTCCGAATTGAGCTGGCTTTGCCTTTGCCGCCGTATTTGCAGCTGGATGCCGGCAAAGTACGGCAAATTCTGATTAATTTGATCGGCAATGGCATGAAATTTACCGAGCAGGGCGAGGTCGTGGTTTATTTTTCGGGCCAGTCAGTGGGTGAACACTACCGGCTTGAAATGCGGGTTCTTGATTCCGGCTGCGGTATTGCCGAGCATGAACAAATGCATTTGTTTCAGCCTTTCGAGCAAACCGACAGCGGCAAGCGGATCGGCGGAACCGGACTGGGTCTGGCGCTGAGTCGGGATTTTGCCCGTTTGATGGGCGGCGATATTGTAGTCTCTAGCCAGCTTGGGCAGGGCAGCGAGTTTATTGTCACGGTCAACACCAAAATCATAGCCGAAGAGGGCGTTAAGCCAAGGGGTATGTCCGTGCAGCCCTTGTCAGGCAATGATCATCAGCTGATACTGGTCGTTGAAGATCAGAAGGTGAATCGTGATTTGCTATGTGAAATCGTCGAAGAGGCAGGCGCAAAGACGCTGGCGGCTGAAAATGGACTGGCTGGGTTACAAATGGTGGCGGATCATCCGGACATCACCCAGATCCTGCTTGATTACCAGATGCCGGGGCTGGATGGTTTGCAAACGACCGAGCGATTGCGTCAAAACGGCTTTAGCAAACCGATTTTTCTGATTTCAGCATCGCCCGAATTTGAATTGCGCCAGCAGCCGCAATTTGCCCTGCTCAATGGTTATTTGAGCAAACCCTATCAGTCGCAAGATTTGCTTGAATTACTCGGTTTGAATCGGGTTGCAGATGTCCGGCTGGCCGGTGCGGCGCAGCCCGATTCATTGCTACTGGTCGATCGTGCACAGGCACAAAGCCGTTTGGGATTTAGCGATGCGCGTTTTATCGCGCTGGCGCAAACCGGCTTTGCCCGTCTGCAGGATCTGGAACAGGATTTTGTCTTGGCGCTTAAAAACGGCGAAATCGAAATCGCACAACGTCATGCACACAGCGCCAAAGGCGTTGCCGCGCAACTGGGGGCAGTGGCGCTGATGCAGCAATGGGCATTGCTCGAGGTCAATCCGCAATTACTGAACCCGACGCCGCAGGCACTGTGCCAGCTGCGGGAACAGAGTTGGGTCATCATCCAGCAAGCATGAAAAAACCGGGCATCAGCCCGGTTGATTTATACCCTGTCGGGTATTTTGATGCAGGTTATATTTAATATGTCCTGCGTCGATATACCCCTGTATCAGGCCATGGCTGGCAGGCTGTAGCCGTCGATTTTTGCGTTTTGTACCAATTGAGCCAGATAGTCGTGCATCGCTTTGCGGCCGGCCATATCGGTCAGGAAGGCTTGCAGACGTTCTTTGACTTCGTCAAAGCTGACCAGACCGCCATCGTTGCGCTCGTTGACCTGAATGATGTGGTAACCGAACTGGGTTTCAACCAGATTCGGCGTGATCTGACCGGCGTCGGTGCTGAAAACGGCCTGTTCAAATTCCGGCACCATCTGGCCACGGCCGAACTGACCGAGACTGCCGCCTTGCTGGCCTGACGGGCAAGTTGAGTGCTCTTTGGCCAGTGCTGCGAAGCGTTCCGGATTGGCTTGCACTTCAGCCAGTACGCCTTCGGCTTTTGACTTGGCCAGACTGGCCGCCAGACCTTCGCCGAGCGGGAACAGAATATGGCTGGCAACGGCCATTTCGCCGCGGCGGAAACTGTCCTGATTGTTGGCATAAAATGCCTGGCAAGCCGCATCATCGGCTTCTTCAACCTTGATTTCATTATCGAGCAAAGCGCCAATGCTTTCTTCTGGCGTCGCTGCCGTAATGCCTTGGGCTGCCGCTTGCTGCACCAGCAATTCACGCAGGATCAGCTCCTGAATGGCGGCATCGCGTGCGCTCGGTGCTTGCGTGTGCTTGTCTTGTTCGCCTGCGATTTGTTCTTCGGTGATTTCAACGCCATTAACGATGATGGTCATGAGCTTTTTCCTGTGGGTGACGTATTGACGCCAATAATGAAAAACGCCGCACCTGGCGGCGTTCAAAAATAATGGGGGCTATTTTAACAAGATCAACCCAATCCGACTTGTAATTCGTCAAACCAGTCGATAAAGCGTTTGACGTCAGCGCCGCGATAAATCGCGCCGTGTTGCGGGCAAAGCAAGTCGATATCAAGTTGTCGGACCCGATTGATCCAGTTTTTCTTGGCGGTGTTCGATCCCATCCAGCGGCGGTGAAAACCTTCGGCAAAACGGATATGCGTATCAAAATCTTCGACATAGAGCTGTTCATGGCCTGGTGGCAGCATCGCAGCACCGATGTCGCCGCTGAACAGCAATTTGCAAGCCGGGTCGTACAAATGAAAATTGCCTGATGAATGCAGGTAATGCGCCGGAATCGTTTGCAGTTTGGCTTTGCCAATACTCAGCTCGACGCCTTCGTCAGGAATCGAAACCAGCGTGTCGGCGTCGCAGCCAAAATGGGGAATAAAACCACCCCAGAGCCCGGAAACATGGCATTTGATGTCGGGGTTGAAGTCATTCCATAAGCCGAGCGATGAAATCACGTCCGGATCCTGATGCGAGGAAAAAATCCGACGTACGGTGCGCGGGTCAACGACTTCGGACAGCGCGGCAAAAACCACCGGAAAGACTTCGGCACCACCGGGGTCGCACAAGATGCTGTCTTCACCGGTGGTGACGACGTACTCATTGGTGTCGATCAGATGATTGGGACGCTGCGGATCGCGGGAAATGGCAAACCAGCGATGCGTATCTGCGCTGGCGATAAGCTGAGCTTTTTTCATTCGGCCTCAATTGAGTTTTTGGGTAATCCGTTGTAAAGAATCGAGCCGCAGCAAAATGGCTTCGATCTTGCTGGCAAAGGCTTCGGATAATTCGGCCAGCACAGTGCGCATCGTGCCGCTGTACGCCGACTCGATGCGGGCGGTGCGCGCCAGCACCAGACCGAAAGTACACGATTGATTCGCATCGCTTAGGCAGTCGTGAAACCGCTTGGGGTCGATGTCGGTGCTAAAGCGGCTGCGGGCGTACTGCATGGCCGGTTCGAGCATTTGTCGCAAAGTGTCTGAATAGGCCGCTGCGTCAGCCAACCGGGCCAGCCGTCGTTCGGCTTGCAAGCGCAAGGTGGCTGATGAGAGCAATTGCTGGGTCAGTTCATCCAGACCGCGCATGGCGCGTTGCAGCTCGATGCTCAGCAGGCGCAATTCATTGGAAATCACGCCAAAACCACGCGCCGATTCGCCGGCTTTTTTAGCCAGCAAAATGGCATTGAGCCCCATCAGATTGATCTCAAAACAGTTGCGAACCACCGTTTTGACTTCTTCATGAATCAGGACGGATTGCCGCAAAGCGCTGATTCCGCCGGGGGCATTCGACATGACTGCAACCTCTTGTCTGACAGGGAGTTTCTTTATAGTCAGTAAAAATGGCGCGTAACAACCATACTGAAGGGGTATGCCGCCATCTGACGCAGCGCTCAAGCACTGCCAGTAGAAGCGGCCTGGGGGAATCATGAAAAACCTGATTATTTTCTCTCACCCGCACCTGGCCAACTCGCAAACGCATCGCACCTTGATCGATGAAATTGCCGAGCTACCAGAGGTCAAAATTCATCATCTGGAAAGCATGTACCCTGATGGCGATATCGATGTGCTGGCCGAACAGCAGGCGTGCGAGCATGCCGAGCGGATTGTCTGGCAGTTCCCGTTGTACTGGCATAGCTGTCCGGCGATGCTCAAGCGCTGGCAGGATGAGGTTTTTGCCCGCGACTGGGCTTTTGGTGCCAAGCGGGCGCTGGACGGCAAAACGCTGCAACTGGTCGTCAGCACCGCTTCGGTGGGTAGCTTGTACGATGCGGACAAAACGATTTCAACCGAAGTACTCTGGTATCCGATGCGGCTGACTGCCGAAGCACTGGGGCTGCATTGGCAAACCCCGCTGGTGCTGCACGATGTCGAACATTTGCCGCGCTCGCCGTTTGAGCAACAGCATCACACCGCGATTGAGGCATTTGCCTATTCCTACCGGGATTTATTGAGTCGCGCATGCCTCGCTGGGGGTATTTAGTGTCTGCAAATGATAGGGCATACTCGGTGATCACGGTGGAGGTCAGCAATGTTGCAGGATCGGTTTGGTCGGGCCATTGATTATTTGCGGGTGTCGGTGACGGATCGCTGCGATCTGCGCTGCAGCTATTGTCTGCCTGCACGATTCAAGGGTTTTGAAGAACCCGAACACTGGCTGACTTTCGACGAAATTACGCGGCTGGTCGGCGCTTTTGCCCGGCTGGGCGTGCGCCGGGTACGGCTGACCGGCGGCGAGCCGCTGTTGCGCCGCAATCTGCCCGAGCTGGCCGGGCGTTTGAAGGCATTGGGCTTAGATGATCTGGCACTCTCGACCAACGCCACGCAGCTGGCCAAGCACGCGCAGGCGCTGAAAGACGCTGGCGTCACCCGCGTGAATGTCAGCCTTGATAGCCTTGATCGACAATGCGTTTCCACCATTACCGGCAGCGATTCATTCGATAAAGTCATGGCCGGACTGCAAGCCGCTGCCGAGGTCGGTTTGAACCCGATCAAGCTCAATATGGTCGCGATGCGCGGCGTGAATGACGCCGAGATCGACACGATGGCCGAGTTTGCTTTTGAGCACGGCTATATTCTGCGGATGATCGAAGCGATGCCGATGGGCGACACCGGCCGTAATACGCAATACCTCGATCTGGGGCCGATTCGTGATCGGCTGGTGGCGCGTTATGATCTGATTCCTGAAGTGATCGAGTTGGGCGGTGGCCCGGCGCGCTATTGGAAAACCCGCGATGGCATCGGGCGGATTGGTTTTATCACGCCGATGTCGCAGCATTTTTGCGCCACCTGCAATCGCGTCCGACTGACCGTCGACGGCACTTTGTATATGTGTCTGGGGCAGGAAAGCGCGTTTGAATTTCGCCCGCTGCTACGCGGCGGCGCGAGCGATGCCGAGTTGGAAGCGGCCATCCTGCACGCCATTGAACTCAAGCCCGAACGGCATGAATTTGTCGAGCAACCCGCCAAGCTGATCCGCTTTATGTCGCAAACCGGAGGCTAGGGTAGCGCTTAGGGTATATGTATGCAGGGTAATTGATATATGCTCTGCATGAAGATACATCCATAGGTATTGTAAGTAGGCAGACAAAAGTTTCCGTCCATCGTTAGCTCGCCTCGCTGTACTACTTGTACTATCTTCGGCTTCGCTGCCTTGTGCGACAGGGTGGCCTTGAGCCAAAACTTTTGGTCAATTACTTATGTCCCACGTCCTCGCCATCGCCGGATTTTCCGGTAGTGGCAAAACCACACTGATTACCGCCTTGCTGCCTGAATTTGCCAAATATGGCTGGCGCGTTAATGTCATCAAGCACTCGCATCACGATCTGGAATTCGAGCCGCCGGGCAAAGACTCGGCGCGCTTTCGTGCCGCTGGTGCGGGCGAGGTGATGGTCGTGTCGCCATATCGCTTTGCGATTTTTCATGAGCTGGAACCGACTGAGGTGGCCGAAACGCCGCCGCTGGCTGAGCAAATCGCCCGGCTTGCGCCCGCCGATCTGACGCTGGTCGAAGGCTTCAAGCGCGAGCCCATCCCGAAAATCGAAGTCTGGCGCGCCGCCAACGGCAAGCCGCCGCTGTTTCCTGACGACGAGTACGTGATGGCCATTGCGATGGATATGCAGGATATGAGCGGAATGCAAGATGCAGCAGATCAGATTCTTGCCTGTGGGCTGCCTATTCTCGATTTGAACGATACGGGCGCAGTGGCGCAATTTATCCTTCATTATTTTTCGGAACACAACAATGCTTGATTTTGAATCTGCACTTGAGCAGTTGCTCGCACAAGCACAGCCGGTAACGGCGATTGAAACCCTTGCTCTGGCTGACGCTTTAGGTCGCGTTTTGGCTGATGATTTAAGCTCGACGATCAATGTTCCCGGCTTTGACAATAGTGCGATGGACGGGTATGCCCTGCATGTGCCAGATTTTACCCACCCTCCAGCGCAATACCCTGTCGTTCAGCGCATCGCTGCCGGTGAGGTTGGCGCAGCGCTGGCGCCGGGCGAAGCGGCGCGGATTTTTACCGGCGCGCCGATTCCGGCCGGCGCGAACGCGGTGGCGATGCAGGAAGTGTGTACGGTCAACGACGGTCAGTTGACCGTAAATCTGGCTTTGCAGGACGGTGCGAATATCCGCCGCGTTGGCGATGACATTGCCACTGGCGCGGTGATTCTGACTCGCGGCAGCGTGCTGACACCTGCAATGATCGGGCTGGCGGCGTCAGTCGGTGTCGCGTACCTGCCCGTGATTGCACCGCTGCGCGTTGCGCTGCTCAGCACTGGCGACGAGCTGGTCGAGCCGGGACAGCCCTTGGCGGGCGGGCAGATTTACAACTCGAATCGCTATGTGCTGATCAATGCGCTGAAGGCTTTGGGCTGCGTGGTGACTGATCTGGGGATTGTGCCTGATGATCGCGAAGCGACGATTGCAGCACTGCAAGCCGCGGCAGAATCCCACGACATTCTGATGACATCAGGTGGGGTATCGGTCGGTGAGGAAGATCATGTCAAGGCTGCAATCGAATACCTCGGTAAATTGAATCTATGGAAAATCGCCATTAAGCCGGGCAAGCCCTTTGCCTTCGGCAAAGTAGATAAAACAGACTCGTGCGGGCGGATTGGCGGCTGCGATTTCATCGGACTGCCCGGCAATCCGGTGTCGGCGCTGGTGACTTTTTTGATGCTGGTGCGGCCCTTTATTCTGGCGCGGCAAGGTGTGCAGCAGGTTTTACCTTCACGCATGCCGCTGATCGCCGATTTTGATTGGAAAAAAGCCGGAGACCGGCGTGAATTTCTGCGTGTTCGGCGCAATGCAGCCGGACAGCTTGAGCTATTTGCCAAGCAGGGCTCGGGCGTGCTGACGTCTATGGTCTGGGGTGACGGACTCGTCGATTTGCCGGCTGGGCAAACCATCGCTAGCGGTGATGTGGTGACTTATATTCCATTTAGCAGTTTGGGGGCGTAAATGTTGAATGTGCTGTATTTCGCGCGCTTGCGCGATGCGTTGGGTGTTGCGCAGGAAGACATCCCCGAAGGTGCGGCAACGGTGCGCGAGCTGGTCGCGCAACTGGTTGCACGCGGTGGCGTTTGGGCTGAAGAACTCGGCGGCGCGCGCGTGTTTCGCGTGGCGATCAATCAGGACATGGCGCAGCTGGACGACGCAATTCCGGCCAACGCCGAAATCGCCATTTTTCCGCCGGTTACCGGGGGGTGAGATGAATAAAGAGCGGATTCACGCCGATAAAATCATCGTTCAGCAAGCCGACTTTGACGTTGCCGCCGAATATCAGCGCCTCGTGGGCGATCCGGTGATCGGCGCGGTGGTGATGTTTGTCGGGCGCGTGCGCGATCTGAACCCGCAGCCTGAACTGGTCAGTCTGCATTTGGAACACTATCCGGCGATGACGACCAAGGCTTTGCAACAGATTGTGGCGAACGCTCACGAGCGCTGGCCGCTCGATGCGGTGACGCTGATTCATCGCGTTGGCGCAATGAAACCGAGCGAACAAATTGTGCTCGTCCTCACCGCCAGCGCGCATCGCGTTGCCGCTTACGAAGCAAATGCCTATATTATGGACTTCCTGAAAAACGAAGCGCCGTTCTGGAAAAAGGAAGTGGGCAACGATCACAGTGTGTGGGTTGAAGCCAAAGAATCCGACCGAGCCGCGCAGCAACGCTGGGAGTCCTGAATGAATCTGGATGCTGTGATTTTGGCTGGCGGCCAGGCGCGCCGTATGGGTGGACGCGACAAAGGGCTGATTCCACTGGCTGGCAAGCCGATGGTCGCGTGGATGATTGCGGCATTGCAAAAGCAATCGGTGCTTGTTGATCAGATTTTTATTGCCGCCAACCGCAATCTGCCTGATTACAGCGGCTTTGGTTACACCGTATTGCGTGATGTGTATCCCGATCATCCGGGCCCGATGGCGGGTATTCATTCCGCGCTGCTGGCGTCTCCAGCTGAGGCGCTGCTCGTTGTCCCGTGCGATGTGCCTTGCTTGCCCAATGACTTGCTCCTGAAATTTCGCGCCGCGCTCAATGCCACGGGCGCTCCGGCTGTCGTCGCGAAAACGGCCGACGGACAGACGCACTGGTCGATTTGTCTGATCCGGCGCGAATTATTGCCATCCTTGCTGGAATGCCTGAGTCAGGGGCAAAACCGCTTGGGTCAATGGCTGAGCGAACAGGGCGCCGAATTTGTGACTTTTTCAGATCGTGATATGTCGTTTGCCAATATCAATACGCCGGAAAATCTTGCCAGTCTGGCAGACCGTCTGACGGCTGCAGCTCAAACCGTGACGCAGGGCGATTTGACGCATTTTAATGCCGCCGGAAATGCGCATATGGTCAATGTCGGCAATAAAGTCGAAACCCGACGCAGCGCCACCGCGCAAGGCGAGATCATCATGCTACCTGACACGCTGCGGCTGATCGAAAGCGGCAATCACAAAAAAGGCGATGTACTCGGCGTCGCGCGAATAGCCGCGATTATGGCGGCGAAAAAAACCAGCGACCTGATTCCGCTGTGTCACCCGCTACCGCTGACTGCGGTCAATGTCGAATTTGTCATCGACCGCATCAATTCGTCGGTACGCTGCAGCGTAACGTGCGAAACGCTGGGACGTACCGGAATCGAAATGGAAGCGCTCACCGCAGTGCAGATCGGCCTGTTGACGATTTACGATATGTGCAAAGCAGTCGATAAAGGCATGGTAATGAGCAACGTGCGGCTGCTGGAGAAAATCGGCGGCAAGTCGGGGCACTGGAGTGCGCCGGACGCCGGAGCTTAAGCAAGCCAGGGTAAAGGATTGCGGCTCATTGCCACCGCAACGATATAGCCATACGTCGCCAGCGCGGCGAACAAAGCGATGACGCGAATCTGCATGGTCTTGCCGCGTTTGAGCGCAATCGTTCCCAGTACGATATACAACAGCAAAGCGCCTATCTTGGCGGCAATCCACGGCGAGTTGCCGGGGCTTTGCTGCGTGATCACGGCCAGATAAATCGCCGCACTGAGTAAACCGGTGTCGATGATATGCGGCGCGATTTTGCAGATTTTATGCTGCAGCCAGGCCGATTGACGCAGCATCAGCACGCCACGAAACAGAAAAAATGCACCCGACAGCAAGGCGAGCGTGATGTGAAGGTGGCGAACTGCGAGATAGTATTCCATTTTTGTGCTCCAGATTTTTGCGGCGACATGGGCACGCCCTCTTGGCGGCATTGCCTACTTAGTGGACTTATCGTGTGCTTTGGTCGGAAAACAGATTCTAAGCATCGCATTAAACCAGTAAAATGGCGGATTGTCGGCTTCAAACGTAGAAAAATCATGTCAGATCAACAAGATCAAGCACCTAGCGAGCTAGAACCGCTGCGCCTGTCAAAACGCCTTGCCCAATTGGGCCTGTGCTCGCGCCGCGAAGCCGACGAATACATCGCCAAGGGCTGGGTACGCGTCGATGGCGAAATCGTCAACGTGCTCGGCACCAAAGTTCTGCCCAGCCAGACTGTTGAGCTCGACCCGATTGCCAAGCAGATTCAGGATAATCGCGTCACCATTCTGATCAATAAGCCGGTGGGTTATGTCTCAGGGCAGGCCGAAGACGGTTACGAACCGGCGGTGGTGTTGTTTAAACCCGAAAACCAGTGGGAGGGCGATACCAGCGGCATCAAGTTCTCCCCGGTGCATTTTCAAGGCCTCGCGCCAGCCGGGCGGCTCGATATTGATTCGGTAGGCCTCTTGGTGCTGACGCAGGATGGCGTCGTCGCCAAAACGCTGATCGGCGAAAACTCGCAAGTTGAAAAAGAATATCTGGTGCGCGTTTCCGGCCATCTGAAAGCCGATGGTCTGCGCTTGCTGAACCACGGCCTCTCGCTCGACGGCGAAGCGCTCAAACCGGCGCGCGTCTGGTGGCAGAACAAAGATCAGTTGCGCTTTATCCTGCGCGAAGGCAAAAAGCGCCAGATTCGCCGCATGTGCGAGCTGGTTGGTCTGCAAGTCGTCGGTCTGCAGCGCATCCGCATCGGCCGCATCCTGCTCGGCGATTTGCCGCGTGGTCAGTGGCGTTATTTGCGCGCTGATGAGTCATTTATCTAAGAGCGTATTTTAAAGGTGCTGCGCATCCCGTGATAACGGTTCGGGCGGTGCTCGCAATCCTCATGTACAAATGTACATTCCGGTTACTGTGCCCCGGCCTTTCCGTTCTGACGGGCGCTCGCTACTTTTAAAACACACTCTTGCAATAATTGGTCGAAGTAGGTGTCTATGTCGTTGCAGCGCGCCGATTTGTTTCTCGTTGAAAAAGGTTACGCCAGTTCGCGCACACAAGCGCAGACGATGATTGCGGCTGGTCGTGTTTTTGCTGATGGCAAACCGATTAGCAAAGCGGCTTTCAAGCTCGATGCGCAGGCTGAAGTTACGATTACGCCTGATGAAGTTGATCGCTATGTGTCGCGCGGTGGACTCAAGCTCGCGGGGGCTTTGGCGAGTGCCAAACTCGATGTGAGTGGCATGCTGGCGCTCGACGTCGGCATTTCGACCGGCGGCTTTACCGATTGCCTGCTGCAATCGGGCGCGCGTAAAGTCATTGGCGTTGAAGTCGGTCACGATCAACTGCACCCGCGTTTGCTCGCCGATGATCGCGTCGTGCAGTTTGAAGGCGTCAATGCGCGTAATCTGAATCCCGACATTATTGCGCCTGCTTTGATGGCCGAGCCGCAGGATACGACAATCGATCTCGTCGTTGGCGACGTGTCGTTTATTTCGCTGACGCTGGTGTTGCCGGCGCTGCGCTCGGTATTGCCTGTGGACGGTTTGCTGCTGTTTCTGGTCAAGCCGCAATTCGAGCTGGGGCCACAGGCGCTGGCGCGTGGTGGCATTGTTCGTGATGAAGCGCTGTATCCGCAGGTCGAAGCCAAGATCCGCGCAGCGGCTGAGGCCGCGGGTTTTGCCGTGCTCGATTATTTCGCCAGCCCGATTGCTGGTGGCGATGGGAATCGTGAATTCTTTATTTATGCTAAAGCAGTGGGTATGTTGCTGTAGCTGGCTATTGAAAATGGCTGCAGCTGCATACCCTGTCAGGGCCAGCTCAGCTCGCGGCGTGAAGTGAAAGTACGTTGCGCTCTGCTGAACGGATCGACAAATTTTAACTCGCGCGCGAGTAGTTGCAGCGGCTGGCTGAAGTCGTCGCCTTTGTCGTCGAGCACGATCGGATACCATGGATCGTTCAGAATCGGGATTTGCAGCGCGGCCAGATGCGCGCGCAGCTGGTGTTTTTTACCCGTGTGCGGCTCAAGCTGGTAACGCGCCCAGTTGCCGCGCTGTTCGAGCAGGCTGATTCTGGTTTCACTATTGGGCTCGCCAGCAACCTCAGACATCGTGAAAAAATCGCTGCCCGCTTCAGTCAAACGCGAACGGTGAACCCGCGGTAGTTCAAGGTCGGCGCGAAACGGCGCGATGGCTTCGTAGGTTTTCTGTACCTCGCGCGATTCGAACAATTGCTGATAAGCGCTGCGGCTGGCGCTATCGAGACAGAACATCATTACGCCGGCCGTTTCCCGGTCGAGCCGGTGTACCGGGGCAATATCGTCGGTGGACAGCATTTGCCGCAGTCGCACCAGCGCAGTTTCGCGCACATAACGCCCGGCCGGAATGCACGACAGAAAATGCGGCTTGTCGATGACGACGATGCGTTCGTCCTGATACAGAATATCGATGCTAAAAGGCACTGGCGCTTCGTACGGTACGTCGCGGTAATACCACAGATACGCACCAGCCCGGTAAGGCGCATCGGCTGCAATTGGCTGGCCGTCGTCGTCATAAATTTCACCATTTTGCAGCCGCGTTTCGATAATCGCCGGGTCGAGATAAGGGAAGCGCTCTAGCAAAAATTCACGCGCAGTGAGCCATGTGCCGCCCGGCAACATGGCGGCACAACTGGCTGCCAGCCCGTCGCGCAGCGGTAAGGGTGAAAGCGCTTTTTTCATGGCGTAACGGTTGTTAATCCAGTTTGACCGCTACCGACGCCGCACTGGCCTCGGGAATATCCGGGCGCTTGATTTTGAAGTCGAGCTTGGCGTTGAAAAAATCACGCGCTTCGTCGATGTCTTTCAGCAGCGCACGCACTTCGGGTTCTTTAAAGCCGAGTATGGTCTGATAGTAATAATCAAAACTTTCCGGGTAGGCAAAAGCAGCGCGGCGCATCAGTTGATGTGCAATCGCCTGATTGCCGCTCAATGCTTCGAGCACCGCCTGATCGGTCATCTGGCCGGGATAGGGGCGGATCGCGTTCTGCTTACGCAGAATGCCCAGTTTCCACGCCATTTCGCTCTTGCTGGCGATAATGTAATTCGATAACGCGTGTTCGGCAAAATAATCAATCAACGGGTTTTTGCGCAGGATTTCCAGTTGCGCAATTCGCTGCGCATTGGCTTTCTCATTATCGGCCGGGTCCATGATCGGATAGATTTTCAAGTAAATCTGTCCACCAGCAATCGAGAGCGCCAGCGCGATACCACCCCATAGCGTCCAGCTTAGCCGTGCCCAGTTGCTGCTGATACCCAGCTTGATTTGCCCCGGCTGCATGAAAACCAGAATCAGCGCAAAAGGGCCGAGGAAGTGGAAATACCACAGCGGATATTCGACCAGACTATGTAGCACCGAAACGCTCGCGAGCGCTGCGGCAAACATCACGGTCGGGCTACGCCAGTTGCGCAGTACATTGAAATAAGCGTAGGCAATCCCGGCCAGAATGATGCTGGTCGCGAAAATGCCGGTTTCAGCCAGCAGATTGAGCACCGAATTGTGCGCGTGAGTAAACAGCACGCTTTCCGAAACAATCGCGAATTCAGGGTTGGTTTGCAGGCTATTGCTGAAATAGGGATAGCTGCCCCAGCCAGCGCCGAGCCAAGGGTGCTGCAGGAACGTGATCCATGCTTTTTGCCATTCAACCAGACGGCGCGAACCGTTCGAATCGAGCCGGTCCAGCCCGGTTGGCACCTCGTTCTTGGCTTTGAGTAAGACTTGCAGGACATCGCTGACGATAGGCGCGATAAATTGCATCGCGATAATCAGCACGGCGGCGATGGTCAGTGCTTTGCCAAGTTCACGCGCTGTTTCAGCGCCACGCCACCAGATGAATAAGCCCATTGGCAGCCAAGCCAGCGCATACAAAAATGGCGAGCGTGATCCGCAGAAAGCCAGCGAGAGTGATAACCAGATGGCGACGATCCAGAACAGCCATTTGGGCATTTCGTCGCGTTGCGTGACCAGATACGCGGCGCTGGCCAGACCCCAGGCCAGATAATGCCCGTACATATTTTTCTGACCGATATTGCCGAAAATCAGTCGTGGCCCATCCTGAATCAGCTGCATGATTTGCTGAACAGCTAGACCCGAATTGAAAATCGCTCCGGCCAGCAGCCCCCAGGCAAAGAAATTAAGCAGCCGGTTTGCGCCGTAAATGCTGATTGCGCGAGACAGCGACCAAGCAGCGCCTGCCGCACCGAGTGCATAGATAGCAGGGTAAAGACGATCACTGGCATAAATCTGGGGTAGCAATAGCGCCTGCACGCCGATCAGCGCGGCAAAGGCGATCCACATCATACTGACCCATGGCGGATTGGCTTGTTCGCGCCGATCACCAGGCAGCAGAACGCCGGCCAGCGTGATCAGTACGCAAAAGAAAAATGCGGCGAGCTCGGATGGGAAAACCGGGTTTGGATCCCAGCGAAATGGAATTCCGCAAGGAACTGCGGCAAGCAGAAAGAGCAGGCCTTGATAAAGGCGAAGTTGCACGGGCATATTAAAACTCGGTTTAAAGGACTGGGGTTGCGGTTTTAGGGGGCTGATACAGCCAGCTTGCGACTAATACCCCTGCCTCGTATAGCAGCCAAAGCGGGATGGCTAATAGGCATTGGGATAATACGTCGGGTGGTGTCACGATAGCGGCAATGACAAAAGCGCCAACGATGACATAGGAGCGGATTTCGCGCAGTTTTGCGACGCTGACAAAACCCATGCGCACCATGATAATGACCGCAATCGGCACTTCAAAAGTGACGCCAAATGCCAGAAACATGCCCATCGCAAAATCGAGATATTCGCCCGAATCGGGCAACCATTGCATGCTGGCCGGGACGACCGAAGCAATGAATTTGAACACCACGCCGAAGACCAGAAAATAGGCAAAGCCCATGCCGAGCAGAAACAGCAAGGTCGAGGCGATGATTAGCGGTGCAATCAGTTTCTTTTCATGCGTATACAGACCCGGCGCGACAAAAGCCCAGACCTGATACAGCGTGTGCGGCAATGTGACGACGAAAGCGGTCATTGCGGCAATTTTGACTTGTACCAGAAACGGCGAGGCAATGCCGATGGTCACGAGTTTTTGCCCGGGCAAAACGGCAGCCAGTGGCGCGACCAGCAGATCGTACAGTTGAGCCGAGAAAGCAAAAGCAATCAAAAAGCCGACGATAAAAACCAGCGCACCGCGAACGAGGCGGGTACGCAGCTCGACCAGATGGCTGATCAGGGGTTGCAGGTTGTCGCTGAGTTCACTCATGGCTTGGTGTCATTGTGTTAACGGCGATCCGATGAAGTGTCGGATGCCTCGTCCAGATCGGCAAATAAATCGAGCTGATTGTCCGGTGCGCCGGGGGCGGCTTCGACTGCAGCAAGCTGCGGTTCGGCCGAAGCACGGGTTTTGCTGGTCGATACCGGCTCTTGAGCCGCATCGTCATTGGCGACGAGCTTGCGCGGTTTTCTTTTGCCCGCGCTGGTATCGCTGTCTGCGGTGGTTTGCTGGATTAAAGGCTCGTCGGGTTGGACGGGTGGATTTTCATCGGTGACGCCTGGTGCTAGCTGCTGTTGAAAATCAGCTTCCAGCTGCTGGAGTGCCAGACTGGATTCGGCCAGCGGTTGATGGATGGTGTTTTTGATTTCGGCGGCTTCGGCTTCGATTTCCTGCTGAATCTGCGCCAGTTCGCTGGCCTGCATTTCACGCTGCAAATCGCCTCTCACATTATTGACGAAACGCTGCAGTCGACCGAACAGCATCCCGGCAGTACGTGCCACTTTGGGCATTTTTTCCGGGCCGACGACGATCAGCGTCACCGCTCCAATAATGAGTAATTCACCCAGGCTAACGTCAAACACGGCTTATTTCTTGTCGCTTTCGCTGACGTCGATCACGCGGGGTGCATCCGGTTTTTTCGGCGCTTCTTCTTCGCCTTTTACCCCGTCTTTAAATCCCTTGATCGCCGAGCCGAGGTCTTTGCCGATATTGCCGAGTTTTTTGGTGCCGAAAACCAGAATGACGATGGCCAGAACGATCAGCCAGTGCCAAATGCTGAATGAACCCATGATAAATTCTCTCTTCAATGTTATTGGGGTATGTCAATCAAGGCCAATATCTGATTGGCCTTCGGCTAATTACTGGGCTGGGGTACCAAGGACGTGCAAGTGCAGATGGAAGACTTCCTGCCCGCCTGCGTGGCCCGTGTTGATCGCGGTTTTGTAGCCCGCAGCCAAGCCCTGTTGCCGTGCCAGAACCGATGTCAATCCTAACATTTTCCCCAGTAAGGCTTCATCTTCTTTGGTGGTAGTCAGCAAGGAATCGATGTGACGTTTGGGAATGATCAAAAAATGCACTGGCGCAGCAGGTCGGATATCTTTGAAGGCGAGTAATTCATCGTCTTCATAAATTTTATCCGCAGGAATGTCACCCTTGGCTATTTTGCAAAAAATACAGTCGCTCATTGTTGTTCCTTGTTAGGAATGGGGGCGTGTGCCGGGGCGAGGCAATTATGCTTTACGCGCCACGGGATGCTTTTTCTTCGATGCCGGAAATGCCTTCACGGCGGGCAAGTTCGGCCAGTACATCCTCACTGCTCAAGCCTTCATGGGCGAGCAGTACCAGCGTATGAAACCACAAATCGGCCACTTCGCGAACCAGATGCAGTTTGTCGCCATCCTTGGCGGCCATGATGGTTTCGACGGCTTCTTCACCCACTTTCTTTAAAATGGCTTCCTGACCCTTGCTATACAACTTGGCAACGTAGGACGAACCCGGGTCGGCGTTGCGACGCTCGGCCAGTGTTTGCGACAAACGCTCCAGAATTTCGGTCGAAATCATGTCGTGCTCCTAGTACTTCAAAAATATTGCCCGATTATATGGCGTGCGAATGATGAATTAATGACCATAAATGGCATCTGGATCTTTTAAAACGTCTTCAGTAACTTGCCATTGACCATCAATCAGCGTGCGGAAAAAACAGCTTTCGCGTCCGGTGTGGCAAGCAATCCCGCCTTGCTGCCGGATTTTGTAAATCAGTACGTCGCCGTCGCAGTCGAGCTGAATGTTTGAGACATGCTGAAAATGGCCCGATTCTTCGCCTTTATGCCATAGTTTCTGGCGCGAGCGCGTCCAGTAATGCGCCGTGCCTTTTTCCGCCGTCAGCGCCACCGCTTCACGGTTGGCGTAGGCAAACATCATCACACGGCCGGTGGCCTCATCTTGTGCGATTACCGGAACCAGACCGGCATCGTCGTACTTAATTTCATCGAGCCAGCTCATTGCAAGATCACTTTTTCTGCGGTGAAATCGGCGGCAGGGGCGTAATGCACTACCCATTGCCGGACTTCGTTGGCGTTGATTTTTCCAAGCGTGCCTTCCATTTTGATCGGCTCGCTGACGCGGCCATTGGCGTCAACGACATTCGGAGGGCGTTTGAATTCGGTTGCGACCGCCGATTTGACCGTTAAAAACAAGGTCAGCTCATTTTTCAAACCATGACGCATATTATCGACTTCCATCGATACATTGGCAGGCGTCTGAATACTCATATCACACGCCTGCGCCATGCTGGCGAACAGGAGCAATGCAAGCGCCGCAATTTTTTTCATGGTTTGCCCATCCTTTTAGAAGCGAACTTCAATGCCTGCTGCGTGCATGGCTTCCTTGGCTTGACGCACCGAATATTCGCCAAAGTGGAAAATACTCGCTGCCAGCACTGCGTCGGCGTGGCCTTGTTTGACGCCATCGACCAGATGCTGCAGATTGCCGACGCCACCTGAGGCAATCACCGGAATATTCACTGCATCGGAGACGGCGCGAGTCAGCGGCAGGTTGAAACCAATCTTGGTGCCGTCTCTATCCATGCTGGTCAGCAAAATTTCGCCAGCGCCAAGTTGCTGCATTTTCAGCGCCCATTCAACGGCATCGAGCCCGGTCGCGCGGCGACCGCCGTGCGTGAACACTTCCCAGCGGCTATTGGTCGCGTCGGTCGCCTTGGCGTCGATGGCGACGACAATCGCCTGGCTGCCAAAGCGGCTGGCGGCTTGCCCGACCACTTCGGGGTTAGAAACAGCAGTCGTATTGATGCTGACTTTGTCGGCTCCGGCATTGAGCAGGCGACGGACATCATCGGCTTTGCGCACGCCACCACCGACGGTCAGCGGAATAAATACTTGCGACGCAACGGCTTCGATCACGTGCAAAATCAGGTCTCTATCATCACTCGACGCAGTAATGTCGAGAAAAGTCAGCTCGTCAGCACCCTGATCGTTGTAGCGCTTGGCAATTTCGACCGGGTCACCGGCATCACGCAATTCAAGAAAATTGACGCCTTTGACGACGCGACCGGCAGTCACATCGAGGCAGGGGATAATACGTTTGGCTAAAGGCATATTTTTTCCGAGTGGCGTCTGGCGGACGACCCCACTGCTATTCTTGCTGTTGGGCTTTCCAGCTCTCCCACACGGCTTGTGCCGTTTCGGCATACTGACTGAGGCCGCCGGCAAATTCCGGTGTAAACCACTGGGTAAACACATTAAAAATCAAAAGCTGCACATCTTCGGCGTTCATGCATTGCGGCAAACTGCGCAAGATGCTGCCGACCTCGGGAGCGTACCCTTCAGGATCGCCAACCAGACGAATCATCATCGGGTCAGTGTCGAACAGAATCTGGCAGACTTGAGCAAACCAGACCGGATTGGACTCACGAATCAGCTGGCCAATTTGCCGCTCTTCGGTTGCCCAGTCCAGCCATTCGGGTTGCTTTTCATCGCTCATGACTAATTAGTCGCAGAGCTCGTCGGCCAGTTCCTGTGCTTTGGCAAAATCAATGGTGCCTTCATAGATTGCACGACCAGTGATCACGCCTTCGATACCTTCTTCGGCCACTTCGCACAGTTTGCGTACGTCGTCCAGATTGGTCAGGCCACCCGAAGCAATCACCGGAATCGTCAACGCTTGCGCCAGTTTCACAGTTGCTTCGATATTGACGCCAGAGAGCATGCCATCGCGGCCGATGTCGGTGTAAATCACGCTTTCAACACCGTAGCCTTCAAAGCGTTTGGCCAGATCTATCACTTCGTGGTCGGTGATCTTGGCCCAGCCATCAGTGGCCACCATGCCGTCTTTGGCGTCCAGACCAACGATGATCTGACCAGGGAAGGCATCGCACGCTTCGTGCAAAAAGCCCGGCTGCTTGATTGCAGCGGTGCCGATGATGACGTAATCAATGCCGGCATCAAGGTACATTTCAATGGTTTCCAGCGAACGGATTCCGCCGCCCAATTGCACCGGTACTTCGCCATTGACTGCTTTCAGGATCTGTTTCACTGCAGATAAATTTTTAGGTTTACCGGCAAATGCGCCATTAAGGTCGACCAGATGCATACGGCGGGCACCCTGGCCTAACCAGTGCGAGACAAAGCTGGCAGGGTCATCGGAAAACACCGTTGCATCGTTCATTTCGCCCTGACGCAAGCGAACACATTGGCCGTCTTTAAGATCAATTGCAGGAATAATCAGCATGATTTAAAAGCATTTAGTAAAAGGGTTAAGATAAATGACTTGGTGAAAGAAAGAATACATTGTTTTGCAATAAATGCATCATTTGCTAGCTCAAGCTGTCGCAAGCAATCCAAAGTTCATGAAAACTGAGCTTATGGACGCCAGTGAACAAAGTTTTTCAACAATTGCAGTCCGGCAGTATGGCTTTTTTCCGGGTGGCACTGGATGGCAAAAATATTGTCACGCGCGACTGCGACTGCAAAGCGGTCTGGGTAAGCCGATTCGATGATGGTATCGGCGTCGCTATCAGGCGCAAAATGGTAACTGTGGACGAAATAGAAGCGCTCAGCTTCGCTGATTCCAGCCCACAGCGGATGTGTCCGTTTGATGAACATTTCATTCCAGCCCATATGTGGCACTTTCAATTTCTGCCCGTCAGCGCCGACCATCTTTTCCGGCTTGAATTTGACGACCTTGCCTTTGAAAACGCCCAGGCAATCCATATCGCCTTCTTCGCTGTGCTCGAACAATAATTGCGCACCAACGCAAATACCGAGGAATGGTTTGCTCGCTGCGGCGTCCAGCACGGCTTGTTTCAGACCGCTCTCGTTCAGCTCGCGCATACAGTCGGGCATCGCACCTTGCCCGGGGAAAACCACTTTATCGGCACTGGCGATCACCGCCGGGTCCGCGGTCAGAATAATCGTGGCATCGTCACCGGCAACCAGCTCGAAAGCCTTGGTGACCGAGTGCAAGTTGCCCATGCCGTAGTCGACGATAGCAATGATCTGTTTTTGAGCTTGGGTCATTTAGCCTACCAGTGTGCCTTTGGTTGATGGCGTAATGCCGGCCATTCGTGGGTCAAACTCGACGGCCATGCGCAGCGCGCGTCCCAAGGCTTTGAAAATGGTTTCGGCCTGATGATGGGCATTCTTGCCTTTCAGATTGTCGATGTGCAGGCTGATTGCGGCGTGATTGACAAAGCCGCGGAAAAACTCGCCGAACAGATCAACGTCAAAGCCGCCGATCATCGCACGGGTGTATTCGCAGTCGTATTCGAGGCAAGGGCGGCCTGACAGATCGACGACGACGCGGCTGAGTGCTTCGTCGAGTGGCACATAGCTGTGGCCGTAACGCACAATGCCTTTTTTATCGCCAACGGCTTTGGCAAAAGCCTGGCCGAGCGTAATGCCGACGTCTTCAACGGTGTGGTGTGCGTCGATATGCAAATCACCAACGGCTTTGATTTCGATATCAAACAGGCCGTGGCGCGCGACCTGGTCGAGCATGTGCTCAAAAAAAGGCACGCCAGTATCAAATTTGCTCACGCCTGTGCCGTCAAGGTTTAGCGTGATCGTGATCTGGGTTTCCAGCGTATTGCGAGTAACAGTAACTTGGCGCATCGATGAGTCTCGTCAACGGCAATGCCGAATAATCCGCTATTTTCCAATAGATTCGCCTTGGCGGGAAGCGCTGATAACATGAAAAGCGCTCAAAAACGAAAGAAAGTCGTTGCTTGATCTCTGCCAGGCGGTAAAAAAGCCGGCAATTGCCGATCTCCCTAGGCGTTTGATTTTTTACGCTTTTTTATTTCAGTTGTGCGTAAGGCTGTGGCAATGCTCGTAGCGAGCTCGGTTGAGTTAATCGGTAACAGCATCTTTGCCATGGTTGTGCCGCATCAGATGACTTTTTTGCATTGGTAAAAGCGCAGAGGCTCATATTGCACATGGCCTGACTGACTGCTACACATTGACAGTTGAGTGGCGAGGCCGCGGGAGCAATCTGATAATCGATATTTTAAGGGGTTTGTATGGGTATTTTTAATCGTACGCTGTTGATTTTAATACTGTGGTCGCTTGGGCAGGCGGGGGCGCAAACCCCGCCGCATTTGCGTACGCCTTTTATCGAGGACTGGGGGCAGGTGAAGCCTGAAACGCTGGAGCGTCAGGCCAAAGCCTTTGCCGGAACTTTTTTTATTGAAGGTCCGGGAGATCGCAAGGAAATTGCACTTACTTTTGACGATGGTCCCAGTGACGACACGCCCGCGTTGCTTGATTTGTTGAAAAAAGAAAACGTCAAAGTGACTTTCTTCTGGCAGGGGCAAAATGTTTTGCAGTACCCCGAGATTGTGCGGCGTGCTCTGGCCGAAGGGCATGTCTTGGCCAATCACAGCTTTAGCCATCCGAACCTGAGCAAAATGGAAGACGGCGGCATGTGGTGGGATTATCAGATGGAAAGAACGCAGCAGGCTTTTCAGAAAGTCGCCGGATTTCAGCCGGCCATGATGCGCCCGCCTTATGGGTTTTTGAATGATAAGCAGATTAAGTCATTGCGAGACAAAGGTATGACGGCCATTTTGTGGTCGGTTGATAGCGCTGATTGGTTTCATATTTGGCAAAACAGTCAAGATGAGATGGCCAGTAGCAAAATTGAAGCAGTGATCAAGCAATATATTCATCCGGAAGCGATTGTGTTAATGCATGACTCTGGCGGCCGTGGGCGAAAACCGACGATTATGGCGACCAAGGCGCTGATTCCGTATTTGCGCCAGCAAGGTTATGGCTTTACGACGGTGGATCGTTTGCTCAATATCCCGGTAAGACAGGCTATTTCGGGCGAATAAGCTTACGGATGATTGCGCAGGGGTATAAGCCCTGGGGCAAATAAGAGCCTGAGTTTGGGCTCTATACCTTTGCGGGTATCTTTGCCTGTCGATTTTGTGTTAAAAAGAGGCTTACAGAGGGAGAATTATGCTCACCGACAGGCCCAATCCCCGCCAGCAAAGCCTGGATGCAATTGCTGCAAAGATTTTTACCGAGCCGGCTTTGGCTCGCAAGCAATGTATTGAATTGCTGGAGCAAGCGCGGCTGGGCGCCGATGGCAAAACCTTTATTGCTGCGGCTGTGCAATATTCCTTGATCGAAGACCAGCTCGGCGATGCACACGCGGCGCTTAAGCTGCTGTCCGAAGCCATGGCCTATGCGCAGGAATTTCATCTTATCCACGAAATTCCAGTGATTCTGGAGCAAATGGGGTGTTGTTACTATTCGCTGGCGCGCTATCCACAGGCGCTGCAATGCTGGCGGCAATGCGCGATGCTGTGTGGCAATCAGGCATCAATGAGCAAAACGCGTGGGCTGGCACTGATTGGTCTGGGGCGAATTTGTGATGCCGCAGGCAATAATGAGCTGGCGGTCAAAATGCATCAATCCGGGCATCAATTACTGCAGATTACCGATGATGCCTATCTGATTACGATGGCCAAAATCAACTGGGCGGTCAATCTGCAAAAATTGCAGCAATATGACGCGGCTTGCATATTGCTGAGCGATGCTCTGGTTTTGAGCCAGCAAAACCATTTGCCGCACCATATCGCCGAAATTTTGTTCCGGCTGTCGCAAATTGCCATCGTGCAGCAGCAGGATGGATTGGCTGAATCTTATATCGAAGACGGCATGTTGACTTTGTCGGAAACGCCGTATCACTGGGTCGAAGTCAATCTGCTGGCCGAATGGGCGCGATTGCAAGCTAGACAGGGCAAGTTGATTGAGGCTTTGGCCACCGTAAAACGAGGTCTGGAGTTGGCTCAGACCGATGACTTCAAGAATCTGGAAATGGTTTTGTTGCAGCAGGCACAAGGCTATGCCAACGATATGGGCTTGTCGCTGATCGCTGACGAATATCAGCGCAAGGCGAGTTTTTTATTACTGCATCTGCAGGATGAAATCCCGGCAAGCGAGCAGCTGGATCTGGATGGACTTAATGCCCTGGCTTTGCCGGGCTTATAAAATTGAAATGGGTATAGTGCTGTAGGGCTTGCTGAGTAAGAGCTGAATGTATATACCTTGGTTGCATAAATAAAAAAGCTGCGCTGAACAATGGTTCAGGCAGCTTTTTTTATTGGATGCGGGAGACTTACTTCAAGCGCAGCTCCGCCGCGTTCGCGTGCGCCGTCAGGCTTTCTCCGTGCGCGAGCACCGAGGCAATCTTGCCCAGTGTTTGTGCGCCCGCTTCCGAAACTTTGATCAGGCTCGAGCGTTTCTGGAAGTCGTACACGCCCAGCGGACTAGAGAAGCGTGCACTGCGCGCCGTTGGTAATACGTGGTTTGGCCCCGCACAGTAATCACCTAAACTTTCCGAAGTAAATTTACCCATGAAAATCGCGCCGGCGTGGCGGATGCTAGGCAATAGTGAGTCCGGGTTTTCAACCGACAATTCCATGTGTTCGGGTGCGATGTAGTTGCTGATTTCACACGCTTCGGTCAGATCTTTGACCAGAATCAGTGCGCCACGATTTTTCAGTGACGCAGCAATAATCTCTTTACGTGGCTGGGTATCGATCAGGCGATCAATACTGGCCTGCACTGCATCGATATACCCCGAATCCGGGCACAAGAGAATCGACTGGGCGATTTCATCATGTTCGGCCTGGCTGAATAAATCCATCGCCACCCAGTCCGGCGGCGTCGTGCCGTCGGCCAGCACCAGAATTTCGGAAGGTCCTGCGACCATATCGATGCCGACGATGCCGAACACGGCGCGTTTGGCGGCGGCGACGTAGGCGTTGCCGGGACCGGTGATTTTATCGACTTGCGGAATCGTTTGCGTGCCGTAGGCCAGCGCGCCAACGGCTTGCGCACCACCAACGGTGAAGGCGCGCGATACGCCGGCGACATACGCCGCGCCCAGCACCATATCGTTGCGCTCGCCCTTGGGCGTCGGCACGACCATGATGATTTCTTTCACGCCCGCCACATGCGCCGGAATCGCGTTCATCAAGACCGACGAAGGATAGGTCGCTTTGCCGCCCGGGACATAAATGCCGACGCGATCGAGCGCGGTAATTTGCTGGCCGAGCAGCGTGCCGTCTTCGTCTTCATACGTCCACGACACCATTTTTTGTTTTTCGTGATAGCTGCGAACACGCGCGGCGGCGGCTTGCAGCGCCGCGGCCTGATCGGCGGGCAGGCGCTCGAAAGCGGCTTTGAGTTCGTCCTGACTCAATTCCAGCTCGGCCATTGTCGCGGCGCTGGTACCGTCGAAACGGTTGGTGTATTCAATCACCGCCGCATCGCCACGGGCTTTTACATCGGCCAGAATCGCCGCGACACGCTGATCGACTTGCGGGTCTTGCGAAGTTTCAAATGCAAGCAACGCAGTGAGCTGGGATTGAAAGTCGACGGAAGTGGAATCTAGGCGGCGGATCATGGCGGCGGCTCATCGTAAATTTGGTTGCGCCAATTATACCTGTACTTATTGCCACCGCACCGGGTGTGGCGTGTAAAGGCGACTTTGCTCAAGTAGGCTGGCAGGCCGTTGAAAAACGACTGCGAAGCCCGCTTACTGCTGGCTCTGCACTCGCTACGCATCCAAAACCCGCCTCAAAATCCTCATTTACTGCTTATAAACTTCGATTTTTGCCTTGTTCTCGAACTTCTCGCTGCCTTTTTACAACAGCCAGATAAAGGTATGGGAAAGAGTGGGAAAGAAAATGCTGGTCACAGCGATGATTAAGTCTAGAATTAGCGGGAATATTCACCCTTTGCCCTGTATTGAATTACATTGTTAATGCAGGCCAAGCTTGTCATATTGCTGGTATGGCCTGTGATCAGAAAGGAGCAACAATGCCCCGTTTAATGCAATCCCTGTTTATTTCGGCAGCGCTGGCGGCATTACCGCTGGTGCTGGTAAGTCCTGTCGTGAGTGCGGCAGAGACAGCACCGAGCGCCACTTTCAGTCAGCAGGAAATCGAACAACTGGTTGCGCCGATTGCGCTGTACCCGGATTCCTTGCTGGCTCAGGTGCTGATGGCGTCAACGTATCCGCTCGAAATCGTGCAAGCCGAGCGCTGGCGCAAGGCCAATCCGAATCTGAAAGACAAGGCGCTTGAAAATGCGCTGCAAAAGCAGCCCTGGGATGCCAGTGTGAAATCGCTGACGACCTTCCCAGATGTTCTGCAAATGATGAACGAGAAAATCGACTGGACGCAAAAGCTTGGTGACGCAGTGCTGGCTCAGCAAAAAGATGTGATGCAAGCGACGCAGCGCTTGCGCGCCAAGGCCGACGCCGAAGGTCATCTGAAATCGACCAAGGAGCAGAAAGTGGTTGTTGAGCCGGCCACGGCAACGACAACCACCATCTATAAAATCGAGCCTCAATCAGAAACCATCTATGTACCTGTCTACAACCCAACCGTAGTCTATGGTCCATGGCCATACCCCTATTACACGCCGTATTACTGGTATCCGCCCTACTATGCTTATGGCGGCGCCGCATTTGGTTTTGCCACCGGCGTGTTTTTCGGTGCAGCGATCTGGGGTAACTGCAACTGGGGCGGCAACGACATCAATATCGATATCGACCGCTATAACAATTTCAATCGCGTCGAGCATAACCGCAACACGAACAGGGACGGTACCCAAAGCAACAAATGGCAGCATAACGCCGAGCACCGGCGCGGTGTCGAATATCGCGATAACAAGACTCGTGAGCAATACCGCGCGAGTGCCGGAACGCGTGATCAGCAGCGCGATGCTTTCCGCGGCAAAACCGATGCAGCGCGAGGCGATCTGGGCAAGGTTGACCGCTCTAATTTGCAAGGCCAGTTAAAGGATATTGATCGTAACGAAATCGATAATCGCTCGCGCCAGCGTGATCAGGCCGGTTCGCGTGATCAGGTTTCCAACAGGGATAGCGCAGGCCGGAGTGATCGAGGAACGAGCGCCAGTTCGCGAGATGTATCACGTCCATCGAGCGCATCACGCGATAGTGCATTTAGCAATATGGATCGTGGACAGGCTACGCGGGCTGCTAGTACGCGGGGTGCAACTTCGCAGCGCAGCGCCACTCGCCCACCCCGTAGCAGTAGTCGTTCTGGCGGCCGTCGATAAGGAAATCAAGTGATGAAAATTAAATATTCTCTGCTTCTGGCTTTATCACTCAGCGCGGCGATCCAGCCTGCACTTGCGGGGCAATTATTTGCCAGTCCTGAAGCCGCAGGCGAAGCGCTGGTTCTTGCGCTGGAAAATAAAGATGTGCCAGCGCTGGAAAAAATCTTCGGCAAGAAAAACCGTGATTTGATTGTCTCAGGCGATTCGGTGGCGGATGCCAAGCGCTACGAAGAATTTGTCAGCAGTTATCGTGCTAAACACCAGTGGACAGCCAAGGGCAAGACACAGGTGCTTGAAATCGGTGATGAGCAAACGCCTTTTGCCATTCCGGTATTGCGCGACAATGGCGGCTGGGTTTTCGCTGCGACCACCGGGCGTGCCGAGTTGCTGACGCGCAGAATCGGGTTGAATGAATTAAGTGCGATCGAGTCGCTCAAGACATTTACTGCGGCGCAACAGGAATATTATTTGATGCAGCCAACAGGAAGTGCGCTGCTGCATTACGCTGACCGCTTTATCAGCAGCGAAGGTCAGCGCGATGGGCTGTACTGGCCTGATGCCCAGGATAAACCGAGTAGCCCGCTAGGCTCGTTTTTTGCCGCAGCAGCACAGGAAGGATACTCCAAACGCAGCGAGCCTTATCACGGTTATTTTTTCAAAATCCTGAAAGAGCAGGGCGCAGCCGCCAAAGGTGGGGCATATCGCTATGTTGAAAAAGACAAAATGTTTGGCGGCTTTGCAATCCTGGCCTGGCCTGCCAGTTATGGGCGCTCCGGCGTGATGAGCTTTATCACCAATCAGGATGGCGTGATTTACCAGCGTAATCTGGGTAAAGGCACGGCTGAAGTGGCGAAGAAAATCAATAGCTTCAATCCTGAGAAAGGTTGGGAAGCCGTTGAATAGCAGTTTGATTGGTCGTGCCACAAAAAACCCCGCATTGGCGGGGTTTTTTGTGGGTATTGCCTTTTAGACTATGTTGGTGCTTGCTCTCAAGGGTATACCCTATTTGCTTGTTGCCACATTTGCCAGGTATTAAAGCCGCCATTCAGATTGCGCACCTGAAAACCCAGTTGCTGCAAATGGCGCTGGGCAATATAGCCGCGCAAACCGGCCATGCAGTACACCACGACCGGCTTGGTGTGATCGATCAGATGACTGAGGCTACGCAATTGCGAGAGTGGCAGATTTCGCGCGCCGTCGATCTGGCCGCTGGCGATTTCTTCCGGCTCGCGCACGTCGATGATTTGCGCGGCAGACCGATCCGCCGCCAGCTCTTCCGGCTGGATCAGTTGCAGCAAACCCGAACGCCAATTTTGCGCGGCCATCCCGGCCAGATTGACCGGGTCTTTGGCCGAACCATATGGCGGCGCGTAGCTCAATTCCATTTCAGCCAGATCATCGACGCTCATACCCGCCTGCAAAGCCACTGCGAGGACGTCGATGCGTTTATCAACGCCTTTTTCGCCGACCGCCTGCGCACCGAGCAGTTTGCCGCTGGCCGGATCAAACAGCACTTTCAGGCTGAGCATCGTTGCGCCGGGGTAATAGCTCGCATGGTCATTGCCGTGCAGATAGAGCTTTTGATACGGAATGGCGGCGGCTTGCAGGGTTTTCTCGTTCAGCCCGGTGCTGGCTGCGGTCAGATCGAATACTTTGCAAATCGCCGTACCCTGGCTGCCGCGATAATCGGCATCCCGGCCAAAAATCACGTCGGCGGCAATACGTCCCTGGCGATTGGCAGGCCCGGCCAGCGGTAGCAAAACAGCTTTGCCGTTGACCACATGGCGGACTTCTACCGCATCGCCTACGGCGTATATGGCTGGATCGCTTGTGTGCTGCTGCTTATCGACGTATACCCCGCCTGTTATGCCGATTTCCAGCCCCGCGTCGCGCGCGAGCTGATTTTCCGGGTTGACGCCGATCGCGAGTACGACCAGATCGGTGACCAGCTGGCGGCCTGACTCCAGGTTCAGCGTCAGTCGTTCGCCACCATCCACGCTTTGCAGGCTTTCGCCGAGCAGCAGCTCAACGCCGTGGGCTTTGAGCGTTCTGACCAAAGGCGCGGTCATTTCGGCGTCGAGCGGTGTCAGCACTTGGGTATTGCGCTCGATCAGACTGGCATTGAGGCCGCGTTGACGGAGTGCTTCGACGGTTTCCAGCCCGATAAATCCGGCGCCGACGACGGTGACATGTTTGACGTCGGGCGTGATGGCATTCATCAGCTTGTCCAGATCTGGCACGGTGCGCAGCGTAAAGACGCGCGGATGATCCAGCCCCGGCAGCGGTGGGCGGATGGGGGCAGCGCCGGGGGCGAGAATCAGCGCGTCGTAGCTTTCATCGTAAGTGTCCCCGGTCTGGCTGTTGAATACCCGCACGGTTTTTGCGCTGCGATCTATGCTTTGCACTTCGCTATTAACGCGGACATCCAGCCCGAAACGGGCGGTCAATGATTCGGGGGTATGCAGCAGCAGCGATTCGCGTTCGGCAATTTCGCCACCCAGATGATAAGGCAGGCCGCAGTTGGCAAATGACACATAAGGCCCACGTTCGAAAACAATAATTTCAGCCGCTTCATTCAGGCGGCGTGCACGCGCTGCGGCCGATGCGCCTCCGGCTACACCGCCAACGATCAGGAGTTTTTTAATCGGGGTCATCTCGTAGATCCGTTGTTAATATATGTAAAATTATAATATATAAAAACATATATCGTATAGTGTAAAAAATGCCCAGTGAAGGGCATCTTTGTTGCAGATCAAGATTTGCGCAGAATCGGACGTAGTGACTTACTTGTCCGATGTAGAGGGGAAGATGACTCTGCTGAAAATCAGCGTGATGAAAATCCCGAAATGCGTCGAGCCGATAATCGATTCGGCAATAAACAGGATTTTGCCATCGGCATTACACGGCAGGAAATCGCCAAAGCCGACGGTGGCAAAAATGGTCGTTGAGAAATACAGCGAATCGAGAAAATCGATGTTATTGGCGCACCCGGCTGACGTGCCGTACACATCAAACACCTGCCAGCCGGTGGCAAAAGTCATGATTAGCAGGATATTGCTCAGGATAAACAGCCAGACTGCCTGTGCGGGATGGATGCCGTTTTGTAGCCGTTGTCCTTTGGCGATGCTGAAAACGAAGGACAGATAGTTGAGGTAAACCACTGCAATAAACCAGTGCAGCGTGGTGGCACTTTTGCCGACCAGCCCCAGCTTGATCAACCAAGGCCAGGCAAACATGAACAGTAGTGTATACAGCGGAACATGTTGCCAGTTGATTTTGAGCCTTGGCATATCGGTTTTCCTTAAGCAGTTCTTGCTGCGACGGTCCGGCTGAATGCATCAAGCATCGGTTGCAGACGTTCGTGTTTGAGTTTCAGTGACGATTGATTGACGACCAGGCGGCTCGAAATATCGCGGATATGTTCAACCGCGACCAGATTATTGGCTTTGAGCGTGCCGCCGGTCGACACCAGATCCACAATCGCATCGGCCAGACCAACCAGTGGCGCCAATTCCATCGAGCCATACAGTTTGATCAGATCAACGTGAACGCCTTTGGCGGCAAAGTGCTCTTTGGCCTGTTCGGTGTATTTGGTCGCAATCCGCATCCGTGCACCCTGTTTGACCGCGCCTTCATAATCAAACCCATTTTGTACTGCGACCATCAGCGCACATTTGGCGATTTCCAGATCGAGCGGCTGGTACAGCCCCTGGCCGCCATGCTCGAGCAGCACGTCTTTACCGGCGACGCCCAGATCGGCTGCGCCATATTGCACATACGTCGGTACATCAGACGCGCGAACGATGATGAGTTGAACATCAGGCTGGTTGGTACCGATGATCAGCTTGCGCGTGCTTTCAGGCGCCTCTGCCGGCACGATGCCGGCTGCGGCGAGCAACGGTAGCGTTTCTTCAAAAATACGGCCTTTGGAAAGGGCGATGGTAATCATGGGGTATCTGCCTGTATGTCTTTTTGGTATTGTCTTGTAGGGCAATACCCATTATTTGAAGATGTTCAATTTGGCCGGATATTTGGCCTGCCAGCCATTCATCGCCCGTCCGCCCTGCCACATGCTAAATAGCGCCGCGCCGATGCCGACCCACCAGATAAACAGCGGGGTTTTCAGCATCGTGCTGGCGATCAGCGCCAGAATGTAAAAACAGCCCATCAGCATCTGGAAATTGCTCGCTTCACGCGCATGCTGTTCGACAAATTCGGAATGAACGCGAGCGAATTGCAAAACAATAAACGGCAGCGCAATCGCAACGACCGGAATCGGCAAAATCGGCAACCAGAACAGACCCGACAAATGAGCAAGGACGGCAAAGAATTTTTCGTGTTCTTTGGGTGGTCGGGGCTTATTGTTGTCTTCGTGTGACGGTTTTGGATTCAGGATCAGCATGCTTGGGCTCCGCGTTTAGCGTGTGCGTTCGATTTGGGCGCCGACACCGGCCAGTTTGGTTTCGATGTGTTCGTAACCGCGGTCAAGGTGGTAAATCCGGTCAACAATCGTTTCGCCGTCAGCAATCATGCCGGCAATGACCAGACACGCCGAAGCACGCAAATCGGTCGCCATTACCGTTGCACCAGACAGTTTTTCGACGCCGGTGACGATCGCGCTATGGCCGTCGACTTTGATTTTTGCACCCATCCGCGCCAGTTCCGGCACATGCATAAAGCGGTTTTCAAAAATCGTTTCGGTAATGACGCCTGTGCCTTCGGCAATTGCGTTCAGTAAAGTGAACTGTGCCTGCATATCGGTCGGGAAAGCCGGATATTCGAGCGTGCGAATATCGACCGCTTTCGGACGTTGCTTCATATCGAGTGAAATCCAGTTGTCACCCGTTTCGATATACGCACCGGCCTCAGTGAGCTTGTCGAGTACCGCGCCCAGAATGTCGGCACGGGTGTTTTTGAGCAGAATCTTGCCTTGCGCAGCCGCGGCCGCAACGAGGAAGGTGCCGGTTTCAATCCGGTCCGCAACAATCGCGTGGCTGGCGCCGTGCAATTCTTTGACGCCTTCAATCGTGATCGTGTCGGTGCCATGGCCGCTGATTTTGGCGCCCATTTTGATCAGGCATTCAGCCAGATCGACGACTTCTGGTTCGCGCGCTGCGTTTTCCAGAATCGTCGTGCCTTCAGCCAGCGTCGCTGCCATTAGCAGATTTTCGGTGCCGGTGACGGTGATCATGTCCGAGCGGAAACGCGCACCTTTGAGTTTACCGCGCGCTTTGACATAACCGTGTTCGATCACGATTTCGGCACCCATCGCCTGCAAGCCCTTGATATGCTGGTCGACCGGACGAGCGCCAATCGCGCAACCACCAGGCAACGATACCTGCGCTTCGCCAAAACGCGCCAGCGTCGGGCCGAGTACCAGAATCGACGCGCGCATCGTTTTGACCAGCTCGTACGGCGCGGTGGTGCTGCTGATGTTGTTGGCAGTAATTTCGTATTCGTGGACGTTATCGGTCATCACCCGCACGCCCATGCCTTGCAGCAGTTTTTGCGTGGTTTTGACGTCGGCCAGTTGCGGTACATTGGTCAGTCGCAATGTGTCTGCAGTGAGCAGGGAGGCGCAGAGAATCGGCAGCGCTGCGTTTTTGGCGCCGGAAATAACGATTTCGCCTGCCAGTGGCTTGCCGCCGATGATTTTAAGCTTATCCATTTGTATTTAACCTTTTATCTATATCACCGCAGGCGGCGAGCCCGCGTTCAATTATTTGCGGTGTGTCTGATGTGAAAACTGGTGAATCTGTGTGCCTTAGCGAAAATATTCCCACCAGATCCATGCGCCTGCTGCGATCAGCCATGGCAGGTTGACCAGTGCCATCAGCGGACCGCCGGATTTACTCTCGCGTGTTCTGGCGTCGAGTTTGGCCTGTTCGATGATGGCCTTGTTTTTGGCGATGCTGCCCAAGTCAAAGCGGGGATCTCGGTTTGTCACTGCTGACGCGCTTCCCATTCGGCGGGTGTGAGCGTCGCGCGCATCGAGAGCGCGTGCAATTCACCCGAATCGAGGTAGGATTTCAGCCCGTCATTGATCAGCCGGTGGCGAGCGAGCAGTTTCAGCCCTTCAAAGGCGTTTGAGACAATGGTGGCGTAAAAATGGTGGCCATCACCTTCGACTTCGAGGTGTTGGCAGGAAATGACTTGTTGGATCAGGTCTTGTACGCGTTCTGGAGTCATGGTTTTCTTGGGCTGGTGAGCCGCTTTTCAATCGGTTTCAATCAGTTTTCGATCAGCGGCGGATTTTGTAGCCCGATTTTATCAAGCTCAGCGTGATTGCGGTGAGGATTGCTAAAGTAATTCCGACAACCGCCAGCGAAAACCAGGGATTAACGTCGCTGACACCGAAAAAGCCGTAGCGAAATCCGTCGATCATGTAGAAAACCGGGTTGAAATGCGAAACGGTTTGCCAGAACGGCGGCAAGCTATGAATCGAGTAAAACACGCCGGATAAAAACGTCAGCGGCATGATCAGGAAGTTCTGGAACGCGGCGAGCTGGTCGAATTTCTCTGCCCAGATTCCGGCAATCAAACCCAGAATCGCCATCAGGCTACAGCCAAGCAGGCCGAACAGAAATATCCATAGGGGGTATTTGAATGGTGGTATTGAAAATATTAACGTTGCGAGCAATACCCCTGCGCCAACGACAAAGCCACGCGCGGCACCGGCCAGCGTATAGGCGCTGAAAAACTCGAAATGCGACAGTGGTGGCAGCAGGATATAAACAATATTGCCGGTGATTTTCGATTGAATCAGGCTCGAGCTGGTGTTGGCAAACGCATTTTGCAGCATGCTCATCATCATCAGCCCAGGAATCAGAAACGCGGTGTACGAGACGCCCGGATAAGGCTGGACATGCGCTTCAAGGACGTGCGCGAAAATCAGCAGATACATCAGTGCGGTCAGCACTGGCGCAGCGACGGTTTGAAACGCAACGCGCCAGAAGCGCAGGACTTCTTTACGGAATAGGGTATAAAAACCGGTCATAGTGATTCCAGCCCTAAGGCTTAGGCGTGCATCATTTGTACGAAGATTTCTTCCAGATCGGGCTGGGTGATTTCTAGATCTTTCAAGGCGATCTGTTCGCTGCGTAATGCGGCCAGAATGGCTTCAAGTCCGTTGCAGTCGGCCAGTTTCAATTCGAATTGCTGCTCGTGCTGGCTGATCAGCAAGGGGCGTAAACTGGCTGGCAGTTGTGCCGGAGCGATTTTGATTCGTACGGTCCGCGCTGCGCCGCGCTGCATCATCGTCGCTTTGTCTTCGAGCGCGATCAGCTCACCTTTTTTCAGCATCGCAATGCGATTGCAGAGTGTTTCGGCTTCTTCCAGATAGTGTGTGGTCAGCACAATCGTGTGGCCTTTTTCATTCAGACTTTTGATAAAAGCCCACAGCGTCTGGCGCAATTCGACGTCAACACCGGCAGTCGGCTCATCCAGTACAATTACTGGGGGTTTATGCACCAAAGCCTGAGCGACCATGACCCGCCGCTTCATACCCCCGGAAAGGGCACGCATATTGGTGTTGGCTTTGTCGGTGAGTCCCAGATTGTGCAGGATTTCGTCGATCCAGTCGTCGTTGTGCTTGATACCAAAATATCCCGACTGAAAGAGCAGTGCTTCGCGGACTTTGAAAAAAGGATCAAACACCAGTTCCTGTGGAACGATGCCGACGGCACGGCGAGCGGCACGATAATCGGCCTCGACATCGAGCCCCATCACGCGAGTTTGACCGCGACTGGCTTTGGTCAGTCCGCCCAGAATCGAAATCAGCGTCGTTTTGCCGGCACCATTGGGGCCGAGCAGCGCGAAAAAATCGCCCTGTTCGACCGAAAAACTGACTTCTTTTAATGCGGTGAAACTGCCGAAATCCTTGCCTATGCCGCTAAACTCGATTGCGTTCACTGCTGAACCTCTGTACTGAGCGTTTCAGTTGCGCCAGCTTCGACCTGGGGTGGTTCAGCAACGGGAGTGTCAAATTCGGCCGCACGGTCGGGATTTGCTGCATCGTCCTGAGAGTCGCCCATCGGTAGCGGATAAGGCGGATTGCCGTCGTAGACCTTGTACCAGCGACGTTGCAGATAGGTGTCGCGGACAAAAGCGTAAGGGTCGAGTTGCTCACGAATGGTCGCGTCAAATGGCAGCAGCTGCGCTCGTACATCGGTGAGCATGACGCCGTAATAAGCAATTTGCCCGCCCAAAGGGTCGATGTAATCGATCGGCCCCCACGCCAGACGTGCCAGTTTTTCGGTCGAGTCGCGCACTGTCAGCGGGCCGTAGAACGGAATCATCAGGTACGGGCCGCTGGGAATGCCCCATGCACCGAACATCTGACCAAAATCCTCGTCCTGTTTTTCAATTGGCAAATCGCTGGCCCAGTCGATCAATCCACCAAGACCAACGGTTGAATTGACGATCACACGCGCGGTGCTTTTGGACGCTGCGACGCCTTTGGCCTGCAGCAATGCGGCCGGAATGCCGAACAGGTCGTCGAGGTTGCCGGCAAAGTTGTACACCGCCGTGCGTAATGGCGACGGAATGTAATCGGTATACGCTTGCGCAACAGGGCGAAGCAGATGTTCGTCCAGTGTCGAATTGAACGAATAAATCGGCCGATTGACCGCTTCAAGCGGATCGTAGTTGTTTTGCGGGGTTGCACAGGCGGTGAGCAATACCGCAGAGAGCAGAATGAGACGGCGCATGGACCCAGAGCGCTTATAAGGCGCAGTAATTGTGAAAGTAGTATTAATTGTGTGTTGCTCAGGTCTTGATTTGCAAGAGCTCTTGCACGCCATAAACCCGGATCAGTTGCAGCAGCGCAGCAGGAAGCGCCAGAAATGACAATTCGCGCCGTTGGTGCAAAGCGCGCCGCCGCCATTCGAGTAAAAGCGCAACGGCGCTTGAATCAAGCTGAACCACGGCGGAGAAGTCCACCGTGGTATCGCCTTGGGCGAGCAAGGCGTCGAGCGAATCGAGTAACTGGGCACAGCTACCGTTAGTCAGCTCGGCGGGGGCGGCGTACTGCAAACTCATGACTTGGCCTGTTTGGCGGCGGTGTTGCGGTTGGATAGCTGTTTGATCAGCGCATCAATGCCATCTTTGCGAATAACCGAGCCAAACTGGTTGCGGTGATTATTAATAAAGCTGATGCCATCGACGCTGATGTCAAAGACTTTCCAGTCGCTGCTTTGCTTTTCAAAACTAAAATCGAGCGGGATCGGTTTCTGACCGGGGAGCGTGACTTCGGTGCGAACGGTTTGTTCATCGCTATCATTACCGGCACGGGTTCCCTTGATATTGATTTTTGCATCCTTGTACAGCGTCAGCGCGCTCAGATAAGTGCGGATCAGCATGGTGCGAAACTCGGTGGTCAGCGCATCTTGCTGTGCTGGCGTTGCACTTTTCCAGTATTGGCCTGCGGCCAGTGAAGTCATGCGCTTGTAATCGGCCATTGGTGAGAGGCGGGCGTCGACCAGCTCACGCATTTTGGCACTGTCTTTCTCGTTTTTCTTGATGATTTCCAGCACGTCCTTGCTCGCGCTGCGGACAATTTGCTCGGGCATTTCGGCGGCAAACGACGGTGCGCTCAACAAGCTTAAAACCAGCAATGACGTTCGTAATTGGTGCAAAAACTTAAACATTATTTTTCTTCCTTATCGGCCTGACTAAACAGGAAACGGCTAATTAATTGCTCCAGCACTATCGCCGAAGACGTGATTTTAAAAGTATTGCCTGCCTTGAGTGTTTTCTCGTCGGCACCCGGCGTAATGCCGATATATTGTTCGCCCAAAAGGCCTGAAGTCAGGATTTCGGCCGAGCTATCGCGGCTGAAGTGATAGCGGCTATCCATATCCATCGTCACTTTGGCGACAAAGCGTTCCGGATCGAGCGAAATATCGACAACCCGTCCTACTACGACACCGGCGCTTTTGATTGGTGCCCGAATTTTCAATCCGCCGATATTTTCAAAATTGGCGACGAGTTGATAGCTGCTGCTGGCGGGTAAACTGCCCTGACTGCTGACTTTGAGTGCCAGAAACAAGAGTGCCGCAATGCCGGCCAGTGCAAACAGCCCAACCCAAAAATCAATCATGCCGCGTTTCATTTAAACTCCCCGAAACATAAAAGCAGTAAGAATAAAATCGAGCGCCAGAATGACCAGTGCGCTGGTGACAACAGTGCGCGTTGTCGCACTGGAAATGCCTTCGGCGGTCGGGGGCGCATCATACCCTTCAAAGACCGCAATCAGCGAGACTGCAAAGCCAAAAAAGAGGCTTTTAATCACGCCGTTCATCACATCGAGCCGGAAATCGACCGAGCCCTGCATTTGCGACCAGAAGCTGCCTTCGTCGAGCCCCAGCAATTGCACGCCGATCAGATAGCCGCCAAAAATCCCCATCGCGCTGAAAATCGCCGCCAAGAGCGGCATCGAAATCACGCCGCCCCAGAAACGCGGCGCGACGACGCGGGCAATCGGGTTGACCGCCATCATTTCCATTGCCGACAGTTGCTCGGTCGTTTTCATCAGGCCGATTTCTGCAGTAATCGCGCTACCGGCACGGCTGGCAAATAAGAGGCCGGCGACGACAGGCCCCAATTCACGCACCAATGAGAGCGCAACCAGAATCCCCAAAGAGCTCGATGCGCCAAAGCGCTGCAGCGTGTCATAGCCTTGCAGTGCCAGCACCATGCCGACAAACAGTCCGGAGACGGTAATGATCAGTACCGACAACACGCCAGCGAACCAGATTTCGCGCAGCGTGAGTTGCGGGCGCAGCAAGGCGGTTGCCGAATGACGCAAAATCGCCAGCAAAAAGCGGCAGGCAAAGCCGAGTTTGATCAGGCTGTTGGTCAAAGGTTGACCAAAGCGGGAAATGGCATTGATGAAAAAATTCATTCTGTCAGCCCTAAATCGTCAGCGTATGCGGGTGCCGGTTTATGAAACGGCAAAGGGCCATCAGGCAAGGCATTGATAAACTGCTGCACAAACGGGTGGCTCGATGCTTTGACTTCAGCCGGCGTTCCCTGCGCGACAATTTGCCCGTCGGCGAGGAAGTAGACGTAATCAACAATCGCCAGCGATTCGGCAACGTCGTGAGTCACGACAATCGACGCTGTGCCGAGTGCGTCGTTCAATTCGCGAATCAGTTTGCCGACCGTTGCCAGTGAAATCGGGTCGAGCCCGGTAAACGGCTCGTCGTACAGCATTACTTGCGGATCGAGCGCAATCGCGCGCGCCAAAGCGACGCGTCGTGCCATCCCTCCCGAGAGTTCCTGTGGCATCGCTTGCGCCGCGCCGCGCAAGCCAACGGCCTGTAGCTTCATCAGCACCAGATCGCGAATCATGCTTTCCGGCAAGCTGGTGCGCTCGCGCAATGGAAAAGCCACATTGTCGAACACCGACAAGTCGGTAAACAGCGCACCGAACTGGAACAGCATCCCGAGCTTGCGACGCAACTGATACAGATCGCGCTCGCCCAGCGCACCGACATCCTCCCCGGCGACCTTGACGGTGCCGTTGCTGGCGCGGATTTGCCCGCCGATTAGTTTGAGTAGCGTTGTTTTGCCCGAGCCCGAGCCGCCCATGATGGCGACGAGCTGCCCCGCCTTGATCTGCAGCGACACATCGCGCAAGACCGGCGTTTCTCCATAAGCAAAACTGACATTTTGAAAGTCGATAAGTGGCATGTGTAAATTTTAAGGGACTACGCGGGAGAAAAAAACAGAGTTTTCGTATTGAAATGTATCGTTCGGCGCTGATTTTACGGCATTTTTGATTGTTCGGCGTGGTAAATATTGGCGAAGACAAAAGGTTTGAATGATGGTTTTTGTCGGGTATTGCCTTGTATGTCAATGTTTGTGATGCTTGCATCGATATACCCTTGGCATTGATTGCCTGGGTTTGCGTTTTTTTCTGGGTGTACTGGAAAACTACAATAGTTTTCCTAGAATGGAAGATGTTTTCTTTCTTTTGTTTTTCATGAAAATAATTATTTTGTCAGTTTGTCTTGTGCTGATCGCTTGTCAAACGCCAGGAAAAACGGGTTTGTCGCTTGAAGGCCATATCCAGGCTGCTTCGGCGGTGCGTGAGGTCATTCCTGCTCCGCTGACAAGCATTCCGCATTTACCCAAACCGGCACCTGTGCCAGCGCTGGAAACTTACAGTGTCGTGGTCAGCCAGTTGCCGCTGAACAAGCTACTGGCTGCGCTCGCGCGTGATGCCAAAATCAATATTGACGTGCATCCCGATGTGGCAGGGAGCGTGACGCTCAATGCGATCAATCAGACGCTGCCGCAAATACTGGAACGCATTGCCAGACAGGCCGATATTCGCTGGACGCTTGAAGGCGGTATTTTGACGATTGCTCCTGATCTGCCTTATTTGAAAACCTATCACGTCGATTATTTCAATCTGTCGCGCAATATGAAGGCCAGCGTCACGATTTTGAATTCAGTGACGACTGCAGCGCAGGGCAGCGTGAGCGGCAATAGCTCCAGCACCGGTATCGATAGTGAAAACCCAAATCAATTCTGGAAACGTCTCGAAAGTAATCTGAAGGATCTGCTGGGTAATTCAGCTGCCGCAGCGAGCAACCCGGTGATTATGCATCCCGAAAGCGGAACGATCAGCATCCGCGCGACGCAAAAAGATCAGCTTAAAGTCGCCGAATTTCTGGCCGCAGTGCAATCGGCTGCGCAGCGGCAAGTGATGATTGAGGCCACCATTGTTGAAGTCGCACTCGGCGATCAGTATCAGGCTGGTGTCGACTGGTCAAAAATCGCTTCGGGCAGCGGCTGGTCTTTGTCGCAATCGCTGCTGGGTGCCAATCTGACGACCGCGCCAGTCAGCGTGCTTTCGTACGCCAATGACAGTTTTGGCGCGACGATCAAGCTACTTGAGCAATTTGGCCGCACGCGCGTGCTGTCGAGCCCGAAAATCATCGCGCTGAATAACCAGACTGCAGTGATGAAAGTCGTCGAAGAGCAGGTGTATTTCACGCTCGAACTCGAAGAGGACAAAAATACCGATGGCGAGGTGACCGGCCGGACTTATCTCTCGCAACTGCACACGGTGCCGGTCGGGTTGGTGATGCAGGTGACGCCGCAAGTGTCGGCTGCGGGTCAGATCGCGATGAATGTCAGACCCACAATTACCAATATCAGCGGCTATGTCGAAGACCCGGCGGTTGCGCTGATTGCCAGAGATTCGGCCAAGCCGGTGCAAAGCCTGATTCCGGTCTTGCAGGTGCGCGAATTTGATTCGACGCTCAATATTGCCAGCGGTCAGGCGGCGGTGCTCGGTGGCTTGATTCAGGACAAACAGAATAATTCGCGTCAGGGTTTACCCGGCCTCTCGCGATTACCGGTGATCGGTGATGTGTTCAGTTACCGCGACGACAAGGTCAGCAAAATCGAGCTGGTCGTTTTTTTGCGACCCGTTGTCGTGCAAGGCCATGGCCTGAGCGGTGGGCAGGCCGCGTTCAAATTGCCCGATACGCATTTTTTCAACCCGGCTTCGGATCATCAGCTATCGGCTTTTCAGGGCGGGCTGATAACCGGTGAGCTTGCACCATGAGTGCGGCGTCCAGTGTGCTGTCCGCTGCTTCAGCGCACATGCCGGGAGCGAAAACCTGGCTGCGCTGTTTGATACTGGCCGCTCTGTTGCTTGTTGCTTTGCTGGCTTGGCAATACTGGCAGTTTGCAACGCCGCGGTTGAACTCGGCCAGTCAGCAACCGATCGCCACTGCTTCGCAGTCGTCTGAATTGACGATAAAGCCAGAGGGGTATCTTGCTGAAGAGCGCTTTGAATATGAGCCAGATGGTAATACTGGGTTGGGTATTTCTGCAGTCAAAACCCGCATTTCAATCGACGCCAATTCTACTGACCCTGATCCTGCCCCGGAATTTCACGACGAGCCGGTGCAATTCAAACGAAGCAGCAGCAATTTGAACCCGGTACTACTGCAGGCGTGGGAGGCATTCAGACGGGGCGACGATGATCTGGCTGAGCAACTCTACCGCAAAGTGCTCGTCGGGCAGTCGCGCCAGCGTGACGCACTTTTGGGTTTGGCCGCTTTGCACATCAAGCGTGGTGAAAAAGGCAAAGCTGGCGAAATTTATCGCCAGTTATTGCAGCTCAATCCGCAGGATCAGATGGTGCAAGGCGCGGTATTGATGCTGGAACCAGAACAGATTGGCTCACACGATGAAGTACAGCTCACGCAGCGCGGTATTCAGGATGAGCCGCTGCTACTGGCTCAGCACTATGCCCGTCATCAGCGCTGGCACGAGGCACAAGCGCAGTTTTTTGCCGCATGGCAGCAAGACCCCGAACATCCCGATCTGGCGTATAGCCTCGCGATCAGTCTGGATCACTTACAGCAAAACCGGCTGGCAGCCGATTTTTATCAGCAGGCGCTGGTGTTGGCCGGGCAGCGCCAAGCCGGGTTTGACCGCGCCCAGGTCGAGGCACGCTTGCAACAGTTGAAGAAGCTGCAGGAGAGTGTGCGATGAATGCCCCCGTTCAAATAACTCGCTTGCGTATTGGTGAGCTCTTGCTTGGCAAAGGGCTGATTTCATCGGACCAGCTTGAAATTGCCTTGCGTGAACAGGCCAAAACGCCGGTCTTGCTCGGTCAATTGCTGGTTTCGCTCGGCTTTTTGTCTGAAAGTCTGTTGCGCGAAGCGCTGGTGGAAAACCTGGGGCACGGTAGCATTGATTTATCTCGCGCCATTGCTGATCCCCGGGCGCTGGCACTGCTCGATAAAACGGTCGCCAAACGCTGGCTGGTTTTGCCGATTGCGCTCGATCAGCGGCGTTTGAGTATTGCAATGGCGCAGCCCAACAACCTGTTGCTGCTTGATCAGTTACGACTGCAGACGCGTGATGAATACACAATTATTCCGCTGCTCGCCGCCGAGTCGGACATCATCGCCGGTATTGATCGCTATTACGGTTTCGAGCTGTCAATTGACGGCATTTTGCGTGAAATTGAAACCGGCGAGTTACATGAAAGCATTCAGACGGGGGCCGATTACAGCCAGCCAGTTGTCCGACTGATCGACGCGATTCTGGCTGACGCCGTGACGCGCGGCGCATCGGATGTTCATTTCGAGCCCGAACAGGCTTTTGTCCGGATTCGCTACCGCATCGACGGCATTTTGCGGCAAATTCGCGCACTGCATAAAAGCTACTGGCCGGCGATGGTGGTGAGGCTCAAAGTGCTGGCCGGGTTGAATATCGCCGAAAACCGTGCGCCTCAGGATGGCCGGATTTCGCTGACTTTATGCGCTCGCAACCTTGATTTTCGCGTCGCCTCGTTGCCGACCAACTGGGGCGAAAATATCGTATTGCGGATTCTGGACAGAAATAAAAACCTGCTGGCGCTCGACGAGCTGGGTTTAAGCCAGACCCAGCTTGCAACATTGCACCGCATGCTGGCACGACCCGAAGGATTGATCCTGCTGACCGGGCCGACTGGCTCGGGCAAAACGACGACGCTGTATTCGATTCTGAGTCATCTCAATAGCGTCGAGCGCAATATCATGACGCTCGAAGATCCGGTCGAATATCCGCTGGCGATGATCAGGCAGACTTCAATCGGTGACGTTGTCAAAATGGACTTTGCCAACGGGATTCGCGCCTTGCTGCGGCAAGACCCCGATGTCATCCTGATCGGCGAAATCCGCGATCACGACACGGCAGAAATGGCGATGCGCGCCGCGATGACCGGACATCAGGTTTATGCCACGCTGCATACTGCTTCAGCACTCGGCGCGATTGCCCGTTTGTTTGACCTGGGGGTTCAGCCCGATGTGCTCGCAGGCAATCTGATCGGCATGGTCGCGCAGCGTCTGGTGCGCTTGCTGTGCCCGGCGTGCAAGGTGGCGTACCAGAGCGACGAAATCGAGTGCCGCCAGCTTGGTATTGACGCTCCGACGACCATTTATCGTGCTGCTGCTTGTCCGGAGTGTGAGCAGCAGGGTTATCGTGGCAGGACGACCGTTATGGAGCTGCTCCGGGTTGACTCCCGACTTGAAGAGCTGATTGCCCGTCGTGCAACATTGGGCGAGATGCAGCAGGCGACCCGGGACTTTGCTTCCTTGTCTGACGACGCCTGTCGCCGGGTTCTGGCGGGTGAAACGTCACTGGCTGAAATCGGCCGCGTTGTTGATTTAACGGGCAGAGCATAAGCATGCTGTACCACTATCGGGCTGCTGACGATCAGGGGAGAGTCCGGCAAGGTCGGCTTGCTGCGATCAATCCGGCCGATCTGGAAATGCGCTTGATGAGGCTGGGGCTGACGCTGATTGAATGCCGACACCGCCGTGCGCTGTTGCGTCGAAAAATCAGCCGCCGTGATCTGATTGTTTTTTGTTTCCATCTCGAACAATTGACCCGCGCAGGTTTTCCCTTGCTCGAAAGCCTGATTGATTTGCGCGAACATCTTGCTCACCCGGCGTTTCGTGAGGTCATTTCCGGCATTGTCAGTGATATCGAAGGCGGCCAGACGCTGTCGCAGGCCTTGGCTGCGCATCCGGACGTTTTTGACCCGGTGTTTGTCAATCTGGTCGCCGCTGGTGAGGTGAGTGGTACTTTGCCTGTGGTGTTGAATAATCTGACCGAGTCGCTCAAATGGCAGGACGAGCTGCTCGCCCAGATGCATCGCGTACTGATGTATCCGGCTTTTGTTGCCTTGCTGATGCTGGCCGTTTTGCTATTTCTGCTGCTGTATTTGTTGCCACAGCTGGTCGAATTCATGCGCTCAATGCAGCAGCCGATTGCGCCGGGATTGCAGCTCTTGATGGGGCTCTCCATGCTGCTGACCCGTTGCTGGTGGCTGATGCTAGGTTTGCCGCTGCTGGGTGTGGCTGGCCTGCGCTGGCGATGGGCTCGCGACGAAGTGTTCCGGACGCGGCTGCACGGTTATTTGCTGCGTCTGCCAATGATGGGGGCGGTGCTGCATAAAATCGTTCTGGCGCGTTTTGCCAGCTGTTTTGCTTTGCTCTATGCGGCGGGAATCCCGGTGCTCGATGGTTTGCGCATTACGCAAGGCGTCGTCGGCAATCTGACTGTGGCACAAGCCTTGCAGCAAATCGCCAACCGAATTCATTCCGGTCAATCGCTCAGCAACAGTTTTGCCAGTGTCGGCTTGTTTCCGCCCTTGCTGGTGCGAATGTTGCACGTCGGCGAAAGTACCGGAGCACTTGATCACGCTTTGCACAATGTCGCGTATTTCTATCAACGTGACATCAGCGAATCGATTGCCCGCGTACAAGCGATGATCGCTCCGCTGTTGACGGTGATTTTGGGTGCTGTACTGGCGTGGATGATGTCATCGGTGCTGAACCCGATTTTCGATTCATTGGGGAGTCTGCGATGAAGAGCGAAGTGATTTTGCTGCTCACACAGCAATCGCTCGCGGCTTATCGCTACGACAAGAGCGGCACGGTGCCGCTGGCCTGCTGGGCTCGTGATGAGAATACGCTGGGCGATTTGAGTCATTTTGTCGCTCAGTTGCGCAACTCGTGCTTTTATTTGCTCACTGATCTGGTCGATGAAGAGCTGCAGATTGAAACCATTCCGCGGCTTGCTCGCAAGGACAGGCTGACCTTGCAGGCGCGCAAATTGGCGCAGCGCTTTGTGGATACGCCTTACCGGCAGGCTCAGAGTCTGACGGGGGCGGACGATTGTTTGCAATTGTCGGCACTGAACAATCCGGCTGTGATCCTGCAAATTGTCGATATTCTGCTGGCCGAGCGTGCGCCATTGCTCGGTATTTATTCGGTCGCGCTGATCACGCAGGCCATGGTTGCACGGCTAGGATCGGGCGCACCGCATTTGCTGTTGATGTCGTGCTCCGAGGCCGGTTTTTTGCGTCAAAGTTATTTTACTTCGCACGGCTTGCGCTTTACCCGGCTGGCGAGTTTTCATTACACTCAGCCGCTGGTGCTGCAGGCGCAGGATATTGCCAGCGAAGTGCGCCGTGCGCGGCAATATCTGGCGACTTTGCGTCTGATCGGGCACGACGAAATGCTGACGGTGGTGTGTCTGTTTGACCGTACACTGGCCGCCAATCAGCAGGCGATCAGGCTGGCGCTGAACCATGATGCAGACGGGATTGTTTTTAATGCCGAGCCCGGGGCTAGCGGGGTGGCCGGACTGGCGCTGGCGGAGGTTGCCGACAGACTCAAGCTGCCTTGTTGCGGCTGCTGGCATGACCTGCTGTTTGGCCTGCTGATCATTCACCGGCTGCCCAACCAATATGCGCCGGCTGAAACCTTAAAATATCGGAATTTTAAGGTGCTTTCTAGGGGTATATTGCTGAGTTCCTTATTGATATTGATCTTTGCGGCAATACTCTCGATAAGCTACCTGCGCCAAGCGAATCAATGGCAATCATTGGCCCGCACAGGCGAGCAAGCGATTGCGCGGCAACGGGCGATTCATCACTCTGCACAACAGGCCAGCCCGGTGGCTGATGAGGCTCAAGTACGACGGCTGCAGGGGAGCGTCCGGCTTTATCAGTCGCAGATAGCCGCTGCGCCGCAAATCGAACCGGTTTTGCAAAAACTTAGTCAGGTTTTGCTCAATCATCCCGATCTGATCATCGACGGGGTGAGCTGGTCGGCGACGGAAAAAATGACTCAGAAAGTGGCCAGTACCGATGAAAATCGGCCGGTGCAAATACTGGTTTTCGGTGGGCGACTGCAAAATTCGACCTCGTACCGTGCGGCACTTTCGCAGATCAATCGATTGGTGCTTGCGCTGCAAAGCTGGCCGGGCGCGCAGGTCAGCGTCAAGCAATGGCCACTGGATCTTCGCCCCGAGGTGGCAATCAACTCTGCCGCTGGCGCTCATGATCCGGATGGGCAATGGCTGATCGAGGTGAAATTATGAAATATTTCACCGCGCAGGATTGGGCCTTGCTTCGGCCGCAGTTATTGACTTTGCTGAGCGCAATCGTGCTGGCCGCTGCGCTGCTGATTGGCTGTCGGACTTATCTGGTTCTGAACGAAAACAGATACCGGCAGACCCGGCAGCAGCTCGCCGCACTGGCGCAGTCGGCGCAAGAAATGGACAGCAAGGCGCAACTGTTTCGGCAATACCAGCCGCTGTATGAGCAACTGCAAGGCAGCGGTGTGCTGGGAGACGAACACCGGCTGGAATGGCTGGAAGCACTTTCCGAGTTCAAGCACCGTTGGCCGCAACTGGATTACAGTTTTGCTGCGCAAAGGCGCTTGCTGACTGATGAACAGGGTTTGGCACTTTACGCCAGCGAAATGCAGCTGCAATGGCGGGCGCGTGATGAACAGGATTTTTCGTATTTCCAGCGCCGGTTGGCGGCTTTGCCGGGGCGTGCAGTGGCACGGTCTTGTGAATTGAAACGGATTGAGTCCGAGGCGGCGAGTCCGGGGATTGCAGTGGATTGTCGCTATGACTGGCTGACTATCGCTGCCGAAGAGAATGGGGTAGGACAATGAAGTGGTGGCCGGTTTTATTGCTGATTGCAGCGACCGCGCAGGGAGACGACTGGGGGCGGCTGTTTTTTACGCAGCAAGAACGCCAGCTGGCGCAAGCAGCCTCCGCCGGTCAGCACGAAGTTGTGCAATACAACGGGCTCATACAAACCCCACGCCGAAAAATCTACTGGGTCAACGGCCAGATCGCTTCGCCACCAGCAAGCCTGAGCGGTCAAGGCAATTCATCGCAATAGATCGAACTCTGTTACAGCGTCCAGCGCCGATCCGCGTAAAATACGCCCAACTTGCGATGGCGATGGCCCGCAAGCCTTGATGAGCGGGGGATTGGCGTGGTTGATGCGCGTTTGCGGACGAATATTTTTGCACTGTACTTGGTACAGGGGCTTAACTACGTCGTCTCGTTTGTCACTTTCCCGTTTTTACTGGTGCAGCTTGGTAGTGCCGGCTTTGGCGTGATGAACTTCGCCTTTGCCTGTATCCAGTACGGCGTGCTGCTGACCGATTTTGGTTTCAATCTGTCTGCGGTGCGTGACGTTGCCCAGGTGCGTGATGATCCTAAGGCCGCGGCACGGATTTTCTGGCGTGTGACGTGGGCGAAAGTGCTGCTGATGGTCGCTTCAAGCGTGATTTTACTGCTGCTGACTTTCAGTTTGTCGAGTTGGCGCGAACACGCCGAAGTGTTTGTGGTCAGCCAGCTGTATCTGGCCAGCTCGGTGCTGTTTCCATTGTGGTATTTCCAGGGTTTCGAGAAGTTGCAGCTCGCCTCAGGGCTGATGGTGTTTGCCCGCGCGCTGATGCTCGGTTTTTTGCTGTATTTCGTCAGCGGTCCGAATGATGTCGTTCTCGCGGTGATTCTGCAGGCGATGCCGCAAATTCTGGCGGGCGTCGTGTGGTGGTTCACCGGTTGGGGAATTCCTCGCCCGCAATGGGTGAGTATCCAGCTGGCCGAATTGCGCGATGCTCTGCGTGCCAGCTGGCCGTTTTTTCTGTCGGCGATTTCAACCAGTCTGTATACGACTTCGACGACGGTACTGCTCGGGATGTTTTCAGTGCCGCTGCAAGTCGGCCTGTTTGCCGCTGCGAGCAAGCTGGTTTATATCGCGCAAGGCTTGATCGGCCCCTTGGTGCAGGCAATGTATCCGCGCATTGCCAAGCTGGCCGTCGAGAATAAAATTGCTGCGCTGGCGTTGATCAAAAAAGCATTACTGATTCAGGGCGGCGTCGGGCTGGTGATGACGCTGGCGCTGGCATTGTTTGTTCCTGTGTTCACGCCGCTGAGTGTGAGTCTGTTTGGCGCTGATTTTGGCCTGTCGCGCGCTTTTATTGCGCTGAGCGATTCGCAAATGATTATGGTCTGGTTTGCGCCGGTGATTGTGCTCGGCTCGGTATCGCTGGTTTTCGGCCAGCAAACCTTGCTGGTTTTTGGGCGTGAGCGTTATTTTAGCCGGGTGTTGGTTGCCGCCGGATTACTGAATGTGGCGCTGATGTGCATACTGGTTCCGGGGTCTGGCGTAGCGGGTATTCGTGCTGCGCAATCGGTTTTGATCGTTGAAACATTTATTACGCTGCTCTTTGGCTGGCAAGCCTGGCAAATCAGCCGCGAAATCCGCACAGAGTCCGTGCGGCAAGGTGTACAACATGAATGACAGTCTGGTTTCCTTTGTTTTGCCCTGCTTTAATTCGGTAGGGTATTTGCAGCAAACGCTCGATAGTATTGAAATGCAGAGCTATACAGCATGGGAGTGTATTGCCATTGACGATGGATCGAGCGATGCCACTTTAAGCCTGTTGCAAGCGGCTGCTGCGCGTGATCAGCGTTTCAAAATCATCAGCCGTGAAAATCGCGGGCTGATTGCGACGCTCAACGAAGGCATCGCTGCGGCACAAGGCGAGTGGATCGCCCGCATCGACGCCGACGATATTTGCACGCCCGACCGACTTGAAAAACAAATCGCCTATTGTGTCGAAATGGGTGCCGATATTTGCGGTAGCTGGGTCGGTTTTATTGGCGACAGATCGGGACAGTGGCATACGCCGGTCAGCGACGCGCAAATCCGTCTGGCGTTGCTGTTCAATACGCCGATTGCGCACCCGTCGATTCTGGCTCGCTCTGCGCTGCTCAAGGCCAATCCCTATCCTGCTGACGCACCGCATGCCGAAGATTACGCGCTGTGGTGCCAGATTGCAGCGACCAGCAATGCCCGGTTCGCCAACATTCCCGAAGTATTGCTGCAGTACCGCACGCATCCGGGGCAGGTGACGCAGGCGAAAAAAACCGCACTGCTGATCACTGCGCAACGCGTGCGCGAGCAATACGCCCGCGTCGCGCTGCCAGTGGCATTGCAGCCCCTAGCCTGCGAATTTGCCAAACTGGCTGAACCGACGCGGATTCTGAATCACGCCGAATGGCTGTGGATGTGCGACTTTTTCACGCAACTGATCGCCTTGCAGCCTGAATGTCGTGGCGCGCTGGGCGAATTTTGGCTGGCCACTTTGCAGCGCAGCCGTGGCGTGAATGTATTTGATTTTCCGCGCGCATTGAAACTGGCGCTGCAAATGCCACCACCGAAAGCCGAGCGCAAAACGCTGCTCAAACAGACGCTGCGGCTGGCAATGTCGGATGCGCTGTGGCGCAAACTTAAACCATGAAAATTGCGATATTTCTACGCGATCTGGGTCTCGGCGGGGTCGAGCGTTGTGCTGTCTTGGTTGGCGAAGGATTGGCTGCGCAGGGTTTCGACGTCACGCTGGTGCTGCTCGGCGGATCGCGCAATTTGTGGGCTGCGCGCATTGAGCGGGTCAAAGTCGTCGATTTGTCAGAGCTTGCGCCGAAGTGGCAGCCGCTGAAGCCGTTGACATGGTTTTCAGGCTGGCGCGCAGCGCGGCGAATTGCGCGCGAGCATGATGTGGTGATCGCCGGAACTTTTCTGCTGCCGCTGTATATGGCGTATTGCGCAACGCTGGGATTGAAAAAGCGCGTGATTGCCTGGGTGCACGGGCCATTTTACGAACTTGATGCTTTTGCCAAAATGAACCCGGTACATCGTGCAGCCTGTCAGTTTGTTTACCGGCGCTTAAATGAGTTGGTTTTTGTTTCCGAACACGCCCGCAACTCGATGGCGCGCTGGCTCGAAACTCCGCCTAAATCCGGCTGGCAGGTGTTGCCAAACTTTGTCGACGCCGCGCAAGCTTTGCCTGCGCGCATTGAACGCGCTGCCGACGAACCTTTGCGCATGCTCTATGTCGGTCGAATCGCGACAGAAAAACAGCCTCAGTTGTGGATCGACACGCTGGTTGCGCTTACGCTGCGAGGTGTTCAGGCGCAGCTGACCATCGTTGGCGACGGCCCGCTTGAGGATGAATTACGCAGTGAAATCGAGCACCGCTCGCTCGCGAAACAGATTACTTTTGCCGGCAGGCAGGATCATGTGAGTGACTATCTGGCGAACGCCGATGTACTGCTGCTGACTTCGAATTTTGAAGGTTGCCCCTTGGTGGTATTGGAAGCTATGCCAATGGGGCTGCTGGTTGTGAGCACAAACGCGGGTGGGGTATATGAGCTGTTCGCTGGGCGGCGCAGCGATTTTGTCGTCGATGAAGCAACAGGCGAAGCGCTAGCCGAACTGATCATCCGTCAACAAAGCCAAGCCGGGCAGTTGCAATATTTCCTGCGCCAGCGGGCCACACATTATTCACAACAAAGCACTGTGCAGCAGTGGACTGCCCTGTTAAATCAACCGGATGAGCTTGCATGAACCGCAGCGCTGTATTAATCCCGCATTTCAATAACCCGCAAGGCTTGTACGCCTCGCTCGCGTCGATTGGTCATTCCGAAACGATTGATGCCATCATTGTCGACGACGGCAGCAGCAAGGCGAAAATCGACGAAGCCGCCGCCCGTCAGGCTTTTAAGGCGCGGGGCGAAGTATGCTTTTTTTACTTGCCCAAAAACTGCGGCATCGAATATGCGCTCAATACCGGGCTGGAAGCCATGATTGCCGCTGGCTATCAATACGGTGCTCGACTCGATTGCGACGATCTCGTTGCGCCAGATCGTTTTGCCAGACAGGCCGCTTTTCTCGATGCCAACCCCGACGTCTACCTGCTTGGCTCGGCGGTGACTTTTTTTGATGGTAGCGGAGATCGATTTACCATTCATCAGCCGCAAACGCACGAAGCCATTGTTCGCCAGATGCACGACGACAACGCTTTCACTCATCCGGCGGTGATGTTCCGCATGGCCGGCGTGTGCGAAATTGGCCTCTATCCGACCGACTGCAAAAATGCCGAAGATTTCGCGTGGTTCTGGCAATTCGTCCAACACTATCGCACCGCGAACCTGCCCGAAGTGCTGACGCGCAGCGAATACAACGACGCCGGCATTTCGATGAGCCGTCGCCGCCGCCAGCAGGCGATGCGGATCAAGCTGTTGGCGCGGCATTTTGACTGGAGCCCTCGCTCGGCGGCCAAGCTGGCCAAAGCCAGCGTCTCATACGTGCTGCCGCTGTCACTCGCCCGCGCGATCAAACGCGGTTTGGGAATCGGGAAATGGAATTGAAAACCATTCGCCGGCAGCTCGACTCGCAGGGTTTTGCGTGGATCAGATCGGCGGTTTCGCCGCAGGAATGCATGGAGTTAAAGGCCGAGCTGGCACAGTTGGGCATCCCGGTTGGCCGGGGTGGAGTTCGGCACATCGAGAAAAAATCCGGCAAATTGGCAGCTTTTGCCAAAAACGGAGTTGTTGCCACCATGGCTGCCCAGTTGTTGTCGGATGAGGCGCGTCTGGTTCGGGGTATCTGGTTTGATAAAATACCTGAGCAGAACTGGCTGGTGAGCTGGCATCAAGATATTACGGTGACTGCTCAATCGCGTTTCGACGAGCCGGGCTGGGATATATGGTCGGAAAAAGACGGCGTCTTGCATGTGCAGCCGCCGCTGGATGTGTTGCAATCGATGGTGACATTCCGGCTGCATCTTGATCCGGCCACATCGCGCAATGGTTGCCTCAAGGTACTGCCCAGGTCGCATCTTCAGGGTATCCACCGCGATGCCTTTTCGGTGGATGAGGGGCAAATTGAATATTGCGAAGCCGCCGTTGGTGATTTGCTGCTCATGTCGCCGCTGCTTTGGCATTCGTCTTCAAAAAGCCTTGCCAGTGAAGGCCGACAAATTTTGCATTTCGAATATGGCGCTCATCTGAAGTCCGAACAGTTAGGCTGGCAGTTACTGGAACTCAATCAATGAATGAACAACAGCACCATCAGGTCTTATTGCTGATCCCGCATTACAACAACCCCGAAGCGCTGGCCAAATCGCTGGCGAGCATCGGCGCGGACGAGCCGTGTGATGTGCTGGTTGTTGATGACGGCAGCGTTCGCGCTCCGCTGGATGGGGCGGCTGAAAGTGCGCTGCGGGCTGCGTATCGCGGCTGTGGCGAGCTGCATCTGTTGAAGTTGCCGCAAAATCACGGCATCGAAGGCGCGCTGAATGCCGGTCTGCTCTGGGCGAAGCAGCGGCAGTATGAATTGATTGCGAGACTCGATTGCGGCGACTGCAATGTATCTGATCGCATCGCCCGCCAGATCTCATTTCTGGCGCAATACCCTGAGGTAGTATTGGTCGGTGGCGCGGCGAGTTTTGTTGATCAGAACGACGTTGAGCAATTCGTTTTACGCCATCCGTGTACGCACCAGGACATCGTGCGCTATATGAAGAAAAACTCGGCGTATATTCATCCAAGCGTGATGTTCCGCCTGGCTGCAGCGGATGCGGTGGGGATGTATCCGCTCGATGCACCGGCGGCTGAGGATTACGCGATGTTCTGGGCGATGGCGCAGCGGTTCAAGGTGGCCAATCTGCCTGAAGTATTGATCCGTTACGAGCTTGATCCGAACGGCATTTCACTCGGCAAGCGCAAAATCCAATTGCAATCGCGCTTGAAGCTGCAACGCAAGTATTTTGACGGCTCGCCATCGGCCTTGCTCGGCATGGCCAGAACTGCGGTATTGCTGGCATTGCCGTATGAGCTGGCGTTTAAAATCAAAGCCAAATTTCGCGGGAACAAGACATGAAACATATCCTGCATGTCGTTGAATCTTTTGGCGCCGGTACCTTATCAATGGTTTCGGCGATGGCCAACCGGCAGAGCGCCGATGGCCATCGGGTGAGTGTGATTCATTCGGTGCGCGAAGAAACACCGCAAAACTGGCGTGAGCTGTTTGCACCTGAGGTGAAGTGCATTCATTTGCCGATGCAGCGCGCGATTCATCCGCTGAACGATTTTCGCTCGGCGCGAGCCTTGTATCGCTGGATCAAGGATTTGCAACCCGATATCGTTCATCTGCATTCGAGTAAAGCCGGCGCTGTCGGGCGGCTGGTCAGTCTGGCGTGGACGGGCAAGGCGGGGCCGCGCTGGTTTTTCTCGCCGCACGGGCTGTCATTTTTGCAGCGTGCTGAAGGGCGGTTGAAAAACGGCATTTTTCTCGGCATCGAAAAAATCCTCGCCGGTGTGCCGGTAACTTTTCTGGCTTGCTCGCCGTCGGAGGGTGAAGAAATACGCCAACATCTTTCACCTAATGTGAAAGTCGTGAACAATGCCGTCGATCTGGCCGCGATTGAGCTGGCGCATTGCGCATCCGGGCTGCAACGCGCCCGACCATATAAATTACGCATCGGCACGGTCGGCCGCGTGACGATGGCGCGCAATCCGGAGCTGTTCGCCGGCATTGCAGCAAAATGCAGCGATCTTGGCGTTGATTTTATCTGGATCGGCGGTGGCGACGCGCACAGCGAGGCGACCCTGAAGGCTGCTGGCGTGAACGTAACGGGCTGGTGCGAACGCAGCTTTGCCTTGCAGCAGCTGGCGACGCTCGATATCTATATTCAGACCAGCCGCTGGGAGGGCTTGCCGGTCGCGGTGATCGAAGCGATGGCGGCCGGTTTGCCGGTGGTGGCGACGAATGTGGTCGGCAACCGCGATCTGGTGCACGATGGCGAAAACGGTTATCTGGCCGGAACGGCTGACGAGGGTGTGACCGACGAGCGGCTGGCCGACGAATTTATGCAACGATTGACTCAGCTGGTCAACGACGCCGATTTGCGCTTGCGGCTGGGCGCACAGGCGCGCGTTTTTGCGCAGCAGCATTATTCACTCGATCAAATGATGACCGAACTTTATGCCGCGTATGGCATTGATGAATTGGATTTCTCGTGACTTCTGCAAATAACAAACACCTGCAAGCCGAACGCGCCAAACCCTGGCTGGCTTTGGCCGATTTTCTGGCGCTCGGCGTATCGTTCGGTATTGCGATGCTCTTGCTATGGGTTTTCCGCTACGAGCGCATCGGCGCCAGTATGGAGCTGTGGTGGCTGTGGGAAGGTCGCCAGCAGGGGCTGGCTTTTCTGGGGCTGGCGATCATTACCGTTGTCAATTTCTGGGCGCGCGGCCATTACAGCTTGCGGCTACCGTTCTGGGACGAGCTGCTGGCGATCCTGAAAACCTTGCTGCTGGCCGGTTTGCTGAACGGCATGCTGGTGCTGCTCGGCAAATTCACGATTTCGCGTTTCCTGTGGCCAGTGTCGTGGGGTATGGCGCTGATTTTGCTGCCGTACGCGCGAGTGGCTATGAAGTCATGGTTGCTCAAGGTCGGGATCTGGCAATTGCCGACCGTCATCATCGGTGCCGGGATCAATGCGCAGGATGCCTATCGTGCGATGACTTCGGAGCGCCAGCTCGGTTTTGAAGTGCAGGCTTTTCTGTCGATTGACGATCAGGCGCCGGATGCGCTGGCTTTCGACGGGCGGTCTGGCTCAGCCGTCCAAATCCCGGTCGTCAAACTGCCGCGCGAAGACTTGCTGAAATGGCTGACCGATCATGGCCGCCCGCATGTGGTGATTGCGGTCGATGAAGATGAGTTGCGCCAGCTTGAAAATCAGGTCGAGCAATTGTCGCTGCGCTATAAGGACATCCACATCATTCCGCCGATTGCCGGCCTGCCGCTGTTTGGCGTGGTTCCCCATCATTTTTTCAGCCATGAAGTGCTGCTCTTGCGTGTGCGCAATAATCTGATGGTGAGGCCGCTGATTGTACTCAAGCGCGCTTTTGATCTGTTCGGCGCCAGCGTCGGGCTATTGCTGCTGTCGCCGCTGCTGGCTTATGTGCTGTGGCGCGTCAAACAGGAAGGCGGCCCCGGCTCGGTGTTTTTTGGTCATGTGCGTGTCGGCATGAACGGCGTGCCGTTCAAGTGCTGGAAATTTCGCACCATGGTGCACAATAGTCAGGAAGTGCTCGAACATCTGCTGGCGACCGACCCGGCGGCCAAGGCCGAGTGGGAGCTTGATTTCAAACTGAAAAATGACCCGCGCATCACAAAAATCGGCGCTTTTCTGCGCAAGACCAGCCTCGATGAGATTCCGCAATTGTGGAATGTGATCCGTGGTGAAATGAGTCTGGTCGGCCCGCGCCCGATTATCGACGCCGAACTCGAACGCTACGGCGACAAAGTCGATTTCTATCTCGAAGCGCGCCCCGGCCTGACCGGCCTGTGGCAGGTGTCCGGGCGTAATGACACGACTTACGCCGAACGCGTTGCGCTCGACGCGTGGTACGTGAAAAACTGGAATCTGTGGTACGACATTGCAATTGTCTGTAAAACGATCAGGACGGTGGTGAGCGGCCACGGTGCTTATTGATGGGTATTGCTCGATAGCCTTTGTTATTATTGTTGTATAGCGATATACCCACGCTTAACTTTTTGCCATAGAGGCAGCTTCATGCAAGATTTTGTTCAATGGTTTCGTCAGGCTGCGCCGTATATCCACGCATTTCGCGGGCGCACTTTTGTCATTGCGCTCGGCGGCGAAGTCGTTCGCGACGGCAAGTTTGCGACGCTGACGCACGACATCAATCTGCTAACGAGTCTGGGTGTGCGGCTGGTGGTCGTCCACGGCGCGCGGCCGCAGATCGAAGCGAGGATGGCCGAGCGTGGCTTGCCACCGCAATATCACAATGGTGTCCGCGTTACTGACCAGCAGGCGCTCGAATGCGTGATTCAGGCCGCCGGCCATGTGCGCGTTGAAATCGAATCGTGGTTGTCGATGGGGCTGGCTAATTCACCGATGGCGAACGCCGATATCCGCGTTTCGGCCGGTAATTTTGTGACTGCGCAACCGATGGGGGTGCGCGACGGCATTGATCTGCAATACACCGGCGAAGTGCGCAAGGTTGACACGACGGCGATCAATTATCGGCTCGACGACGGCGAAATGGTGCTGTTGTCGACCATAGGCTATTCGCCGACCGGCGAGATTTTCAATCTGACACTCGAAGACGTCGCGACCAGTACGGCGATTGCGCTCAAGGCCGACAAGCTGCTGTTTATGTTCGGCTCGCAAGGCGTCGTTAATGATGAAGGCGAGCTGCAAACCGAATTGACCGCGGTCGAGGCCGAGCAGTTTCTGGCTCAGCACCCCGATGCCAGCGAAGACGTTCGACTGTATCTGCCCTGTGCGGTGCGCTCGGTGCGTCAGGGCGTCAAGCGGGCGCACCTGATTACGCATCATGTTGACGGCAGTTTGCTGATGGAGCTGTTTACGCACGATGGCATCGGCACGATGATTTCGCGCGCTTCGCTTGAAACCTTGCGCGGCGCAACGATTGACGACATCGGCGGCATGCTGGCGCTGATCGAGCCGCTGGAAGAGCAGGGGGTCTTGGTTAAACGCGGACGTGAACTGCTGGAGCGCGAAGTCCATCGCTACTCGGTGCTGGAGCACGATGGCAAAATCGTCGGCATCGTCGCGATCCATCCATTTACCGAGAGCAAAATGGCCGAGCTGGCGTGTCTGGTGATCCATCCCGATTATCGCGACGAAGACCGGGGTGCCGATTTGCTGCGCCACGTCGAGCAACAGGCGCGCGGGCTGGGGATGGAAAAGCTGTTTGCATTGACGACACGAACCAGTCACTGGTTTGTCGAGCGCGGCTTTACGCAGGCGACGGTCGATGTGCTGCCGATTGAGAAAAAACTGCTTTATAACTATCAGCGCCGATCAAAAGTCTTTATCAAATTGCTGAGCAGATAAGTTGCTGGCAGTTTCGGCAGCGGGGGTGTTGTTGTCTGTTCACAGCCTTGATGGCGGGGTGAATGCTAAGGGATTGATTTCTTGTGGAAATTGATTTGCCGGATGCATAAAACTAATATCAAGCACGACAAAAAATAGTAAGCTCAGGGCATGCTACGCAACTCCCTTTTTTCCTCGCTAAGAACGCGACTGATTATTGCCACCATGATGGTGCAAACGCTGTTGCTCATCGTGCTCCTGATGAATACGTCACGTATCTGGAGCGAGATGGTGCAGCAGGTGACGGCTGCACGGGTGCAGGAGCTTTCCCGTCTGCTCAGCACCTCGTTCAGCTTGCCCTTGCTGAGCGGCGATCTGGCCAAGGCTAGCGATATGCTTGATGGCATCCGCACCAGCGACGGACTCGACTATCTGGTTTTACTCAATCCCAAACAGCAAATTATTGCTGCGCGCGGCTGGGATGTGGCGCAGCCGATGCCCGCGTTGACCCATCCCGAACAGATGGGGCTGCTGGACTTAACCTTGATTCACGGCAGCACCAAGATCGAATACGCCGGCGAGTTTCTGGGCGAATTACGCTTCGGGATCAGCAATCAGGCGATTTACGACGCGGCCAAACGGCTGTTTTGGCAAACTGGTTTGATGCTGTTGACTGGTTTGCTAACGACCATCGTGCTGATGACCATGCTGGGGAGCTGGCTGACCCGGCATTTGTACAGGATTATCAGCGCGGCCGAGCTGGCTAGTCAGGGGCATTATGAAACACTGACCGAGCCGTCCGGCTACGACGAAGTGGCGCTGATTACGCACCGTTTTAACGAAATGGCACGAGTGATTCGTGATCGGGTGCAGGCATTGCTGCAATCGGAAGCCAAGTTTCATGCGATTGCCGATCACACCTATAGCACCGAGCTCTGGCTCAGCCCTGCAGGCAAGCTGCTATGGGTCAATGCCTCGGTCGAGCGCATGACGGGTTATTCGGTCAATGAATGTCAGTTATTGCCCGATTTTCCATTGTCGCTGGCGACCCCCGAAGAGCGTACCCGGCTGGAATTGGCACTCAAACAGGCATTGCTCGAGCATGGGACGCAACCCGATTATGAGTTCCGGGCTGTTCGACGCGATGGGACGCTGTTCTGGGCTGCAATGAGCTGGTTGCCGCTGGTGGACGCGCAAGGGCAGTTTCTGGGCGTGCGCGCCAGCATTCGTGACAATAGCGAAATGAAAGATGACCGCTTGACCTTGCGCAAAGCCGTGGTCGAATTGCGGCAGATCCAGTCGCTGGGGCAAAGCTATTTGCAGCGCGCCGAATCCGAGCGTGCGCGTATGCTGGCGCTGCTGGCTGCGATGCGTTTTGGCGTGCTGTTTCTGGACAATGAAAACCGGGTCGTGTTTTTTAACCCAGCATTTTGTGAGTTGTGGGGAGTGGGCAGCGCCGATCTGGCGAACCACCGGCCGATTGGCCAGGTTTTGCAGCAGGCTAAAAACCGGCCGCAGCTGGGCGATATCCTGTCGATTTATCTGGAAGAATTATCGCTGATCGAAGAGCGCGTCGATTTTGGTGAAGTCACGATGAACGATGGTCGTATCGTGACGCAAAATTGCTACCGGGTTCTCGATCAGAAAGGCAGTACCAATGGCCGTTTATGGGTTTACGAGGATGTAACGCATCAGCGCATGCTGGCCGAAAGAATGGTTAATCTGGCCGAGCGCGATGCGCTGACCGGTTTGTATAACCGCCATCGCTTTCAGCAGGAACTCGAACGTATGGTGTCCGAAGCGGATCGGCGTCAGCAAACGATGGCGCTGGTCTTTTTCGATCTGGACGAATTCAAACACGTCAACGACAGCTTCGGTCACGCCGTGGGTGATGAATTGCTCAAAACCATTGCTCAGGAAATCAACAAGCAGGTTAGGCGGCACGAAGTTTTTTCTCGCCTCGGTGGTGATGAGTTCGCCATTTTGCTGCCCGAGTGCAGCGAACAGGAAGTGAGCAAGCTGGCTGACCGGGTCGTTAACACGATTTCGCAAATCCAGTTTATGGCCGGAACGCACCCGATGCGCCCCAGCTCGTCGGTTGGCGTTGCGCTGTATCCGCTGCATGCCGAAAATTCGACCGAGCTGGTTGCGCATGCCGATTCGGCGATGTATCAGGCCAAGGCGGCCGGCAAAGGAACCTGGCGGCTCTACCGGCCTGATGCCGATCATTCCAAATCTGAAATGTCGCGCTTGTCGTGGAAGGAAAGGATTGTCGATGCGCTTGAGCACGATGGTTTCGAGCTGCATTTTCAGGGTATTTATCATTGTCACGATAAGTCGCTGGCGCATCTGGAGGCGCTGGTGCGGATGAAAGATAGCGCTGCGCCCGATGGCGTCATCATGCCGAATCAGTTTATTCCGCACGCTGAAAAAACTGGCAAGATTCTGGATCTGGATCGCTGGGTGATCCAGAAAGTCATTCATTTACTGGCCACTTATCCGGATTGTCCGTCGATTGCAGTGAACGTCTCTGGCCGCTCGTTTGATGATCCGCAATTGCCGCACTATATCCAGTCGCAATTGATGCGCTTGAATGTGAGTCCATCGCGGTTGCTGGTCGAGCTGACCGAGACTTCCGCGGTGTCCGATATGAGCGATGCACAGCGTTTTATTGATGCGCTGCGTGCAACCGGCTGCGTCGTTTGTCTGGATGACTTTGGCGTGGGCTTTGCCTCATTTGCCTATTTGAAACAGCTCAAGGCCGATGTACTGAAAATCGACGGGCTATTTATCCGCGATCTGAAAAATGATACCGACAGCCAGATTTTCGTTCGTGGCATGGTCAGCATGGCGCATGATCTGGGCAAAATCACGATTGCCGAGTTTGTTGAAAACGAAGAGATTTTCAAAATGCTGATCGAATTCGGTGTCGATCAGGTGCAAGGTTACTGGCTCGATAAACCGCAGCGCGATCACCCGGGGCTGCGCTAATGCCAGCGCGTGCGACAGCCTTGCTGCTGATTCGCATTTATCAGCGTTATATTTCGCCTTATAAGGGATTTCATTGCGCCTATCGCTGCCACACTGGGCGTGCCAGCTGTTCGGCTCTGGGATACCGGGTGATACGGCGCTTTGGCGCTGTTGGGGGTATAGCTCTACTACGTATGCGCTTAAAGCGCTGTAGTGATATACATGCCATAAGTATGCCGCCACGTCCGTGGCGTTATCAACGCGGCGATTGTGATCCGGGCTGTGATCCTGACTGCCTTGATTTCTTTGATTGTTGCAGCTGTGACTGGCCCAGCCGCTCGAAGAAAAATCCCAAATCCAGCAAAAAACGCAGCCTGTTCGGGCGATAGGATATGGCGGCCGCGTCTGCTTGGTATGTTTGTATCAGCCTCTATTAAATTGGCTTGGGGTGATCTACCCCTGTTTGCTGGCGGCGGGTTAAGCAGTTTTCCGATTACCGCCAGGCACTGCCAACCTGAATGTAGACGGCACTTTCTTCCGGGCCGCGTGCGACGTCAGCGCCGACGTAGAGCCCCAGTTTGCTGGCGATCAGATAACGGAAGCCGCCACCTCCGGCCACGACCAATTCACTATCATCCCAGCTATCACGTTTGCCATAGGCTTTGCCTGCGCCGACAAAGCCGACCAGCGCCCAGCGTGAATTCAGATTCCAGCGCAATTCGGTTTCAAGCACCGAGGTTTTGCTGTCCTGATAACGCAGGGCGGGGATGCCGCGCAGCGTGATATAAGGCAGTGCAAAAAATGGCGCATCATTGCCGACGATGCGCTGATCGGCGCGTAGACCCAGTATCCATTGCTTGCCCAGGGCTTGATAGTGATAGCCGCGCAAATTGAAACTGTTGTATTCGACATTGGCGCCGAGAGCTTCGCGTACCGCGCCGAGTTCGGCTTCGATGAAACTACCTGCCGATGGTGTCAGTAGATTGTTGCGCGAGTCGTAATCGATCAGCAGCGAGAGCTGGCCGATTTGTATATCCAGATTATTTGGAATGATTTCAGCGGGACGATTCGAAGCAAATTGTGCTTCGGTGCGGGCGTACACATAGCGTGGACCGATAAACCAGTTTGAATCGCCGATTCGAGCCAGTAGTTGCTGAATCAGTCCGACGCCTTCAAAAGCATAGGCATTTTGCTGGCCGGAGAGCGAGTAGTAATCGAGATTCAGATTGAATTTGCCTGCGCCGCCAAGATAACGGTAGCGGTCATGATCGAGCGGAATGAAATAGCCGCCGCCTGCGCCCCAGCTGCCATTGCCGGTCTTGAAACCGAATAAGCCGCCCATTGTCGGAACGGCAAACTGACCTTCGCTGGCCTGTTTTTCTGCAAACGATTCGTTAAACCACAGCGCGCCAATCCCGCCGCCATAATCAAGTGCAGGTTCGGTAATCAGAATCGGCACCGGCAAAAAGCCTTTTTGATTGAGCAAATAGTGGCTGAGATCCAGATTGCCGTCTTCGGAATCAAACAAGGATTCGGCCTGGCTGGTTGGACCCAGCAGGACGAGTAGCAAAGCCATCAGGCGCAATGATTTCACAAAGACTCCGAGCAAATGTTTTACGCAGCAAAAAGCTTATTGTGCGACGACGGCGCGCAGATTTCGGTCGCCAGTCAATTCCCTGATCGCGGCCAGCGCGAGCTCGCGGTTGGCATAGGGGCCGAGTTTGACGCGGTGCAGCTTGTTACTGCTATGGATTGCGAGTTTATTGCTGTCTTTATCCAGCTCGCGCATCAAATGGGCTTTGAAACTTTCGGCGTTCTGGATCGAGCTGAATGCGCCCAGTTGAACAAACACGGCGCCGCCCTGATCGGCGATTGGAATCGCACGCGGCGCAATGGGCTGTGCGGGTGCCGGCGTGGCTTGAGCTGCTGCGGCAATGATGCTGCCCGGTGCATCGCCTGGCAGCAGGCTTTCGACTTTGACTTCGGCGCTGCCGCCAGTGGCATAACCCAGCCGGCAAGCAGCGAGGAACGATAAATCCATCACGCGACCTTTATGGAAGGGCCCCCTGTCATTCACACGCACAATCACGCTGCGGCCATTTTTGACATTGGTGACGCGTGCGTAGCTCGGTAGCGGCAGCGTCGGGTGCGCAGCGGTCATCTGGAACATGTCGTAGACTTCGCCGGTACTGGTTTTCTGGCCGTGGAATTTCCGGCCATACCAGCTGGCCATACCCTGCTCGCTCAGTTGCCCCGGCGCCTGCAGGGGCGTGAACGAAAGGCCGAGCACGGTATAGGGGCGGTTGGCCCATTTATGCAAAGGCTCCCAGCGCGGGGTCGGTTCGGCGATCTGGTTGATATTGTCGGGCAAATCGCTCATCGGGCCGTCGTCTTTGTAAAAGCCGCCGCTGCCGGATTTGGATTTGTAATTGCAGCTATAGGCGGGCATTGAAGACGCCGCCCCGACGGGAACGGGTGTAGCTTTCGGTTTTGAAGGGATACTCTCAGGGGGTGTTGTGCTGCAGGCGCTGACTAGCAATGCGCCGATTAATATACCCTTGTTGTTTGATTTCATTGCTGCCCCTTTTATTCTGTAAACACCTCAGCCTTTCATTAAAGAGCGATCTCGCTGAATGCTCATCAAGAGGCCGAATGTGGCCAGAATCGAAACCATCGACGTGCCGCCGTACGAAATCAGCGGCAATGGTACGCCAACGACCGGCAACATTCCGCTGACCATACCCATATTGACGAGCGCATAGGTAAAGAAATTCATCGCAATCGCACCGGCGAGCAGACGGCCAAACAGTGTATTGGCACTATTGGAAATCATCAGTCCGCGGAAAATCACCAGCAAATACAGAATCAGTAAAATGCCATTGCCGAGCAAGCCGAATTCTTCACCATAAACGGCAAAAATAAAGTCTGTCGTGCGTTCCGGAATAAAATCCAGATGCGTTTGGGTGCCCGCCAGCCAGCCTTTGCCAAACCAGCCACCCGAACCAATCGCGATGGTGCCCTGAATAATGTGGTAACCCGCACCAAGCGGGTCTTCCATCGGATCGAGCATCGTTGCAATACGGCGGCACTGGTATTCATGCAGCACATTGATGCACATATCCCAATGGGTCACGATATAAGCAAAAATGGCGATTACGCCCGACATCAGCCCGATCAATCGCCACGACAATCCGGCAAAAAACAACACATAAAAGCCGGAAGAAGCGATCAGCAGCGAAGTGCCCAGATCAGGCTGTTTCAAAATCAGCGTCACCGGAACCAGCATGATGATGGCTGCGATCAGAAAATGCCGCCAGTTCAGCGTTGCTTCAAAATGGTGAAAATACCAGGCGAGCATCAGCGGCAGCGCCAGGCGCATCAATTCGGAAGGCTGAATGCGCGTGATGCCAATATTGAGCCAGCGCGTCGCGCCGTGGCTGGTGACGCCGAAAAACTCGACGGCAAACAGCAAAATGACGCCAAATAAATACGCGGGCAAGGCGAGCTGCATCAGAATGCGTGGCTGGATATTGGCAATGCACCACATGATGAACAAGGAAATGCCCATAAAAGTGATTTTATCGAGCACTTTGTCCAGATCACGATTTGACGCCGAATACAAAAGAATCGACGACACGGTGAACAGCAGCAAAATAAAAACAAATAGCGGTGTATCAATCGGGCGCTTGATATCTTCCCAGAGTCGTTTAATCAACGGCAATCTCCTTGGCGGCAGCCCGGTTAGCCGGTGCGGATGAGCGGGTAGAAACGCCCGCTTGAGCAGGTGCCGATGCGCTGGCCGGGCTAGACGCGGCGACCGATGAGGCCGCCGAGGCCGTCTGCGCTGTTGCGACGCCAGATGCATCGAGCGTTGCCGGATCGGGCGGCAGCTTGCCGGTCAGATAGTAATCGAGCACTTTGCGCGCAATCGGTGCTGCGGCCTGAGCACCAAAACCGCCGTTTTCGACAATCACCGCCAGTGCAATCGTCGGTTTGTCGACCGGCGCAAAAGCAATAAACCACGAGTGGTCACGCAGCCGTTCCTGAATGGCATTGGCGTTGTATTTGGCGCCTTTCAGGCTATACACCTGGGCGGTACCTGTCTTGCCGGCTGATGTATAAGGCGCGCCGCGAAATACCCCCGCCCCGGTTCCGACTGTCATCACGCCTTCCATGCCGCGGATCACGCGTTCGATATTTTCCGGTTTCCAGTTTATTTTTTTGGCCGGCTCGGCAGCGACCGGCGTTCGCTGTCCCGTGGTGACATTCAGTATCGTTTGCACGGCGTGCGGCTTGAACACGACGCCGCGGTTGGCCAGTGTGGCAGTGGCATGCGCCATTTGCATCGGCGTGTAGGCGTTATAACCCTGGCCAATGCCGATTGAAACGGTTTCACCTGAATACCATTTTTGCTGTGCCGGGTTTTTAAAGCGCTTTTTCTTCCATTCCGGGCTGGGCAGGATGCCGCCTCGTTCGCCGGGCAAGTCCGATCCGGTGCTGGAGCCAAAATCGAGCTGCGCCATTGATTTGGCAATATTGTCGATCCCCATCTGGACGGCCATCTGATAGAAGTAGGTATCGGATGAATAGGCAATCGAGCGGTCGAAATCCATCGTCCCATAGCCGCCTTTTTTCGAATCATTAAAGCGGTGACCACCATAAATGTAGTAGCCGGGATCAATAATGCGCTGGTTGACGATCGGTGTATTGAGCTCAAGTGCGGCAATCGCCATGAAAGGCTTGAACGTCGAGCCCGGCGGGTATTCGCCGCGAATCGCGCGATTAAGCAAGGGCTTGTCGAGCGAATCATTGAGTTCGGTCCAGCTTTGCGGATCGATGCCGTCGACGAACAGATTGGGATCAAAACCCGGTTGCGACACCAGCGCCAGAATGCCGCCATCACGCGGATCGATGGCGACCAGCGAGCCGCGTCGCTGGGAAAATTGCTGTTCGACCATTTGCTGCAATTTGATATCGACCGACAGAATCAGGTCTTTGCCCGGGCGTGGCGCAGTGCGCTTCAAGGTGCGAACGGCCCGGCCGCCGGAATCGATTTCAACCTGTTCAAAGCCGGTGACGCCGTGTAATTGTTCTTCGTAGCTTTGTTCCAGACCCAGTTTGCCAATGTGATCGGTACCGCGATAATTGGCAACGAGGCCATCCTCTTCAAGTTGCTTGATGTCTTTGTCGTTGATCCGGCCAATATAACCAACCAGATGGCTGGCCGATTCACCCAGCGGGTAATGGCGGAACAGGCGTGCCTTGATTTCAACGCCAGGAAATTTATAGCTATTGGCTGCAAAGCGCGCGACTTCCACATCGCTGAGCTTGGTGCGAATCGGAAGTGTTTCGAAATCCTTGCTTTCTTCCTGCATTTTCTTGAAACGACGACGATCTTTCGGCGTAATGTCGACGATGCCTTTCAGGCGAGCGATGGTTTCTTCCAGATTGCCGACTTTGGATGGCGTGATTTCCAGCGTATACGCCGAGAAGTTATGCGCCAGTACCACGCCGTTGCGATCGCGGATAATGCCGCGTGATGGCGGAACCGGCACCAGCGAAATCCGGTTCTGTTCGGCCATCGTCAGATATTTGTCATGGTGTATCACCTGCAGCCAGACAAAGCGGGAGAACAGTACGCCGAACATGAGCAAAATAAATATGGCTGCGGCAGCAAGGCGTACCTGAAAGGCGTTGCGTTCCTGGTGATGATTGATGACCACCCGGTGCCTCATGGTTTCACTCCGGCAGGGTCAGGCAAGTGCTGTCGCTTCATAGCTCGTCCGGTACATCCTTGCGCTGGTACATGATCATCAGGTTCGACAGCGGGGGCCACAGAAAAGCGGCGAGCAGACTGCCGGCAAAATAGCTCCAGCCAATGAAGCTGGCGCCCAGAGCCATACGAACAATCAGCATGATCGCTTGCGATAGCATCAATAGCCCCCAGGCCAGCAAGGCCTGTTGCCAGAATGGGAATACGGCGATCTGGCGCTGACGCGACAAAGTGAAATAAGCAATGATGGTGTAGGCCAGTGCATGTTGTCCCAGTACGCTGCCGTCGGCGACGTCCATCATCAGTCCGAGCCAGAATGCCCAGGCGATGCCGAAACGGCGCGGCTGGTTCAGCGTCCAGTAAACGATCAGCATGGCGACAAAATCAGGTGCGAAATTTACCGTGGTGATTTGCCACGGCAGCAGATTGATCAGCAGAGCGATGATGAACGAGAAAAAAATAAATCCGCCCCCAACCGGGCGCAGTATCTGGCGACTAATCGGCATCAGTGTCCCTTTACCTGCGGTTCAGGCGTAGTTTCAGGGTAGGGTGGCAGAGCTGCAGGCGGATTGAGCAGCAGCAGGAAACGGTGCTGATCGATTCCGGCCAGCGCCTGACATTGAATACGGGCAAAGGCATTGCCAGCCGCACGTTCGACTTTGCTGACTTTGGCGACCGGCAAGCCGCTGGGATAAATGCCGTCAATGCCCGAAGTCAGCAGAATATCGCCGACCTGGATGTCGACATTCGGTGCCATATTGCGCACTTCCAGCGGGCTTTGCCGGCCAGTGCCATAAACGACGGTACGTAACTGGTTGCGCTCGACAAAGACCGGCACCATATGTTCGCGATCTGAAATCAGCCGCACTTCGCTGGTCAAGGGTTGAACGCGGATCACCTGGCCGACGACGCCGCTGGCATCAAGCGCAATTTGCCCGGTGCTGACGCCGGCGCGCTGGCCTAGATCGACAATCAGCTTCGAGCTGAACGGATCACGACCGTTATACAGAATCTGCGTCAACAAACTTTGGCGCGGCTGGCTTTCCTTGGCGACGGCGAGTGAGCGCAAATTGGCGTTTTCAGCTTCAAGTGCTTTGAGCCGCATTTCCTGCGCCTGTGCGATCAGCCGCGCGTCGTTCAATGTGCGGTTTTCGGCAATCAGCTGGTTTTGACGTTGCAAGAAAATACTGGCTTCAATCACGGCATTGGTCGGTGTGGTCGCCAGCCATTGCAGGGGATAGAGCGCAAGCGACAACTGCTCGCGTATCCGTCCGAGCAGATGGTAGTACGCATCGCCAACGATCAAGGCGAGTGACAGCGTGGCAAAAATCAGCACACGCGTCAGCGGCTTGGGGCCTTGCTTGAAAAATGCAGGTTGGGTGGCTTGCATGGTGGCTTGGGGTATGTGCTAAAAGGCCATACTACGTATGGCCTTTGGCTGTATACCCTGTGTGGTCTCAGTCGTTGGTGAAAATACCGATGCTGCCCTTGTCGAGCTTTTCCAGAGCCTTGCCCGAGCCGCGTACCACGCAGGTCAGCGGGTCTTCGCCGACAATGACTGGCAGGCCGGTTTCTTCCATCAGCAAACGATCCAGATCACGCAACAAAGCGCCGCCACCCGTCAGCACCATGCCTTTCTCGGCAATGTCCGCGCCCAGTTCAGGTGGTGTCTGTTCCAGCGCCTGTTTCACCGCTGAAACGATCTGGTTCAGCGGGTCGGTCAGTGCTTCGAGAATTTCGTTCGAAGAAATCGTGAACGAGCGTGGAATGCCTTCAGCCAGGTTGCGGCCTTTGACTTCCATTTCGCGTACTTCAGCGCCTGGGAAGGCCGAACCGATGCGTTTTTTGATTTCTTCGGCGGTCGTTTCGCCGATCAGCATGCCGTAGTTACGGCGGATGTAATTGATAATTGCTTCGTCGAATTTGTCGCCACCGACGCGTACGCTCGATGCATAAACAATACCGCCGAGTGAAATCACGCCGACTTCGGTCGTACCGCCACCAATGTCAACGACCATCGAGCCGGTCGCTTCTTCAACTGGCAAGCCTGCACCAATCGCAGCCGCCATTGGTTCTTCGATCAATTCAACTTTGCGTGCACCAGCGCCGAGCGCTGATTCGCGAATCGCACGGCGTTCAACTTGCGTCGAGCCGCAAGGTACGCAAATCACGATGCGCGGCGGTGATGAAAACATGCGGCTCGGGTTCACTTTCTTGATGAACTGCTTGAGCATCTGTTCGGTAATCGTGAAATCGGCAATCACGCCGTCTTTCATCGGACGCACCGCGTTGATATTGCCCGGCGTGCGGCCGAGCATTTTTTTGGCTTCAGCGCCAACGGCCAGAATCGTTTTCTTGCCGGAAGGGCCGCCTTCCTGCTGGATGGCGACCACCGATGGTTCGTCCAGCACAATGCCTTTGCCTTGCATGTAGATCAGGGTGTTGGCAGTGCCAAGGTCGATGGCGATATCGTTGGCAAAGTAGCCGGAAAGAAGTCCAAACATGGCGAATCTCACGTATTTTTAATCGGTATAAAGCGGCATCACCCGGCGCTACCCTGCCCGGCAATACCCTGAAATTAGGGCTTGTAATTGCATCGCCACAGGGCGGTTAACAAACGGTTAACAACAGCTGCAGCGAGTCTTGTTCTCGTTTTCAACGCAGCAGAAGCGTGGTTGGGAGAATCAAACCCGGTATGATACCCTATTGTGTTGACGTTATTGAAGGTTTTACGGGGTAAAAACACCATGTCTTTGTCACAGGACGATGTACGCCGCATCGCACGCTTGGCCCGCATTGCGGTCAGCGACGATGAGGTGGTCGCAAGCCAGTCTCAACTCAATCAACTTTTTGCACTGATTGAAGAAATGCGCGCCGTCGATACCGACGGCATCGAACCTATGGCGCATGCTCAGGACGTGATGTTGCGCTTGCGCGATGACGTAGCGACTGCGCCAAATCGCCGGGAAAATTTCCAAGCCGTTGCACCTAGCGTGGAAAACGGTCTGTATCTGGTTCCTAAAGTTATCGAGTGATTTTAAGTAAGGAGTGAGGTGTGAGGAGTGAGGTGTAAACCCTCGTCACCCTGAAAATTTATGAACACTTTAAAACAGCAAATAGACGCACTCACTGCGGGTACGACCACTTCGGTTGTGCTGGTGAGCGAATGCCTGAAACAGATCGCCGCGCACAACGCCGAGCTGAATGCTTTGGTGACGATTGACGCCGATAAAGCACTCGCCGCCGCCGCTGCCGCCGATGCTGCGCGCGCCGCGGGTGACACGCGCCCTATGCTCGGCGTGCCGCTGATTCACAAGGATATTTTCTGCCATGAAGGCTGGAAAACCAGTTGCGGCAGCAAAATGCTCGACAATTTCATTGCTCCATACTCGTCGCAAGTGGCTGAAAACTGCGACGCCGCCGGTTTTGTTGTGCTCGGTCGCGCCAATATGGACGAATTCGCGATGGGCTCGGCCAATGAAAACAGCTATTACGGCGCAGTAAAAAACCCTTGGGATAAAAAAGCCGTTCCCGGCGGCTCATCCGGTGGCTCGGCTGCGGCGGTCGCGGCTGGTTTTGCTGCGGTGGCGACCGGCACCGATACCGGCGGCTCGATTCGCCAGCCTGCGGCGTTCTGCGGCATTACCGGCATTAAGCCAACGTATGGCATTGTCAGCCGTTTTGGCATGATCGCGTACGCGAGTTCGCTCGATCAGGGCGGCCCGATGGCGCACACCGCCGAAGATTGCGCACTGATGCTGAATGTGATGGCGGGTTTTGACGAGCGCGATTCGACCAGCCTTGAGCACGAAAAAGAAGACTACACGCGTGAACTCAATGCCCCATTGGCTGGCCTGAAAATCGGCTTGCCACGCGAGTATTTTGCCGAAGGTTTGAATGCCGAGATCGCTGCCGCGATCAACGCTGCAGTTGAGCAATACAAAGCGTTGGGCGCGACTGTCGTCGACATCAGCCTGCCGAACACCAAGCTGGCGATTCCATCGTATTACGTGATCGCACCAGCTGAAGCATCCAGCAATCTGAGCCGTTTTGACGGCGTTCGTTACGGTCATCGCACTGCCAAAACCGGCAATCTGGACGATATGTACGAGCAAACGCGCGCCGAAGGTTTTGGCTCCGAAGTCAAACGCCGGATCATGACCGGCGCTTACGTACTGAGCCACGGCTACTACGATGCCTACTACATCAAGGCGCAAAAAATCCGCCGCCTGATCGCCAACGATTTCCAGGCTGCGTTTAAAGAGTGCGACGTCATCATGGGGCCAGTCACGCCAACTACGGCATGGAATATCGGCGAGAAAAACGCCGATCCGATTGCCGTGTATCTGGAAGACATTTACACGCTGGGCGTGAACTTGGCGGGTTTGCCGGGTATGAGTGTACCGGTGGGTTTCGCTGCTAACGGTCATCCGATTGGTTTGCAGATTATTGGTAATTACTTTAGTGAGGCCAAAATGCTTGGCGTCGCGCACCAATATCAGCAAGTCACCGATTGGCACACCAAAGAGCCGCAACTTTAAGCGGCACAAGGACGTATACGATGAAATGGGAAGTCGTTATTGGGCTGGAAGTACATACCCAGCTCACCACCAAATCCAAAATCTTTTCGCCCGCCAGCACCGCGTTTGGCGCCGAGCCGAACACGCAAACGGCCGTCGTTGATATCGCCTTGCCCGGCGCTTTGCCGGTGATGAACCGCGCCGCCGTTGAGCGAGCGATTCAGTTTGGCTTGGCGATTGGCGCAAAAGTGAATCGCAAATCGATTTTTGCGCGTAAAAATTACTTCTACCCTGATTTGCCCAAGGGCTATCAGATCAGCCAGTTCGAGCTGCCCGTAGTAGAAGGTGGCGCGATCACGATCCAAGTGCAACCCGCCAAGGGCGATCCGTACGAAAAAGTGATCAACCTGACTCGCGCGCATCTGGAAGAAGACGCGGGTAAATCGGTACACGAAGATTTCCACGGCGCATCGGGGATCGATCTGAACCGCGCTGGAACGCCGCTGCTCGAAATCGTTTCCGAGCCTGAAATGCGCTCGGCCGCCGAAGCCGTTGCTTATGCCAAAGCGCTGTATTCGCTGGTGACGTGGATCGGTATTTGCGACGGTAATATGAGCGAGGGCTCGTTCCGCTGCGATGTGAACGTTTCGGTGCGCCCTGAAGGCCAGCAAGAATTTGGCACGCGCCGCGAAATCAAAAACCTGAACTCGTTCAAATTCATCGAGCAGGCGATCAAATACGAAGTGCAATGGCAAATCGACGAAATCGAATCGGGTCGCAAAATCCAGCAAGCGACGATTCTGTTCAACCCGGACACCGGCGAAACACGGATGATGCGCAGCAAGGAAGACGCGCACGATTACCGCTACTTCCCCGATCCCGATTTGCCGCCGCTGGTGGTAAGCGAAGAATGGATAGAGCGCGTACGCAGCGAACTGCCTGAGTTGCCGGTCGCGATGCAGGCACGTTTCGCAGAGCAATACGGCCTGTCTGAATACGACGCGCGCATGCTGACCGGCAGCAAAGAGCTGGCTGCCTACTTTGAAGCCAGCGTTGCCGCGGGAGCGGACGCCAAACTCGCCGCCAACTGGATCATGGGCGACATCTCGGCGACGCTGAATCGCGAAGAAAAAACCATCGCCGATAGCCCTGTTTCAGCCGAGGCTTTGGCTGGCTTGATCAAGCGCATTACCGACAACACGATCAACAACAAAACCGCCAAAGACGTTTTGAAAAAAATGTGGGAAAGCGGGGATGTTGCCGATGTGATCATCGAGCGCGACGGCCTGAAACAGGAAACCGACACCGGCGCGATTGAAGCGATTGTCGACGCGGTACTCGCAGCCAATCCGAAAGCGATTGAGGAATATCGCAGCGGGAAAGAAAAAGCGCTGAACGCCTTGGTCGGCCAAGTGATGAAAGGCTCAGGCGGTAAGGCCAACCCAGGGATGGCGTTGGAGTTGTTGAAGAAGAAGGTAGGTTAATAAAAAAGCGGCTTTGGCCGCTTTTTTATTAACCTAAGTTTGAAATTGGCGATTGAAATTATTGCACATAAAGGCTATTGCCATGATTTTATATAAATACGTTGATTTGGAAGCTGCTTTGCTAATTATTCAAAATGCAACAGTGAAATTTACAAAGATATCTGATTTGAATGATCCATTTGAAGTTTCATCCTTGTTTTATGAATCACTTGATCGGGAGTATGGAGCTACAGAGAATCACTTCAGAAAATTGAAGATTAGTATGAGCTACGGGGTTTTATCTTTATCAAGAGCAGCACTTAATCCTTTGATGTGGGCGCATTATGCTCGCGGCAAAAAACAACCGAGCAAGAAAGGAATTCGTATCGATCAAAACAATGAAGCTCATGGTGGGATGGTTATTGGATTTGATACGATAGATGCTGAGCTTGATTGCGAGTTAAGTAATCTAATTCCAGCAAAATTCGGCAGTATTATTTATACGTCCACAAAACCAACGGAACCGTTTCATCACTCAGAACATGATGGGTTGTTCGAGGGTATGAGTTATCGGTATGAGCTTGATTTACAAGAAACACTACAAAGGGTTTTTTTGTATAAATCTCAACATTGGGCCTATGAGGAAGAAGTTCGAGTTGTTCGTAATATTCTTAAAGGTGATGAAGTACAAAGAGTGAATAGGAGTAGTATTAAAGAAATATATATTGGCGCTGGTCATTTTTATGACAAAGAGTATTTGAGTCAGCTCCAATCTATAATTGAAAGTAATCTCCCTGATTGTAAGATTTTTGTATGCCACATGAAGGAAAAATCGTGGGGTATCAAAGCAGTTAATATTGAACGTGCTGTAGAATGCAGCGGAATGTAATAGCCGAAGACATTATGCCGCTGAATGATTCTGGTGGTTTTTCTTTGTCTACAACATTCAATTAACGGGCATTGGCGGCTGTGCGCCGCGGCACTTACTTTCCTTGCTTCGCCAAGGAAAGTAAGCAAAGGAAGGCGACCCGGGCGAAAAGCGCTCCGCGCCAAGCCTCACCTCGTCGCGAGCCAAACGATAAAACTGTTTGTCTCGCTCCTCACCTCGGTTTTCGCTACACGGGAATCCAAGCCCCAAATCAACCATCAAGACCTATACCCGCCATGGTGTTGCTCTGAAGATAATTTAAATCATGGCATTCAGACACATACCCATCCATGACATACAAAGCTGCGAATTAGGACGAAGAGCCCGTGGAGCCGCGCCGTTCGGGAGGCGGTTGGCAAGGTTTTAAGAGGCGGCTGTTTGAGCTGCGCGACGGTAGCGCGCAGCGAGTTTCCGCGTCGCCTTGCCAATTGCCGGACGGACGGGGTTTCGCGGTGATCGGGCGCGCTGGGGTTGCAAGGGGAGGAGCAAGACCTCCCCTTGCTCGTATGGCCGGCGAAACGGCCGGTTCACCGCCTGCGCAGCAGGCCATGCAATTGTGGATAAACAACTGCAGCTATTTCCAGCCCGCAATATTCAATCAACGGACATTGGCGGCTGTGCGCCGCTGGCACTTTCACTGCTTGAGGTATCGCGACTGCAGGTCGTGAAAAAAGCCCTTGTCCTGTAGGCGTTGCAGGTGGCCGAGCAGGATGTTCGCTTGCGGGTGCTTGGCGGGTACGGCGCAATGGAGACTGGCGCTATTGATGACCAGCCCTTCTTGAAGCCGCTGTTCGGCAGGCAGGCTGCGATTGAACCAGCGCAGGGAGAAGCGGTTGATGATGCCGTAATGCTCGCGCCCGGCTTGAACTTTGCGCATGAGCTGCTCTTCAGTGAGCGCATCGCTACGTTTGAGTTGCCCTTGCTGAAACAGTGTTTCCAGCGAGGAATAGCGGTAGCCCAGCACCGTAGACAGCGTTTCGCCGTAGATTTCTTGGATTGAGGCGGGGGAGTGGGTACCTGATCGGAACAGCAGTACATTCGATTCGTCAAGCATGGCAGGACCCCAACGTAGCGGCATTGTGGCGGGGAGCCAGGCTGGGTTGAGCAGGCAGACGTAGTCGAATCGCCCTTGCCCGGCCATTCGTTCAAGCCGTTTTCGCGGGAAAAGCTGGTATTTGACGCTTTGTTTTGCTTCCTGTGCCAGGGCCTGCCCGAGTTCCAGCAGCATGCCGCCGGTGAGGTTGCCATGATTGGAAATGATGGCGGGTGCCTGTCGGCCTTCATTGGCGATGATCAGTAGTGGTGCCGCCTGAGCTTCTGATCCAATGATGAATAGAGTGATCAAGTGGCGCAAAAGCATGGTGCGGGACACTATGAAGTCCTTTGGGGGCAAGATGTGCAGGTTGTTGGAGCCGCCTTGCATCGTTCCCATGTGGCCAGAATGAGTTGACCACTACAGTTTGCGGAAAACAAAGCTCTGTATCATTGTAGATTCGAGTTGGCCGGAAGGTAAGCCGTGATGATCCACTTACGCAGAACAAGCACCATCCGGATTTGGCATGACTGCGTTGCGCTCCTTGCTTCCCACTGCTACAAACAGGTTTCCCCCCCTCTATTGCTGGAGCTGGCGATGAATATTCCTGATGATCGTTTTGATGCCGAGCTTGACCTGAAGTTTGTCCGCGAAGTGCCGCTGCCGCCGGAGGCAATCTGGGCGGCGTGGACGCAGCCTGAGCATATCGTGCGCTGGTTTACCCCTGCGCCGTGGCGCACGACCGAGTGCCAGATTGATTTACGCCCCGGTGGGTTGTTTCATACCGAGATGAAAGGGCCTCAGGAAGGCGAGCAGTTTTCCGGTGTGGGCTGCTATCTGGACATTGTGCCGAATCGGCGGCTGGTCTGGACGAATGCGCTGCTGCCGGGTTTTCGACCGAATCCGTCGTTTGCCGACTCCAGCTGCGGCGATTTTCCGTTTACTGCAATCATTGAGCTGGAGCCCATTTCTATTGATGGTTCTGGCAGTACGCGCTATACGGCGATTGTGAAGCATCGCGATGCAGCCGGGCGTGATCAGCATGCGTCTATGGGGTTTGAAGAAGGCTGGGGCAAGGCGCTGGAACAGCTGGTCGAGTTGATGCGAACTTGATTCGTGCTCACCGGCTCGACTGCATTGCGATTGCGGCTAGCTCCGGCTACGCTGAAATACGCAACAAGCAGGAGATTGCAACCATGTCCGAACCGATGATTGCCCAGAAAGCGCCGTACGAGGTTGAGGTTGAGGCGGGGAAAACTTATTTCTGGTGTGCCTGCGGGCATAGCAAGACGCAGCCTTTTTGCGATGGCTCGCACCGGCATACGCATATGACACCGATCAAGTTTGTCGCTGAAGAGAGCGAAACGGTTTATTTGTGCGGCTGCAAACACAGCGAATCCAAACCGTTTTGCGACGGTACTCACGCTCATCTGGATACCTGATTGGTGGCGCAGAGTTCAACAAGGAGCAAGCCATGAGCGATGATTTTCAGCAAAAATGCGAAGCCTGCCGCGCCGGTGCACCGCAGGTCAGCGACGAGGAATTACCCGGGCTGATCCGCGCGATTCCGGACTGGACGCCGGTCGTCGTCGATGGTGTGCTGCAATTGCGGCGCGTGTATCAGTTCAAGAATTTCGCACAGGCCTGGGCAATGTGCGATCGCGTCGCTGCGCTGGCCGAAGAGGTCGGGCATCATCCGGCGCTGCTGCTCGAATGGGGCAAACTGACCGTGAGCTGGTGGACGCACAAGATTGGCGGGCTGCATAAAATGGATTTTGAGCTGGCAGCGAAAACGGATAGCTTGTTTACACCGTCATGATGTGCTGGTTTTAGGTAAAAAACAGGCCAATACCTTTGCGGGTATTGGCCTGTAGCTTTTTTGGAATGTCGCTTTTGGCGATATACCCTAATTAGCGTGGCTGATAAAGCACTTTGCTGTCGCGGTTGAGCCAGATCGGATCGTTCAGTGTTTTCAGCCCCATGCCGCGCAATTTGGTTTGCGTGTCGCTACTGGCTGGAATACCCCATTGCGTGAAGAATGGCGTCAAGTCATAGCCTGCCACGCGGCTGGTTTCGATGATGAAGGTTTGTTTTTCATTAAAACCATCGTCATTCGGAATCAGTTGCGCTGGCATATTACGATAGTTTTTGCCCAGTTTGGCGTAGAAATCCTGACCGAAAGCCAGATCGAGCTGCCAGAACATCGTTGCGCGGACAAACAGATCACTTTGTGTGTCGAAATTGCGGCTTGGTTGATTCAGGTAAGCCAATGCTTTTGTCCAGTCCCCTTCGACTTCAAAACGCGATGGTTGACCCAATGCACGTTGTATATAGCGTGAAGATAGATTGACGGTCACTTCGGTTTGGTCGTTCCAGGTGAACGGGCTCATCTGGTGTTGATGACCCAGCTCGTGCCACGGCCCCCAGCCGTTGGTGCCCAGTCGTTTGCTGTTGAGTACATCAGCAACGGCAGGTGTTGCGGCAGCCATGCGATATTGCCATGCATACATCCAGCCGGTGTAAGGCGCCAGCTCAACAAAGTGGTAGCGATGTGGATCCGGTGCGTGTGGCCAGCTGTTACCGGCGACCAGACCATATTGCTCGTCTTCCAGATCAACGATTTTGTCCCAAAGCGTCATGACCGCTTCAGCGTCGTCAACGTAGCGCATAGCCTGAGTCATGGAGGCCGTCACCATCATTCGTTTGCTGACCAGCTCGGCGAAAGGCGCATCACCATAAGTAGTGAGCATTTTGACCCAGTCAGCATGGGTGTGCTGACCCAGCACAAAACGTGGCATGATGCGGCCACCCGAACTCAGATTGACCTTCATTTCACCACCGGTGGGCTCGTTAAAGGCCGCAATGTAAACAATCCCTTTCATGCCCGAAACAATGCTGTTACTGCCGGTGTTGAGCGTGGTTTTCTGGGTGGTATTGTAGTTCCAGGTATTGTCATCAATGTTGTGGATCCAGATTTCCGGCGCACGATTGGGGGCTGCGCCCGTGTAGCTGTAATTGATTGTCAATACATCGCCAGATTGTACCCAGTAGCCGGTGGACTGGAATGGCGTGTGGTTGAAGCTGCGTAACTGGGCTGCACGGGTTGTGCCCACATTGCCCGGTTGTTCCAGTACGATCTGGCGCGCGGGGACGATAGAGCCGGCAACCGGTGTTGCGGTGGGAGCTGGTGTTGGAGTGGCGACGGGCGTTGCTGTTGGCTGCGGAGTCGCAGTCGGCTGGGCTGTCGGCGTTGGCGTCGCAGTTGGTGCCGGAGTCGGTCCGCAAGCGCCGAGGTCTTTCCATGGCAGGCCTACTCCGACGTTCAAATCAGGCTGGTTGCCCTGAGTCCACCACTGAGCCTGATAGGTACGTCCTTTGTAGCTGGTTTTCTGGCCGCCGACATAGGCAGTATCTTTATTCCAGGCAGCGTCAACACAGGTATTGGCTGCGGGTGTTGCTGTAATTGTCGGCGTTGCTGTTGGTGCGGCAGTGGGTACGGGGGTTGCAGTGATTGCAGGGCTGGCAGTTGGTGCCGGAGTCGCCGTTGGTGCCGTGCTCGGTGTCGCGGTCGGTGCCGTTCCTGCGACTTTGCTCCATACACCCCATTGGCCACTCAGAGCCGGATTGTCGCCGCGAGTCCACCATTTATTCTGATATAACTGGCCTTGATGGCTGACGACAGAGCCCGGTGTTGCATAGGTTGTATCTGCATTCCATTCGCTGGCTGCAACGGCTTGGGCGATGGCAGCCTGGCAGATAATGCCTGCAATCAGGCCGATACGATTGAATTTTGTCATTACTTCCTCTGGGTTTCTTGTCTGGTATAAGGAAAATATCTAAGCGCTGCGAATGTAGCGGAAATATTAGGAAGTGGTGATGATCTAATTCACTGGTGTCATCGATATCACTGTGTCGTATTGCTGGTGCGATGGAATCAGCAAGGGGGGAGCCTAGAATGAGTAATAAAAAACCCGCACTATAAGTGCGGGTTGTCGGGATGAGTGGGAGGCTATTTTTGTTGTGTCGCAATCGCATTGCTGCTGTGCGTAATGCGGTTGTTGCTGTCGACATAAATCAGCGATGGCTTGTGATTGTCCAGCTCGTCGTCGCTGTAGTCGGCAAAAGTCGCAATAATCAGCAAGTCGCCAACCTGAGCGTGACGCGCCGCCGAGCCGTTGACCGAAATGATGCCGGAGCCGCGCTGGCCTTTGATCGCATAAGTCGAAAAACGCGCGCCATTATTGATATTCCAGATATCGATTGCTTCATATTCGCGGATATTGGCTGCTTCAAGCAGGTTTTCGTCGATGGCGCACGAGCCTTCATAATGCAGTTCGGCATGCGTCGCGGTGACGCGATGCAGTTTGGATTTGAGCATATTGCGTTGCATGGTGTTCTCCCGCGCGGGGCGTGACCCAAAAGATAGGCGCGATTATAAAACTTTGAATCAAAAAGCCAAGTTGAAATTAATCAAGTCAGACTACAAAAGTGATTGCAGCGAAGGCTGTTATCAGCTTTGACGGTGGTAAATCAGTTTGCCATCGAGCAGGAATTCGCCTTCGCTGATGCGTTCATCCGGTGCGATACGGTCAAAATCAAAGCGGATTCCGTCCAGCAAGAGCCAGGCCGGAATGGGCTGCCCCTGAAAACGCCCCAATGATTCCTCGGCGCGAACGACTTCTCTGGGGCGCAGCTGCGGCGAGCGTTCTGCTGATCGGGCCAGCTCGGCGGCGTCTTCGCGTGCGTCGCGCTCTTCCGGCAGTGGCAAATCGCGGGCAAAAGCTTGCGGGTGTGTTTCTTTGTCCTGCAAGGGCAGATTGCGCAAATACCAGCCAAACAGCAACCGTGGTAACACGACGCGTTTGACTTGTTTTTGCGAATTAATGACGCAGGCGACGCTAAATTGTGTGCCGCAGGAAGGGCAATGGGCTTTGGCGGCAATCGCAATATGGTCTTCGACCAGTCGTGCGATGCCATGCATATCTTTGGCGTGCAGCATGTTGCCGCAAGACACGCATGGCTTGGAAAATTGTCTGATTTCCTGTCCGTTGGCAAACTTCAGTGGCAAAAAATCGCTGAGGCGGCGGTTAGGCTGCATGGGGTGGTCCTTCATGGCAGGCTGACCTGCTGAATGTCGGGTTACGCTGCGCGCTAACCCGACCTACATTTCTAAATAGTCGCGATTCTGGCTTCGACGCCAAGTTCGAGATAATCAATGTTTAGACGCTGTAATGATACGGTCGTTCCCGCTGGCAGTTCGGGCAAACCACCGACGCGCAAGACCAGCGGCATACCGTCAACGCGAACCAGATTTTCCTTGATCACCTGCGCATTGAATTCTCGCATATTCTCCTGCTCCAGATAACGCAGGCACCAGTAGCGCTCCATTTTGTCCTGGAAATCGGCATACGCAGCGTAGGCTGCATCGAACGATGAAATCGCGGTAAACAGCTCGGCATCGTTTTTCTGGTAGCGCGGTTTTTCATTGCGCAGCATCGCAACGAGTTGTTGCTGGTTGATGAAATCGACCGCGCGGCGCAATGGCGAGCTCGACCACATATAGCAATCAACACCGAGGCCGGCATGCGCAGTCGGTTGCGTCGACAGTTTGACGCGGCCGCCGCCTTGCGAGCGGTAAATGCCGGCGATTTGCGCGTCGCGCAAGTTTGCGCCCCACAGGCTGTTGACCAGAATCATCAGCTCGGCGACGAGTTTATCCATTGGCGCACCGCGTTTGCGCGGCACGATGCGAACGCGCTCGGCTTTGCCTTCTTCGCGGTCGATATAGAAACTGTAATCAAGGCGTTGTTGCTGAGGCTGATCGGCTTTACCACGACGGCCTTCGAGTGCGCCAGCCAGATTCCACAGCAGCGTCAGTTCGGCTTTCCACGGATAGTCCTCACCATCCTTGCCGACGGTGTCTTCATTAAAGTAGGGCTCGATATCGTGGTGGCGCAGATTGGCAACCACCGGCACACGCTCGATCACCGAGCGATGGCTGATGATGTCATAGCCGAGCGAGACTTCCAGATACATCGATAGCGCCGGGCGCGCCGCGCCTTCCTGCAGCGTAAATACTTCCACCGCGTCGTCGGGCAGCATCGTGATTTTGTCGCCGGGGAAATACACCGTCGACAGACGATCCAGAATCACTTGATCGAGCGCCGTGCCCGGCAAAATGCCCAGTGTCGGTGCTGCGATGTGAATGCCGACCTGCCAGTTGCCATTTGCTAATTTTTTCAGGCTGAACGCATCGTCAATTTCGGTCGTGCTCGCGTCGTCAATCGAGAAGGCTGCAACGTCGGCGACGGGTAAATCTTCTGGCGCAAAAACTGGCTCAGAAACCGGAAAACCACGGCCTTTGGGGAAGTGTTCGATCAGAAAACCGTCGAGGTGATATTGCGCAACGTCGGGAATCGCGCCGATTTTGTCGAGTAGGCGCAGCGTCGACATTTGCGCATTTTCTGCCGCTTGCGCCAGTGCCTTGTATTCAAGGCTGTTTTTATCGGGGCGATGTATCAGTCTAGAGAGCTTGTCCTGCAAGGCTTGCGGCAAGATACCTGCCAAAAGATCGGCTTCCCATGCCGCCATTTGCTCGGCTTCACGCGCTTTGCGCTCCAGTCCGGCAATCGCCGCTTTCAGGTTTTCTTCGGGTGCGGCTTTGTAGCGGCCTTTGCCTTTGCGATAAAAATACATCGGTGCGGTATGCAGCGCGATGGCGGCGGCGGCTTGCTGGGTCAGGCTGGGGTTGGCGCCAAAGTATTCGGCGGCAATTTCGGCAAAGCCAAATTCATCTTGCCCGCAGCATTCCCACAGGAAATTGACGTCAACTTCAGCAGCGAGGCTTTGTGCCGATTTGAAAAATTCATCGAGGCTGATGCGATCAAAACGCAGCAGCACATTGGCGGTTTTGATTTTGCTGCGCTTACCGCGCGCGTCTTCCACCTGCATGCTGGCAGCCTGCTCATCATTGATGCTGGCGACTTTAAAGCTGCCATCTTCCTCGTAAAAAACATTCATCGCGATTATCAACCGTTGCGCCAAGGCCAAAGCTGCCAATTATATCAAAGCGGTTTGTGTTCCGTTGGCATTAGTTATCTTGCTGGCCTTTGGGCGGATTTTTGACGGTGTCAATACGGGATTTGATCTAGTTGATAGAAATTTCCAGCTAAATCAGCGACAATCGCACGACTTCATCGGAAAGCAGAAATTTTGTCTACACAACAACAGCTTGCATCTACTTCACGTGATTCCAGCCCCCCTGCAGGCAGTCCTGCCGGACTGACCCGGCGTGCATTGGGCAGTGAATTGCGCTTTGCGCTGGCCGAAACGGCAGCGGGTGGCAGCAAGCTGGTCATGCTGGTCGGTGAGTCCGGCTCGGGTAAAACCCAGCAGGCGCAACAATTGCTGCCGCATGTCCGCCAGCGCGGCGGCATGCTGATCGAGAGCCGGATCGAGTCACTGAACTGGAGTAATCCGCTTGATAGTTTGTTGCTGGGTTTAAGTCAATTGAGCCAGCCATTAACCCGGCAGTTGAGTAACCCGGGTTTGAGCGGGCAGGAAGCCTTGCTGGATCTGGTGCGCCGCCTCAGATTGAGCGAACAGGTCACTGGCGATATTGATTTGTCGCAAGCGCTGCATTTGCAATTACTGGTCGGTGAACTGCTCAGTTATGCCTGCCAGCAACTCAGGCCACTGGTATGGATTATTGACGACGTCGATCTGCTTGATCAGGATGCGCTGGCGGTGATCGATTATCTGATCGAGCACAGGGCTACACCCTATCTGATGTTGCTACTGTGTGTCGAAAATGAGCATTTGCCTGTTGTTCAGCGCTGGCAGAGTCATGAACGCTGTCAGGTTTTCCGGCTGGCGCCTTTTAGCGTGCGCGATACGGTGGCCTGGCTGATCGAAGAGCAGGGAATCAATCCGCGCCTGGCGGCTGAAATCGCGCCGCATTTGCAGCAAACGTGCCAAGGTAATTTGCAGCTTTGCCGCTTTTTGCTCGATTCGCTGGCGGCGTACGATTTGTTGACTCCAGTGCAGGATGATCAATGGCCGCAGCGTTTGCAGCAAATTTCGCTGCAATTGCGAACACCAGAGGCCGAAGCCTTTTTCGAGAGCAAGTTGCGCGCCCTGCCCGAAACCTGTCTGGAAATATTGCAAAGCGCCAGTCTGATCGGTCTTGAATTCGACGCCCGTTTATTGCACGACTACCTGCCGCTCAGTGCGGTGCAGGAGCATCTGGAGCTGGCACAGCAACAAGGCATGGTCGAGGCGCAATCTGGTGATATCTGGCGCTTTATTCATCCGCATCTGATGCGGCTGGCGCAGCATACTTTTGAATTCCTTACCGAAGCCGAGCTGCATGCGAGGCTGGCTTTGCGAATGCTGAACTACCCCAATTTTGCCTTGCAGGCCTTGCGCCATGCTCAGCAGGCTGGGGGCTTGTTTGATCGGGATGAGAAAAACCGGTTTGCCCAGCAATCCTTGCAAATTGCAGCGCAGGTGCTTTTGCAGGGAAGCCCTTTGCATGCAGGCCAAATTCTTGAGCAACTGATGGCCTTGTTGGGCGAAGGCGTCTGGCGGGAGCAGCCTGCGTTGGGTGAACAACTGGCTGAATTATGGTGCTCGACCTGGCAGGAGCCGGGGCAGTTGATCGACGTGATTGCGCTGCGGCGTAATGTGCCTCTGGGCGCCAGCAAGCGGGTCGATTATTTACTGGCCGCGACACAACTCAGACTGGCTTTGCTCGCGCACGATTATCCCAGTGCTTTTAGTGCCGCAGAGCAGGCGCTTGATGCGCTGGGCGTTCCGATGGCGCTGGACGACGGAATCGGTGAATTGTTTTCGCAGGGTGTGCAGTGGTTATGGCGCCGCTATATTCGCCCAGTTCGCCAGCAGCTCTCTGATCATGCGGCTGTCAATCAGGCGCAGGAAATTCTGACCGATTTGCTCGGCCCGTGTTTCTTTTCTCGCCCCAAGCTTCTGCCCGCGATCGCGCTAAAGCAACTTTCATTGACGATGAAACATGGTGCGTGCCCAGCCAGCGCCGCTGCAATGATTTGCGGAGCAATGTTGCTGGCAGCTCTTCATCGCTATGAGCAAGCGTTTGCCCTGGCGGAGCGGGCACAACAGATGTCGCAATCGCTGACGGGAGACCGCCAGCGCCATCGGGTGCCCATTTTCGATTTGGGTTTTATCCAGCCCTGGCATACCAATTTGCAACAGTTGCTGCCTGATTTGTGGCGCTGGCAGCAAAATGCTCAGGCGCAGGGCGATTTTGAATATGCAGCGTATGGTAGTTTGTTTTATCTGGGGCATTCGATCCTGAACGGTAGCCCTTTGCTGCATCTGGAGAAAGAAGCGCTCAAGATTGAAGAAGATCTGCGCTATACGCGGCAACAGCATTTGCAGCCCATGGCCGCTGTTTTCCGGCAATTTGTTTATGGCCTGGTGCGTAGCAATGATGCGCAGCCGTGGCTGGGGCGAAGTGAATTTATTACGCCGCAGATGCTCGAACAACTGGCGGCGCGCAACGATAGCCTGACTCTCTTTATGCACTATCTGTGCGCAGGGCATGGTGCGATCTATTGCGGTAATAATGATGCAGGCGAATTATTGCTCGAGCAGGCGGCTGTGCATCTCCCTTCGGTGCGGGGGTCAGTGATCGAGGCTTTGTTTCATGTGCTGACACTGTTGAACCGATGCGCCAGCGCCCAGCCCTTATCCGCGTGGGCTCGCTGGCAGCTCAGGCGTGGTATTGATCAGCTTAAACAATGGGCGCAAATGAATCCCATTCTGTTTGCGAGCAAATTGCAGTTGTTGCAGGCGCAACTGGCACAGCGTGAAAGGCGTTTCGAGGCGGCTCAGCGCCATTATCTGGCGGCGATCGAATCGGCCAGGTTGTATCAGCGCAATCATGATCAGGCGATTGCCACGCTGTATTACGCCCGTTTTTTATTGAGCCGGCAGCAGTTTCATCATGCGCGCAAGCAGTTCAGGCTGGCGATGAGTCAGTATGAACTGTGGGGCGCCGCCGGCGTTTCAGCCTATATTCGCCGCACTTATGGTGCATTTTTAAATAAAAAACCCAGGGGTATATAGCCCTGGGGTTTTTTAGCTTGATGTTTGGCGATATACCTTGGTGGGTATCAGGAGTCGCCCAGTTGTGCCAGCAATTCGGTCTGATGCTCGTTGATCAGTGCTTGCGTCAATTCGGTCAAGTCGCCATCCATCAGATAATCGAGCTTGTACAAAGTCAGGTTGATGCGGTGATCGGTCATCCGGCCTTGCGGGAAGTTGTAAGTGCGGATGCGCTCGGAACGATCCCCAGAGCCAATCAATGATTTACGCTCGGCCGCTTCCTTGCTTTGAATCTCGCGCAGTTGAGCATCTTTAATCCGTGCAGAGAGTACCGCTAAGGCTCGCGCCTTGTTTTTATGCTGGCTACGATCATCCTGACATTCAACAATAATCCCGGTCGGAATATGCACAATGCGTACCGCTGAGTCGGTTTTATTGATGTGCTGACCACCGGCACCGCTGGCACGGAAAGTATCAATCCGCAAATCGGCGGGGTTGATATTCACTTCTTCGAGCTCGTCCGCCTCGGGCATCACCGCCACCGTACACGCCGAAGTATGAATCCGCCCCTGCGTTTCGGTCGCCGGAACACGCTGCACACGGTGGCCACCCGATTCGAATTTCAATCTGGAATACGCGCCAAAACCAACGATACGCGCGATGATTTCCTTATAGCCGCCCAGATCGGATTCGTTCGCCGAAACAATTTCGACTTGCCAGCGGTTGCGCTCGGCATAGCGGCTGTACATGCGGAACAGGTCGGCCGCAAACAGCGCCGACTCGTCGCCACCAGTGCCGGCGCGAATTTCGAGAAAGATATTGCGCTCATCGTTCGGGTCTTTCGGTAGCAAGGCTTTTTGCAGATCCAGATCAAGCTGCTCCAGCCGCGCTTTACCGTCTTTGATTTCTTCCGCAGCCATTTCTGCCATTTCCGGGTCCGACAGCATCGCTTCGGCGTCGGCCAGATCGGCGTTGATGCGGTTAAATTCATGCCAGAGCTCGACAACCGGCGTGAGTTCGCTGAATTCGCGGTTCAGTTTGCGATATTGATCCATATCGCGAGTGGCGTCTTCAGACGCCAGAAGGCCACCGACTTCTTCGAGTCGCTCGGCCAGTTGTGCCAGTTTGGCGAGGATGGAGGGTTTCATTGTTATTCCAAAGATGGAAAAGGGGAGTAGAGAGGGAGGGACATTCTTCTCTCTTCCCCGCTCCGATTTTTAATCACTGTCATGCAGCCGGTATAGTCGTCGCACCAGATTGACCAGCGTTTCCTGTTCGTCGGTGCTGGCCGAGTTCAGTGTTGCCAGCGGGGCGTGCAGGAATTTATTGCTCAGTTGCTGCGCGAGCTGCTCGATCACCTGTTGCGGATCTTCACCATTGGCGAGTTTTTTCTGCGCTTTTTGCACTTCAGCGCGAGAAATCCGGTCGGCGTGGTCGCGCAAATCGCGTATCGTTGGCACCATCGCCCGGCTGGCGAGCCAGCTGCCAAATTCTTTGACTTTGTTGTTGACCATCGCTTCGGCACTGGCGACTTCGGCGCTGCGTGACGCCATGCCCTGCTGAACGACTTGTGCCAGATCATCGACGGTATACAGGTAGGCGTCGTCGAGCTCGCCGACTTCGCTTTCGACGTCGCGCGGAACAGCCAGATCGACGATAAACATCGGGCGGCGACGGCGCGCTTTTAGCGCTCGCTCTATCATCCCTTTGCCGACAATCGGCAGCGGTGCTGCGGTCGAGCTGATCACGACGTCAAATTCGTGAATTCGTTCGGGTAACTCGGTCAGGACAATCGCTTCGCCGCCCAATTGACTGGCCAGCACCTGCCCACGCTCCAGCGTGCGGTTGGCGACGGTCATTTTGGCCGGATGGTGCGCGGCAAAATGCGTGGCGCACAATTCGATCATTTCACCGGCACCAATAAACAGCACTTTGCATTCGGCGATCGACGGGAAAATCCGCTCAGCCAGACGAACCGACGCTGCGGCCATCGAGACCGACGCTGCGCCGATTTTGGTCTGGCTGCGAACTTCCTTGGCGACTGAGAAAGTGCGCTGAAATACGCCATTGAGCAGGGTGCCTAGCGAGCCGGCTTCGCGCGCAGTGCGTTCTGCATCCTTGAGTTGCCCCAGAATCTGCGTTTCCCCAACGACCATCGAATCGAGTCCGCAGGCGACCCGATAGGCATGGCGGGCAGCTGCTTCGCCCTGATGGGTATACAGGTGGGGGGTAATGCTATTAATGTCTTGATTTCTGTTGCTTGCAAGCCAATACGTTACAGTTTCTAATTCGCGAACATTGCAATAAATTTCGGTTCGATTGCAAGTCGACACAATGGCGGCTTCAGTCACGCCTTTGAGCGCAAGCAGCTCAGTCAGCGCCGAGTCTATCTCTTCGGGGTTGAAGGCAAGCCGCTCCCGTACTGCAAGCGGCGCAGTCTGGTAATTAAGTCCGAGAACGACAAAATTCATGCGAATGAAGGCATTAATTATAAAACCGCCCATTTTACCCTGATTTCCCCTTATTCACGCCAAACAAAAAGGGGTAAATGGCGCGCTGCTGCAGCGGGACGCCAACAAACCGGGCGGGTTGTGGCGATTTAGCTGTAAGTGCGAGGTTTTCGCCGCCTATAATCAGAAAGCTTAACTTGCTTATCGTGTCTGAAAATGAATGTGTCGTTGCGTTTTGCAATGAGTCTGGTGCTCGCTGGCCTGCTTATCTTTGCATTGCTTATGAGTAATAGCCTGCTGTTGCGCAGCCAGCAGGACGCCCTGTCACGCCTGAATGAGCGGATCATCAATGAGACCAGCCGCAGCGCCCAGCGCAGCCTGAGCGAATTTCTGGCGATTCCCGAGCGTGGTAATGCCTTGATGAAAGTCGTGATCGAGTCGGCTGAAATACCACTCTCGCCCGATTTGGCCGCACTTGAACGACCGATGTTCGATATTCTGACTCAGACGCTGACCGAGCATGCGGCTTTAAATTCGATGGCTTTTGCCAACGAGAAAGGTGAATTTATCGGTCTGGTTCGCAAGCCTGATCAGCGCGATTTTTTTCTGGTTCTCAAAGATCGGCGCACCCAGCATACTTTTCAGGCTTATCCGGGCACAGTGGTTTCCACGCCGAGTCTGATCATCGAGTTTTACGATCCCCGTACCCGTCCCTGGTATCAACTGGCGCTTGAGCGGGGCAAACCGGTCTGGTCCGAAATCTACAATAACGCGTTTAATTCGACCGAAAGCCTGATGTCTTATGCCACGCCACTGATGAATGCCAAACGGCAGGTCACCGGGGTGCTGGTCAGTAATTTGCAGATTCACCGCTTTAACCAGTTTTTGCTGCAATTGCCGGATTTGCGAAACGGCGCAATTTTTATCGTCGATGAAAAAAATCGCCTGATCGCCCATTCGTCGAATGAAAGCGTCTTGCAGGTGCAAAGCTCGTCAGTGACCAAACAAGTCAGTCGCAAGCTGCCTAGTCAGAGTGATCTGGCCGTGGTGCGCGCGGCCGGACGTTATCTTGACCAGAATTTGCAACGCTTTGATTTTCTGCTGGACGGCGAGAAAATTTACGGCCGTATCCTGCCGCTGGAAAACCAGAACGGATTGAACTGGCGCATTGTTGTTCTATTGCCAGAAAACGACTTGATCGGCACTCTCAAGCAGGAACAACGGTCAGTGATTATCCTGATCTTTTTGGGCGCGCTCGGCGTCATGTTGCTCGGCTGGTATTTTTCGGGGTATATCAGCTGGCCGATTCTGCAAGTGGCGCAAGCGGCCGAGAATTTTGGTAATGCGCCGATGCAAAATGGCTGGCAGCCGCAGGATCATCGTGGCTGGCAGTTGCGCGAAACTGCACAACTGACCCGTTCATTTAACCGGATGGCGCAGCAACTGATCCAGTCATTCCGGCTGATCAGCAATCAGATGCGCCTCGATGAAGTAACCGGCTTGCTGTCACGCGATGGGCTGCGTACCGCACTGGAAAACTGGCATTATTCGGCAGAGCACAAGCAATTAATGCTGCAAATCGGGCTTGATGGTTTTCGCGCAATCAACGATAGCGTGGGTCATACCGTCGGTAATATGTTGCTCAGCTCGATTGCCCATCGCCTGCAACATTCCCTGCCGCCGGATGTGTTGCTGGCTCGAACAGCAGGTACCGAATTTACCATGCTGTTTCCCAAAGTCGATCCGACTGAGATGGGCGATTTGGTGCAATTTTATCGCGACAGTTTTGTGACGGCCTTTTCGGTGGCATCGGCCGATGAGATTGTGGTGCCCGCTTCAGTGGGGGCGCTGTATGGTCACTTCGAGCTGACGCAGTTCGACGACTGGTTGCGCAATGCCAGTATTGCGCTCGGACAAGCCAAGGCCAGAGGGCACGGATCTTCGGCAGTCTTTGAAAGTGAGATGCTCGAGCAGTCGATTGCCAGAACCCGATTGACTAATGAGTTGAAGCTGGCGCTTGAACGCGAGGAATTCCGGGTTTTCTTCCAGCCGGTAATTGATTTGGCAACGGGCGAGACGATAGGCGCCGAGGCCTTGGTTCGCTGGCAAAGCCCGAACGGCATGGTGTCACCGGCGTTGTTTATTCCGGCTGCCGAAGAGTCCGGACTGATTTTACCGCTGGGGCAATGGGTTTTGCGTGATGCGTGCCGCCAGATCGCCGAGAAAATCGCGCAAGGCTGGCGGACTGATTTCGGTTTGCACGTGAATGTTTCGGTTCGGCAACTGATCCAGTCGGATTTTTACGAGCAAGTCAGGATGGTGCTGGCGGAAACTGCTTTGCCAGCGAATGGTTTGACGCTGGAAATTACCGAGTCCTGCCTGATTACGCAGAGCGAAGTGATCGTCAGTCTGGTTCGGCGCCTGCGTGCGCTCGGGGTTAGTGTCGCGATTGATGATTTTGGTACCGGTTATTCATCGCTGGCTTATTTGCATCAGTTTGACTTTGACTGCCTGAAAATCGATCAGTCCTTTGTCGCACGGATGCTGGATAATCCGCAAGATCAGGCGATTGTTTCGGCCATTATCGATATGGCCGCCGGTTTTGACGCCACGCTGGTCGCCGAAGGGATAGAAACCGCAGCGCAGGCCGATCATCTGCGCGCAATCGGCTGCCAGCATGCGCAGGGGTATTTCTTTGGCCGCCCGGCTCCGCTTGAGGCTTGGCCGCAGCAGCCGGTGCGTCCGGATATTCAGTAGGAGCTGTTGATCTTGGGTTTAATCAATACCCTTGCTTGTATTTGTCTGTAGCTATTGCTGGTATTGATTTTTGGCAATATACCCCTGTTGTGTTAGTAACCCAATAACCGTGCGCCCTGATAAAACACCAGCGACACCAGCCAGGCCAGCCCCAATGACCAGCTGATCGAAAACGCAGTGTAAAGATTGGACTTCGATTCCTTCTTGATCGCGGCAATTGCCGAAACGCAGGGAACATAAATCAGCGAAAACAGCATAAAGCTGTATGCAGATACCGGGTCTAGCGTATGCGCTAATTGCGTCGCCAGAGCAGTACCCTCAGAACCTGTGATGACCGATAGCGCACCGAGAACGACTTCCTTGGCGACAAAACCGAAAACCAGCGCGATTGATAGTGTTGATTCAATGCCGATTGGTGACAGAACAGGCTCGAAAAAACGGGCAATGATTTCGGCGTAGCTGTGCTGCGGGCTCGGGTAGTTCGTCAGCAACCAGACCAGCACGACGCCGACGACAATCATCGTCGTTGCCAGCCGCAGAAAATCGCGCGCCTCACCCCAGCCACGACGCCAGACATGACTGAACAGCGGCAGCCGGTACGGCGGCAATTCGAGCGCGAACGGCTCGTTCGAGCGAAAGCGCGATTTGAAAACAACGGCGCTGAGCATCGAGACCAGAATGCTGACCAGATACAGCGACAGCACGACCCACGGCGCATGAGTCGGGCTGAACAGCGCGCCCCCCAGAAACAGAAAAATCTGCAAGCGTGCCGAACACAGCGAAAATGGAATCGTCAGCATCGTCAGCAGCCGCGCCTTGTGATCACGAATCACGCGGGTACCCATGATGGCCGGCACATTGCAGCCAAACCCCATCATCAGCATCACAAAACCCCGGCCATCGAGCCCCACCCGGCTCATCAGCCCGTCCATCATAAAGGCGGCACGGGCAAAATAGCCAGAATCCTCGATAATCGCCATCAGGCAGAAAAACAGAAAAATAATCGGCGCGAAAGTCACAACTGTGCTGATGCCGTCGAATACGCCATTGACGATCAGCCCGTGCCAGAACGCGGGCAGGTTGGCGGTGGCGGGGAGCAGCAGTGCGTTTTTGAACCAGTCCAGACCTTCTCCCAAATAGTCCTGTAGCGGCGTACCGAGTGCATAAGTGAGCTGAAACAAGGCCAGCATCATCAGAATGAACAGTGGCAAACCCAGCCACGGATGCAGCACGAAACGATCCAGTTTGGCGCTGTGGTGATCATTCAGGATCGCCGGCTGGTGAACGCAAGATTGGAATAAGGCTTTTTCCCGCTGATGCAAAGTAGACTGCTTGGGTATATGGCTGAAATCAAGTTTGTGATTGGCCTGCGTGAATATACCCTGAATGGCTTGTTTGGCTTCGGGAATGCCATCGCCGCGTTTGGCGCTGATCAGTTGTACCGGACAAGCCAGCTCGGCACTCAGTGTTGCAAGGTCCACACTGATTCCGGCGCGTTTGGCCTCATCCTGCATATTCAGGCAGACAAGTAGCGGCGCGCCGAGCGCCTTGAGCTGCAGCGCCAGCGCAAGCTGACGGTCGAGCTGACAGGCGTTGAGCACCAGCACAATGGCGTCAAGTTGAGCTTCGCCCAGGAAACGCTGAGCAAGCTGTTCGTCTTCGGCGCCGCCGGTGAGGTCGTAAATGCCGGGCAGATCGAACACCTGCACCATGTCGCCACCGAGCAAGATCCGGCTCGACATGAGTTCGACGGTCAAGCCGGGCCAGTTGGCCACACGAGCTGTGCCACCGGTCAATCGGTTAAATAGCGTGGATTTGCCGGTGTTGGGCATGCCGACCAGTGCGATGCGTTTCATGCCAGCACCTCGCAGCCGAGTGCAGCGGGCAGGGGAGTAATTTCAATTTTCTGCGCCGCATCCCGGCGCAACATCAATTCGGTTCCGCCGACGCGCAATTGCAAGGGGCCGACGAGCCAGCCACGGCGCAAAACGGTGACTTCGCTATCGATACGCAAGCCCAGTGCGGCCAGCCGTTGAGTTAGGTCAGGTGGCAAATTCAGCGCCGCAACACGGGCGCTGTCTTGTAATGCTAATTGGGCTAGGTTCATGATGGTCAGCTGTAAGCGAGAAATAAATGATAATCAATCTTATTTCAAAGCCGGGCATGAAAACTTGATCTAGCTTAAACATGCGCTGTTTTGCGCTGAAGCGCGATCAGCCGGGGATAAAAAAAGCGGCTCGAAAGCCGCTTTGGGGAGTTGCAGAGTTAAAGTATTAACTGCGGTGGATCGCACGCCAGGCGATATCGCTGCGGAACTGCGCACCGTCGAAATGAATGTCGGCGAGGATTTCATAAGCGCGTTTCTGCGCCATTTTGTAGTTTTCACCGAAAGCCGTTACGCACAGTACGCGCCCGCCACTGGTCACCGGCTGACCTTCGGCATTGAGCGTTGTTCCGGCATGGAAAACATGACCGTCTTCCAGCTCGCCCGGCAAACCGCTAATGACGTCGCCTTTGCGCGGCGTTTCCGGGTAATTGTGTGCGGCCATGACGACGCCGAGTGCGACGCGTCGATCCCATTCGCATTCGACCTGATCGAGCGTGCCGTTGACGCCGTGTTCGATCAGCGTGACGAAATCGGATTTGAGCCGCAGCATGATAGGCTGCGTTTCCGGATCGCCAAAGCGGCAGTTAAATTCGAGGGTTTTGATCGAACCATCGTCAGAAACCATCAGTCCGGCGTACAGAAAGCCGGTATAAGTGATGCCGTCTTTGGCCATGCCTTGCACCGTTGGTAGAATCACTTCGCGCAATGCCCTGGCATGTATCTCTGGCGTAACCACAGGAGCCGGGCTGTACGCGCCCATACCCCCGGTATTCGGGCCTTGATCATTGTCGAGCAGGCGTTTGTGATCTTGACTTGACGCCATCGCCAGTACGTTTTTGCCATCGACCATGACGATAAAGCTGGCTTCTTCGCCGGTCAGGAATTCTTCAATCACGACGCGCGCGCCCGCATCGCCGAGTTTGTTGTCCGACAGCATCGCGTCAACGGCTTCGTGCGCCTCGGCGAGCGTCATTGCGACGACGACGCCTTTGCCGGCGGCCAGACCGTCAGCCTTGATGACAATCGGCGCGCCTTTGGCGTCGATGTATGCATGCGCGGCGGTCGCGTCGGCAAAAGTTTCGTAATCGGCAGTCGGAATGCCGTGGCGCTTCATAAATGCTTTGGCAAAGTCTTTCGACGACTCAAGCTGGGCACCGGCTTGCGTCGGACCAAAAATTTTCAGGCCTGCAGCGCGAAAAGCATCAACGACGCCTTGCGACAACGGCGCTTCAGGGCCGACAACGGTCAACGCGACATTTTCGCGCTTGGCAAATTCAACCAGTTCGGCGATATCGGTGATATTGACATTGCTCAGATGCTTTTCCAGCGCAGTCCCGGCATTGCCCGGCGCAACAAAGACTTTGCCTGCACGTTCCGATTGAGCCAGTTTCCAGGCTAGCGCGTGTTCGCGTCCGCCAGAGCCGATAACAAGAATATTCACGGTGTTTTCCCTGTGAGGTATTGGCTGTGAGGGGGAGATGAATTCCTGAGTATCACAAGCCAATCAATCCTTTTAATCAATCCAATTTCAAATTCTTGTGCGAGTGGCCTAATGGCGCGAAGCCAGCGGCGACGGGTACGTCGAGTACCCGAGCCGTGCAGCGACAAAGCCAGTAGGCCGCGCAGCCAAGAATTGATTAGTGGCGGAAGTGGCGGATGGATGTCATCACCATCGCAATGCCATGCTCATCTGCCGCTGCGATGACTTCTTCATCACGCAAAGAGCCGCCCGGCTGGATGATCGCCGATACGCCGTTTTCAGCGATCACATCAACGCCGTCACGGAACGGGAAGAACGCATCCGATGCGGCAACAGAGCCACGCAATTCCAGACCGGCGCTACGCGCTTTGATCGCGGCGATTTTGGTCGAATCGACACGGCTCATCTGGCCTGCGCCAATACCGAGTGTCTGGCCTTTGCCGCAGAATACAATCGCGTTCGATTTAACGAATTTGGCGACGTTCCATGCGAACAGCAGGTCTTTCAGTTGTTCATTCGTTGGTTGCAGTTTGGTCACGATTTTCAGGTCGGCCAAGGTCAGCGCGTGAACGTCCGGCGTTTGCACCAAGAGGCCGCCGCCAACGCGTTTCAGATCGAAGCGGTTTTCACCCGACTCAATGGCCACTTCTAGCACGCGCACGTTCGGCTTTTTGGCAACGAGTTCGAGCGCTTCCTTGGTGTAGCCCGGAGCGATCAATACTTCGAGGAACTGCGCCGAAACGGCTTCGAGCGTATCGGCATCAACGGTCTTGTTGAAAGCAATAATGCCGCCAAATGCACTGGTCGTGTCGGTCGCGAAAGCGAGGCGGTACGCGGTGTACAGGTCTTTGGCAACGGCAACGCCACACGGGTTGGCGTGTTTGACGATGACGCAAGCCGGTTCTTCAAACTGTTTGACGCATTCCCACGCCGCGTCCGAGTCGGCGATATTGTTGTAGCTCAGCTCTTTGCCCTGATATTGCTTGTAGTTGGCCAGGCTGCCGGCGGCCGGATCGAGGTCGCGGTAGAACGCGGCCGACTGGTGCGGGTTCTCACCGTAACGCATGTCCTGCACTTTTTCGAATTGCATATTCAGGCGGTTTGGATAAGCGACTTTCTCGCCTTCGTCATTCAGTGCGGTCAGGTAGTTCGAGATCGCGCCATCGTAAGCTGCGGTGTGGCTGAACGCTTTTTTCGCCAGATTTTTGCGTGTTGCGAGTGTCAATGCGCCGCCATTGCCCTGCATTTCTTCGATCAATGCGTTGTAATCCGATGCATCGGTGACGATCGCGACGTGAGCGTGGTTTTTCGCTGCCGAGCGCACCATCGCCGGGCCGCCGATGTCGATGTTTTCAATCGCGTCTTCGTAGCTGCAATCGGGTTTGGCGATCGTCGCTTCAAACGGATACAGATTCACGCACACCAGATCGATATTGCCGATGGCGTGTTCTTTCATTGTTTCAACGTGCGCTTCGAGATCGCGACGACCCAGAATGCCGCCGTGGATTTTCGGGTGCAGCGTTTTAACGCGACCATCGAGCATTTCCGGAAAACCGGTGTAATCGGCGACTTCGATGACGGGTACGCCGTTGTCGGCAAACAGCTTGGCGGTGCCGCCGGTCGACAGGATTTCAACGCCTTGCGCAGCGAGCGCTTGGGCGAATTCAAGAACACCAGTTTTGTCAGATACGCTAATCAGCGCACGAGTGATTTTGCTCATCGTTTTTCCTTGTTTAATGTGAGGAGTGAGGGGTAAGGAGTAAGGCATGGAGGTTTTACACCTCACACCTCTCTCCTCGCGCCTCACAAAAGATCGTAGGTTTGTAATTTTTTACGCAGGGTATTGCGGTTAATCCCTAGCATTTCTGCGGCCTGGGTTTGATTACCCCCGACCCGTTCTAGTATTTCGATCAATAATGGTTTTTCCATCCGGCCCAGTACCATGTCGTACAGCGCACTGGGCGGCTCGCCATCCAGATCGCTGAAGTACTGCGCCAGCGATTCCTTGATTGCGACGGCAATGACATCGTGTGATGTGCTCATAAAACTCCCAATCTTCTTGTTTTTATGGTGCCTGAGGCACCGATTTTATTACTGCGCGGTATATTGCAGCCGCTCGCCAAACTGCAGCAAGCGGTTAAAAAAATCTGCCGTAATGGCGACCTGTGCCGCAGTGCTTTCCTCGGCATACATCGCTTGGCGAAATTCATTGCTGCCGTGCAAACCCTTGGTGTACCAGGCGATGTGCTTGCGCGCGATGCGGCAGCCGGAGTATTCACCGTAAAAAGCGTATAGCTCGTCCAGATGGCCGAGCAAAATGTCGCGGATATCGATGACGTCGGGCGCAGGGAGTTCTTCGCCGGTGACGAGGTAATGCGCAATTTCACGGAATATCCACGGGCGACCTTGCGCGGCGCGGCCGATCATAATCGCATCGGCACCGGTTTCACGCAGGACATGCGCCGCTTTTTGCGGGCTGTCGATGTCGCCGTTAGCGATCACCGGAATCTTGATCGATTGTTTGACCTGACGAATCAGCTCGTAACGCGCATTGCCGTTGTACATGTCTTCGCGTGTGCGGCCATGAATTGCCAAAGCGGCGATGCCGGCTTGCTCGGCGCGTTGAGCCACACGAATGATATTTTCTGCCCCATTGGCAAAACCGAGGCGCGTTTTCAGTGTGACCGGAACTTCCACTGCGTCGACGACCGCATCGAGAATCTCGCCGACGAGTTTTTCATCTTGCAAAAGTGCCGAGCCTGCGAGCTTGTTGCAGACCTTTTTGACCGGGCAACCCATATTGATGTCGATGATTTGTGCGCCATTGGCGACTTGATAGCGTGCCGCTTGCGCGAGCTGTGCCGGGTCGGAACCGGCGATTTGCGCCGAAATCGGCGCGAGCTCGCCGTCAAAATTGGCGCGATTGAGCGATTTTTTGGCCGAACGCAGCGATTGGTCGGCTGTCATCATTTCGGAGACGGCGTGGCCTGCGCCAAATTTCTTGCACAACTGGCGAAATGGCCTATCGGTCACCCCGGCCATTGGCGCGACGATCAGATTATTTTTGAGCTGATAGGGGCCAATATGCATAGGGCTCACATCACGTCAGCGCTGTGCCGGCTGACGAGTGCATGACTCACAGAAATTCAGGGAAGGCGCGGATTGTACCTTTTGACTAAAAATTGAGCAATCATTCAGCGCTTAGCAAGAGCATACCCTGCTTGGTATGTCTCTTGGTGTTAATAAACGTGTTGTTCTTGATGGTATACCCCTTGTATATTTTGCCGGGCTGGAGCTGCCAAGCGGGCTCAAGTATCATGGCCGCATCATTCTGGAGCCATTCATGCACGCTTTGAATATCACTGCCGTTAAAGATTATTTGCTGACTTTGCAGCAAAACATTGTCGCGACGCTGGAAAATCTGGATGGTCAGTGTTTCCGCACCGATAGCTGGCAGCGCCCAGAAGGCGGTGGTGGTATCAGTCGTTTGATCGAGGGCGGAGTGCTGTTCGAACGTGGCGGGGTTAATTTCTCGCATGTGATGGGCGCGCAATTGCCGCCGTCTGCAAGCGCACACCGACCCGAGCTGGCGGGTCGTGCCTGGGAAGCGATGGGCGTTTCGCTGGTGCTGCATCCGCGTAATCCCTATATCCCGACGGTGCACATGAATGTGCGCTTTTTTATCGCCAACCCCCCCGTGGGCTCTGACGCTGCGCCGGTTTTCTGGTTCGGTGGCGGGATGGATCTGACGCCTTATTACGGACATAAAGACGATGCCAAGCATTTCCATCAAAGCTGCAAAGATGCGCTTGATCCATTTGGCGCTGCGCTATATCCCAAATTCAAAGACTGGTGCGATAAATACTTCTTCCTCAAACATCGCAATGAAGCGCGCGGGATTGGCGGCATTTTCTTTGATGATTTTTCCGAGTTGGGCTTTGAGCAAAGCTTTGCGACGATGCAGTCGGTCGGTGACGCTTTCCTGAAAGCCTATGTGCCGATTGTTGAGCGTCGGCGTGATTGCGAATACGGCGCGCGCGAGCGCGACTGGCAAGCCTACCGCCGTGGCCGTTATGTTGAATTTAATTTGGTTTGGGATCGCGGTACGCTGTTTGGCCTGCAATCGGGCGGGCGTACCGAGTCGATCTTGATGTCGATGCCGCCAGTGGCGAGCTGGCGCTACGATTATCACCCCGAGGCCGCTAGCCCCGAAGCGCGTTTATTGAGCGATTTTTTGCCTGCCAGAGATTGGCTCGGTGAATGATTATTTCAAATAAAACACCGCTTGTAGCCGGGCTCGCGCTTCATCAAAATGTCCTTGTTCGATCTCGGCATACACCGCGCTCATCAGCGGTTTTGGAATAATTTGCTCCAACCGGTTGCGGTATTGATCAAAAAAATTAGCGGTCATTGTGTCCTGACTGCGCAGCATATTGGCCAGTCGCTGCAAGAGTTCGATCGGTGTGTAATTGGGCGATGAGGTGTTTTCTGGCTCAGGTGGCTCGACATTGCCCTGTGTCGTCTGGCTGATCTCGTTCTGTGGCTCAAGCGGCGTTTCGGTGTCGGCAATGGCCTTTTTGAGCTGTAAGCGCAAAGACCGGTTGTCGGCCTCGAGCTCCTTGATTTTTCGGCGCAAATTAAGATGAGTCGCCACCCTGGCGAGTAGTACCGCAGGGAAAATGGGTTTGCCAATAAAGTCGCTGGCGCCAAAAGCCAAGCCCATTGCGACATCCTGATTTTCGGCGATGCCGCTCAAAAAGATGATGGGAATATCGGCGGTGGCCGGGTTTTCCTTGATGCGCTGGCAGGTTTCATAGCCGCCCATTTCCGGCATCAGAACGTCCAGTAAAATCAGGTCGGGATAAGACCCTGTTGCCAGTAGCTCAAGTGCATTGATCCCATTGGTGGCTACCTGTGTTTTGTAATTATCCTTGAGCAAGGTCGTCAATAGTTTGATGATGTCAGGGGTATCGTCGACGATCAGGATGGTTTCTTTTTCGTGCAAGTTCATGCCTGTTTTTCCATTTTTGCTGGCAGGATGCGTTCCATTTCAATGGTCAGTATCGTTTGAGCCGCTTTGTAATTGTATTGTTCGATATGGTGATGGATTTGTTGCAAGACATCAGGTGGAATAGCATCCAAATAGGTTTGTATGCTTTCAAAATACTCCTCGGTCTCCCCGTCCTGACTCACCAGCATACCCGTCAGCTTGTCCAGCATCAGCTTGATTTCCCCCGGTGCTGCGATGCGGGTTTCGACTGCCGGTAAAGCCGCCAGTTCGTTGTGTAGTGTTCGAACGCTGACTTGGACTGCACTGAGTGCGGTTTCGATTTCGTTGTCCGGAGCGCTTTCGCGCAAGACTTGCTCCAGTCGCGCCGCTGCGTTTTGGACTTCAACCGCGCCAATACTGGCCGACACACCTTTGAGGGTATGAACCAATCGAAGTGCCGTCTCAAAATCTTTACAAACCAGTGCCTTGCTGATTTGTTCCGGAGCAACGATCTGGCTGCTTTGATAGCGATGCAGCAGCTCAAGTAGTAATTTTTCATTACCGGCAACCCGGTTCAATGCTTCGCTGCCATCAATATGCTGCAGCTTTGATAACCATGATTGCGCATTGACTGGCTGGCTTTTCGGTAAAGACAATGCTTTCTCGGCAACCCATCGGCTTATGACGCGATACAGCAGATCCGGATCAATCGGTTTGCTCATGTGGTCATTCATCCCTTCACGCAGGCAGCGCTCGCGCTCTTCGCTAAAGGCGTGGGCAGTCATGGCAATAATGGGTAATGCGTTATAGCGAGAATTGGCGCGAATGATTTCAGTGGCCTGATGCCCGTCCATGATCGGCATTTGCAAGTCCATCAGAACCAGATCATAGGCCTGCGCATCCTTGCTGAAGATGAGTTCGACCGCTTCCTGACCATTATTGGCAATACTGACTTCAACGCCAGAGGCTTGTAGTAATTCCCGGGCAATTTGCTGATTGATTTCATTGTCTTCAACCAGCAGCACTTTAGTGCCGCCAAGGTGGGGCGTGTTATGGTGGCTTGTTACTCCTGACTGCATTTCGGAGTTGAATAAGTCCAGTAACAGATTGATCAGCGCCGATTGGTTGATTGGCCCAGGCAGGCTTGCATCGATTCTGGCCGTATCGTCGGTATGATTTTCGCGATTGTTGGATGTAAGTAGCACTATTTTGGGGGCGGAGTTTGACTGGGGGCGAGATTTGATCGCGCTAATCAGTTCGGAGAGATTTTCGCTCGGTAGCTGGCTGGCAACAAAAATGATGGCATAGGGTTTATCTAATGTCGCTTGGTCAATGGCATTGAGTGCCTCGCTGCCTGATGAGGCCGTGTCGACGTGCAATGGCAATTGCGTTAGCGCATAGCTCAGATTTTCACTGGCACTGATATTGTTGTCGACAACAAGGACACGCAGACTATGACCCCATTCTGGCAATAACGTGCTTTGATTCTCTTGCGATGATTGCTTGAGATTGCAGGTGAAAGTAAAAGTCGAGCCGATCCCTTCTTTACTCTCAACCCAGATTTCGCCCCCCATTAATTCGACCAGCCGTTTAGAAATGGAGAGACCCAGCCCGGTTCCTCCGTATTTCCGGGTGGTTGATTCGTCGGCCTGACTAAAAGGGCTGAATATTTTTGTGCATTGCTCGGCGGTCATCCCGACGCCGGTATCGCGGATGGCAAATTTCAGTTGCACCACTTCTGCTTGAGGAAACGTGGCATTGCAGGAAATATGAATTTCGCCTTTCTCGGTAAATTTGACTGCATTGCTGACCAGATTGATCAATATCTGTCCGAGTCGCATCGGGTCTCCCTGCAGGATGCGGGGAACTTTGGCGGGGACCTGAAAAAAATAGCCCAGACCTTTGTCATGCGCTTTGCCGTAAGTCATCGTGGCAACATTGGCCAGCACATCATCCAGATTGAATTGCAGTTGTTCGAGCTGCAGTTTGTCGGCTTCGATTTTGGAAAGATCAAGAATGTCATTGATCAGACTGAGTAGAGAAAGGCCTGCGTTATGAATTTTTTGTACATAATCGCGCTGTTGACGGCTCAGATCGGTTTTCAATGCCAAATGCGCCATGCCGATAATGGCATTCATCGGTGTGCGGATTTCATGACTCATATTGGCGATAAATGCTGATTTTGCCTGATTGGCATCCGAGGCTTGCTGGCTAGTACGGCGGAAATGAAAAGTAATGCTGAGGATCACAATCAACAAGGCGTCGAGCCCCAGCATTTGCAGTAAAGTGAATTTGGCTTCTTGATTCAATCGCACCTGAATATCGGTGTTATCAATCAGCAGCCGGATGGTGCCCACCGTGCCATAGGCGGGCGATTCGATTTTGATTGTACGAAAAACTAGTTTTTCATTCGCAAGCCCAAATCCGGGCTCAATGGTGCCGTTATCGTTGCGGGTTAGCTCGAGGAATTTGAACGAATCCGTATCGACTGCAATTGAATGTACAAAAGGATTGTCCAGTTCCGAGCGGATAATCCCCAGTGCCGTTTTTTCATCAAAGCTCCAGATGGCGCTGGGCAAGGAGATTGCTAAACGATTCGTGATGCTGTCAATGGCCTGCGAGCGCTCGGCAAACAAGTGGATTTTTTTCTGATGATAACTGTAAAAGCCGGTAGCAGAGAGTACCGATGTGACAATGAAAATCACCAGCACACTCAAGCCTACATTGATCTTTTTTAGCTTTTGCATCACAGCTTTCCTTGCCGGTTGATACCGGGCTATCGGGAAATATCCTGATATTTGAGTTCGGATAAGCGCTGATTATGTGATTTAAGCCACGAAAATAAGTCTTTGGCCGGCATAGGTCTGGCAATGAAGTAACCTTGCCCTACATCACAGCCAAATCGTTGCAGCAGACGCCAGTCTTCCAGTGTTTCAACACCTTCGGCAACGGCTGACATACCAAGCCGATTTGCCATTTCAATTGCGGATTGCAAAATAATGGCCAGATTATGCTGCTGGCAGGCGCCATTGACAAAAGATCGGTCTATTTTCAATTCGGTAAATGGAATGCGCGCCAATTGCTGCATTGATGAAAATCCGGTTCCATAGTCATCAATTGATAAACCAAATCCTTTTAACCTTAATCGCGCCAGCGTGCCCAAGGCTGTCGCCAGATTATTAACTACCGAACTTTCGGTGACTTCCCAGGTGATTTGTTGATTCTGAATGCCATTGAGCTCGGGTAGTTTGGTGATTTCATGAAAAAAATCACCTGAATTGAGTAGCATGGGCGACAAATTGATCGCATAAGTCAGATGAAGGTTACGGTTATTCCACGCCGCACACTGGGCGATGGTTTGTTCGGCAATCGACAATGTCAGCAGCCGGATAATGTGATCTGATTCCTCTGCCAGCGGAATAAACAGATCGGGTCCAACCATCCCGCGTTCCGGGTGCAGCCAGCGCGCTAGGGCTTCAACGCCTTTGATCATGCCAGTGCGAACATCGACCTTGGGTTGGAAGTAGGGAACGATATGCCCGTTGGCAATGGCATGAATCAAATCGTCATGAGTCAGCTTGTCAATATCTTCGGGGTGCGTCTGTTTTGGACGGCTTAAATGCGTGTCGATATTGTTCAATATCGGTGTGAGCTGGTTCGGGTTGAGTGGTTTTTTGAGGCTGCCGAGCAAGGTTTGCCCAAGAGCCGCGATCATCGTGCTGACGCTGGTGATCAGGCTGTCTTCGCGGCTTGAAGCAATTAATAGCGGAATCTGGAAATTGCGTTCCTGCAGGTTCTGAATCAGCTCGACGCCGTCCATTCCCGGCATTTCCAGATCGACCATGATAATGCTGGGTGCTATTTTCAACATGGCAAGCAGCTCAAGTGCTTCAACACCATTATTGGCCTGATAAATCAGATCGATGCCATTCTGATGACAGAGTTCGGCGGCATGAGCCCGCTGCAATGGGCTATCATCGACGATCAGAATGGAGTCGATTTTTCGAACTTGTGTGACATTAGCGACCATATTGATAGATCACCTGTGAAATTTTATCGAGACTCACGATGTGGTCAACGCCACCCATACCAATTGCCTCTTTGGGCATCCCAAAAACGACACAACTTTGTTCGTCCTGCGCATAGGTGCTCGCACCGACATCATGCATTTCCTTGAGCCCGCGTGCGCCGTCATCGCCCATTCCGGTCATGATGACGCCAATGGCATTTTTTCCGGCGCTTTTGGCAACCGAACGGAACAGGACATCAACCGAGGGGCGGTGGCGTGAAATGAGTGGCCCGTCAATGACCTCGACGTGATATTGCGCTCCGCTGCGCTTGACGAGCATATGCTTACCACCAGGCGCAATCAGGGCGCGCCCTGGAACAATGCGGTCATTATTCTTGGCTTCGCACACTTCAATGGCGCAAATCGAATTGAGCCGGTTGGCAAAACTTTGGGTAAATTTTTCCGGCATATGTTGCACGATAACAATGCCCGGGCAAGTGGCCGGCAAGGCCTGCAGTACGACTTCAAGCGCCTGAGTACCACCCGTTGATGTGCCCAAGGCAATGATTTTTTCGGTGGTGGGCAAGTGCCTGTCAGTCGATGGCGCTTCCATGATCGCGTCGGCTGTGAGTTTGGGGCCACTCATGCGTTCATGATTGAGCTGGGAAACACTGCCGCGAACCGCCGGTGCTCTGACTTTGGCAACGGCAGCTTCGCGAATGGCAGAAATCAGCTGGTTGGAACTTTCTTCCAGGAAATTGCGTAAGCCCAAGGTGGGCTTGGTGATAATCGTGACTGCTCCCGCAGCGAGTGCCTCGATGGTGATGTCGGCTCCGCGCTCGGTGAGCGTCGAGCAGATAATCACCGGAGTAGGGCGGGTACTCATGATTTGCTTGAGAAAGGTAATTCCGTCCATGCGCGGCATTTCAATATCAAGCACGATGACATCGGGCCAATCGTTTTGCATTTTGCTCAGCGCAAAGATTGGATCCGGCGCGGTGCCGATGACATTGATGTCCCGATATTTGATCAGCACATCCTGCATCACCAGCCGAACGACGGATGAATCGTCAACAATCATTACTTTAATCGTCATTCTTATGTCTCTGTCTGGGCCGCATTGCTTGAGGTACTATGCCGACGCTCGGTTGTTTGTGGCGCGCAAAAAATAATGGCTATTTTGTTTTTTGGTGTTTGGGTATTGCCATGCAGGCTATATTTATCATGACTTGTGCCCATATACCCATGATTTAATGTTCTAGTTGGAAAATGGACGAGCCAGATGGTTTAAGTTTAAGTCCGGTTTCAATGCCATTGAGCGATTCGGCATGCCCGATAATGAACCAGCCTCCCGGTTTGAGTTGCCGACACACATTACGGATAACCTGCGCTTTGGTCTCATTTTCAAAATAGATCAAAACATTGCGCAAAAAAATAACGTCGAACTGCCCCAGTGACGTTTGTGGCTCCAGCAAATTGCGCTGGGAAAATTGAACACGTTCACGTAGCCGCTGATCGACCAAGAAGTGACCTTCGTATTGCCCATTACCACGCAGGCAGTGTTGCTTCAGGAATGACTGGGGGATCTGCTGGCCGCGCTGAATCGGATACAAGCCGCGTTGCGCATAGGCCAGCACCCGTGTGCTGACATCCGAGCCCTCCACATTCCAGGCCATAGCCGGACGTTTTTTATCCAGTATCATGGCAATTGAGTAGGCTTCCTCACCGGTCGAACTGGCAGCAGACCAAATACGGACGTCTTGCTGTGTTGCCAGAGACGGCAGAATTGAATCGGCCAGATAATCAAAATGCTTGGATTCGCGGAAAAAATATGTTTCATTGGTCGTGATTAGATCGATTGCTCTTTGCCGTTCATCTTCATTGCCTGACATCGTGATATAGCTGTGATACGCGCGTAAATCAGGTAAATTCAAGTCGTGAAGACGTTTGCCCAGCCGCCCTGTCAGTAGCGATTTTTTACTATTGGGGAGATTGACGCCTATCGTTTGCTGAAAAAAATGCCTGAACAACTCCAATTCCGCGTCACTGGCAGAATATGGGAGGGCGACTGGAGAGGCTGGCATGGTTTTGGTGATTGAAGTCATATTGTCGCTGCAGGTGTATCGTGGGTATGGCTACTGGAAAGACCAATCAGTGCCGACATTTCATCAATAGCCAGCACGCGCTGGATATTCAAGGCAATGACAAAACGATCCTCCAGGCTGATCATGCCATCAATAAAGTCCGCCCGGATTTGCGCGCCGAAATTGGGCGCTTCTTCGATCTGATTGGGCTCGATGCTCAGTACCTCGTTGACTGCATCGACCATGATGCCCAGTGCGGTGACTGCTTCATCATCAATGACTTCCAGAATTACAATACAGGTTCGGCGCGATACTTGGGTGTTACTGCGCCCGAAACGGGCTGCCAAGTCGATGACGGGAACGACCGCGCCACGCAAGTTAATCACCCCGCGTAAAAAATTCGGCATCATCGGAATGTCGGTCAGTCCGGCAAACTCGATGATTTCCCGAATGTTTTCGATTGGAATCGCAAAGGTCTCGCCACCTAGAGTCAGCGTTAAAAATTGCCGACCCAAAGGCTGATCTTCGGTTCGTCCCACTTGGCGGGACGAACCTTGTGCAATCAAATTGCCCATGATCTATCTCCAATCAAAAACGAGAGAAGCTGGATTCATCCACAGACTCATTCCCTGAGTCCAGCATGCTTGCCCGGCTGGTGCTGCGAGGTGATTTTATTTTTGTTTTCAATGCAATATGTTGAGGTTTGCTGTTGCTTAGCCGGAAGAAACTGATCATTTCCTGTAATTGCACGGCCTGTGCGCTCATTTCTTCCGAAGTGGATGACAATTCTTCGGAGGCTGCTGCATTCATCTGAGTTGTTTGCGACAGCTGTCCGACGGCCGAATTGATCTGTTCGAGTCCATTGGTTTGCTCACGTGAAGCTGCGCTGATTTCCTGTACCAGATCTGCTGTTTTGCGGATCGAAGGCACCATTTGATCCAGTAGCGTACCGGCTCGTTCGGCCAGGGTTACGCTATTGCTGGCTACCTCGGAAATTTCCTGCGCGGCAACCTGGCTGCGTTCGGCCAGTTTGCGCACTTCAGCGGCTACGACGGCAAAGCCCTTGCCGTGCTCACCAGCGCGTGCGGCTTCAATCGCGGCATTAAGTGCCAGCAAGTTAGTCTGGTAGGCAATGTCATCAACGATACTGATTTGTTTGGCAATCTGACGCATGGCAGCGACGGTCTGTTTCACTGCCTCACCACCTTCGCCAGCATCAATCGATGATTTGCTTGCCATGCTATCGGTCACGCGGGCATTTTCCGAGTTTTGAGATACAGTTGAAGCGATTTGTTCGATGGCTGCGCTGGTTTCTTCGACGCTGGCAGCTTGTTCTGACGCATTCTGGCTGAGCGATTGCGCCGATGATGAAACTTGTTCCGACGCCGAAGCGAGCGAGTTGGCGGTATCACTCACCTGAGACATCACATCGGTCAATTTCGCGACCATTTCCTTGGTGCTATAGAGCAGGCTGTAATTGTCATTCTGACGGACATTAATTTGGACTGTCAGGTCGCCTTGTGAAATCTGCTTGAGTGTATCCACTACACTGGCAGGCTCGCCGCCGATTTGATTGACGATCAACCGGGTAATCCACAGGCCGATGGCAACCGCGGCAATAAAACTGATCAAGATGGTAATCATTAACGTTTTACTGATTGAGCCAACGGTGAGCATGCTCTCTTTATTGGTCGATTCGGCGATCTCGGCATTGATTTTGATCAGGCCGGAAATCGTGGCATACAGCTCGTCATAAACCGGTACGATTTCTTGGCGAAGCGCCAGACGTTCTTCGGGAGTGTGGGTTTTTCCTGCTTCGATCAGGGTGAAGTTCTTGTCAATCAGCCGGTTCAGCTCGGCAGTTTGTTTTTCAAAAACTGGAATCAGGCGCTCTTCTTCGGGAGCCAGTACTGTGTTTTTGTAGGCAGCCCAAGTTTTGTCAACCACTTGGCGGCCTTCGGCGGTTTGCTTGCGCAAATCAGCCAGCAGCGCTGGGTCATCCATTGCAAGGCCGACATAAAAGCGACGATAGTTGTCGATGGTATTGCCCCGGATTGAGGCCAGATCGCGAATTGGTACCAAGCGATCAACATAGACGCTGTTGAGCATGCCGGACAAGCGGTCGATCTGGGTGTAAGAATAAACCCCCAGCAGCAAGGTCAGCGAAGCGACTAGCAGAAAAGTGCTAATCAATTTGGTGCCAAGGCGTAAATTATTGAACCATTGCATTTTTATTCTCCAGAGATTGTTTAAACCCGATGTTGCTATGGTCTATCGCCGTTTTAGCTTTGTTCTGCTTCAATGGCCTGTGCGTCAGGATTGGCGCCGATCAGCGAGGCCAGCTCATCGACAGCGACGATTTTCTGAATATCGAGCGCGATAACAAAACGCTCTCCCAGGCTGATCATTCCCTCGATAAAATCGGCGCGGATTTTGGCACCAAAATTAGGCGCCGGTTCGATCTGATTGGGTTCGATGGTCAATACTTCATTGACTGCATCGACCATGACGCCCAGTGCTAATGCAGCGTTATCGTTACTGACTTCCAGGATGACAATGCAGGTCCGGCGTGAAACTTCGGTATGTGCGCGGCCAAAACGTGCTGCAAGATCGAGTACCGGGACGACAGCCCCGCGTAGATTGATCACGCCGCGCAAAAACTCGGGCATCATCGGGATTTCGGTCAGGCCGGAAAATTCGATAATTTCCCTGATGTTTTCAATTGGAATTGCAAAGGTTTCTCCGCCCAGCGTCAGGGTGAGGAACTGCCGACCTTGTACTTGCTCGTCGATCCGCGCCACTGCTCGCGCCTGACTTTGTGTGAGTAGGCTACCCATGGTTAACTCCGATTAAAATCGCGTGAAATTGGCTTCATCGATGGCGTCATTGCCCGCATCAAACTTCGCAGGGCGGGTGCTGCTGCGTGCGCCACCTTTGCGTGCTGTCACTGCTGTGCGTGCCGTGCTGCCAGGTGTCAACCGGAAATAACTGATCATTTCCTGCAGCCGTACAGCTTGTGCGCTCATTTCTTCCGATGTCGACGAGAGCTCTTCAGACGATGCTGCATTCATTTGTGTCGAGGTTGCTAACTGCCCTACGGCTGAATTGATCTGATCCAGGCCATTGGTTTGTTCGCGCGAGGCGGCGCTGATTTCCTGCACCAGATCGGCTGTTTTGCGGATTGATGGCACCATCTGATCGAGCAAGGTGCCTGCCCGTTCTGCCAGCTGGACGCTGCTGCTGGCGACTTCGGAAATTTCCTGTGCGGCGACCTGGCTACGCTCGGCCAGTTTGCGCACTTCGGCAGCAACGACGGCAAAGCCCTTACCGTGTTCACCAGCCCGAGCAGCTTCAATCGCGGCATTGAGTGCCAGCAGATTGGTCTGGTAGGCAATGTCATCGACAATGCCGATTTGTTTGGCAATCTGGCGCATCGCTGCGACGGTTTGTTTGACGGCTTCACCGCCTTCTCCTGCGTCGCTTGACGATTTGCTCGCCATGCTATCGGTGACGCGGGCGTTTTCGGAATTTTGCGATACGGTGGACGAAATTTGCTCAATGGCTGCGCTGGTTTCTTCGACGCTGGCCGCCTGTTCAGACGCATTCTGGCTTAATGATTGCGCCGAGGTGGAAATTTCTTCTGCAGCCGCAGTGAGCGAGTTAGCCGTCGTTGCTACGTCAGACATGACGCTGGTTAATTTGCCGACCATTTGCTCTGTGTGGTACAGCAGGCTGGAGTTATCACCGGGCTGAAGATTGACGCTAACAGTCAAATCGCCTGAAGCGACCTGCTGGATAACGCTGGACGCGTAGAATGGCTCGCCACCCAAACGACCAAAGATAGAGCGATAAGCAAAAAGCAGCAGGCCGGCAATGATGACGAGCGCAGTTGCCAGCAAGCCGATCATGAAGTAGGTGATCTGGTGTGCCCGATTTTCGGCACTATCAATCGCAGCTTGGGTGCGCTGATCGAGCAAGACAAAAAACTCATCGACCGGCTTCATGATTTTGGCTTTGTTTTCGTGATATTTCTTGTCGTGCATCATTTCTGCGGCCATTTGCATATTGGGTTCACCTTTGACAGTGAAATTGCCACTCGCATCGGCAAATAGACCTTTGACGGCATTCATTGCAATCACTTCTGTTTTGACCAGACCATCCGAATTGGCTGCTGCTTCGTTCAGTTTTTGCATTTCGCCATCAGAAAAGCCAGCCTGCTTCATTAGCTCGGTGAGGGGCACTTGCACATTGCTGTCTGGGCGTGGGGCTTGATCGGTGGCCGCAACAAAGTCCCAGTAAATACGGCCATACGCTTCCGGGCGAGCCCGTTTGCCGCTGCGGATGTCCAGAATAGTCATGTACTGTTTTTCGTAACGTTCATCACCGGTGATGACATAGGTTCGGGCAAGACGGGTCAGGTCATCCGAACTTTGGCGTAACTCATCGGCCAGCAGGTAGGAGTCATAGCGTGCTTTTTGCGCTTTGGTGATTTCTTCGTTGGCTTGATTTGAAAGCTGGTTGGTGATGATGATTGCGACCATCAAAGCAATAATGACCGCTGTGAGAATGCCGAAAATCTTTTTGATGCTCATTGGGTGCGCTGCCAAAGACATATTTGATTCCTCTCTGCTTAATTTTTGATAAATCTGTTATTGCTGAGATTTCACTTATTTCAAACCGTGCTGCTATTGAGGTCGGCTTCCAGACGAAGCAAAGGGTTATGACTGATTTGATGGTGCTGGGCATTGCGTGCCATTTGTACCAGATGCGGGACGTCGAGTATCAGTGATACTTGACCGTCGCCCAGAATCGTCGAGCCACCAATGCCGCGCATTTGCTGAAATAGTGCGCCCAGCGGTTTGATGACGGCCTGGAATTCTCCGAGCAGCTTGTCAACGACGAGCCCTGCGCGCTGAGTACCGTATTGCACGATGACCAGACTTTCCCGCTCGTTTTCTGCTGTAGCGGGTAAATTAAATAGCGTACGCAAGCGAACAAAGGGCAGCGGTTCTCCGCGCAGTTTGATGATATTGTGATGTGTATCCTGCTTTTCCAGATCGACACATTCAATGACCATTTCCAGCGGAATGACATAAACTGCGCCGTTGACCATGACTTGAAAGCCATCAATAATCGCCAGCGTCAGTGGCAAGCGAATGCGGATTGTCGCCCCATGCCCCGGGGTGCTATCGACTTCGACTTCGCCACGGAGTGATTCAATGTTTTTCTTGACTACGTCCATGCCGACGCCACGACCGGACAGGTTGGTCACTTTCTCGGCAGTTGAAAATCCGGGTTCGAAAATCAGACGATAAATATCGCTATCAGCCAAGTTCTGATCCGACTGAATCAGCCCGCGTTCCAGCGCTTTGGCCAAAATCTTGTCCCGATTCAAGCCTCGCCCGTCGTCGGAAACCTCGATGACGATGCTGCCCGAATCATGAAAGGCATTCAGTCGCATAATGCCGGTGGAAGGTTTGCCTGCCAGCAGGCGATCCGGTGTTGCTTCAAGCCCGTGATCCATCGCATTACGGACGATATGCATTAAGGGATCGGATAATTTTTCGACCATTGATTTATCGAGCTCGGTTTCTGCGCCGGTAATCACCAGCTCGATTTCTTTGTTCAGATCACGTGATACTTCGCGAACGACGCGCGGAAAACGCTGGAATACTTCGCCAATTGGCACCATGCGCAAAGTCAGTGCCGCGTCGCGGATTTGTTCAACCAGTACCGATACGGCCTGAGCTGCTTCTTCAAAGGCATTGACCGATTTTTGTTTGGCTACCAGATTGGCGCCTGCGCCTGCAATCACCAGTTCGCCGACCAGATTGATCAACTGGTCAAGCTTGCCTACTTCGACCTTGATGAACTTCTGTTCGTGGCTGCGCTTTTCTTCGCTTTGTTTTTGTTTGCTTAGCGCAGCAGAAACCACATTCGGCGGTACGATTTCCTGTTCTACCAGCAAGCTGCCCAGCGGTGGCGGGCAATCTTGTCCTTGCTGCAGTAGCAGTGCGGATTCGAGCTCGCTTTGGGTGAGTGCGCCACCGTTGATCAATATTTCACCCAAGCGCCCGGCAGGTTCTTGCAGGCTGTCGATCAAATGCAAATATTCTTCTACTTTGCTGTGTGGCGGCAAAATCCGGATCTGGCTTTCTTCGCGAACGAATTCGAAGACGCCTTCAATCTGTTTGCGATCGGCTTCGGATGCAAAATCGATTTCATACCCCAGATAACTGGTTTCCGGATCAAACTCATCGGCATTGGGTAGTTTGTCGACGAGGGTATGGATATGGACAATCCGACCCAGCGTGCACAGATAACGGATGAACGAAACCGGATCGAGTCCCTGACGCAGTACATCTGGATTGAAGCGCAATGAAATATGCCAGTTGTCGCTGCTGACTCGTTCGCTGTCATCGATTTCGACCCGTGAAGGATTTTCAACCGGAAGTTCGTTCTCGATGCTGGGGGCGGGAGCGTCTTCGGTTGTCGTTCCCAGGTAATTTTTGAGTTGCGCTTCAAGCTGGCTGCGCAAGGCCGGGTTCGGTTCCTGATCTTCGGTGTTTTGTTCGATGGCATCGACCAGTGCCGAGATGTAGTCGCCTGATTTCAACAGCAAGGACAGCATATCGCTGTCGATGGTCAATTTGCCATTGCGAACGCGATCAAGCAGGCTTTCGACAATATGGGTGAAGCTCACCACATTATCAAAAGCAAACAATCCGGCTGAACCTTTGATGGTATGTGCAGCGCGGAAAATGGCGTTGATGCCATCCGGGCCGCCGGTGCCGGCCTCAATCTGGAGTAGCGCGTCTTCCATGGCGACGAGTAATTCACGCGCCTCTTCGACGAGTGCTATGCGAGCCGAGTCGAGATTCATGCTTGCTCTCCTTTAGGGATCAGCAGGGGGTCGCCAAGCTGGCCTGCCAGATTAAGTAGTTCAATGGCATTGAGTGTCGCAGTGCTGTGCTGGCTGTAGCTGACTGTTTTTTGCTGGCGCTGTGCTTCCTGTTTCAGAAATAACAGTAATTGAATGCCGGCACTGTCAATTTCATCGACGGCGGATAAATTGACTTCCAGTGTGTCCGGCGCATTGCCCAGCGCCGCAAGCAAAATCGATTTCTGCTCGGCGGCTTCAAAAATGGTCAAATTGATATTGGCATAGATCATGGCGGACTCCTGCGAGGTGCTTGTGGCGTTACTCATTATCACTCCTGCCTGATTGATTGTGCTGGGTATATTACTGCAGGCCATTTTCGGTAATGGATGCAGGCATATACCTGCTGCTTTATGCCATGATCAATTTGGAAATGGCATCGAGCAATGCCGGAGGCTGGAAAGGTTTCAAAACCCAGGCGCGCACACCGGCGGCTTTACCTTCCTGCTTCTTGGCGTCATCCCCTTCGGTGGTCAGCATGATGATGGGGGTGAATTTGTAGTTGGGCAGCTCTTTGGCGGCTTTGACAAAGCTGATGCCGTCCATATTGGGCATATTGACGTCGGAAATGATCAGGTTGTATTTGCGACCGTCCAGCTTGCTTAGTGCGTCTTTGCCATCGCTGGCTTCGACCACATCGTAACCAGCGCTTTTTAGCGCAATGCTGACGGTTTGGCGCATGCTAAATGAGTCATCAACGATCAAAATGGTCTTGGCCATATTCTTTATTCCTGCAAAACAATAAATTAGAAGAAATCGATTTCGGATGTTGCTGCGGCAGCATTTTGTTTGCCGCCATGTACCTGGCGTTGCTCTAGGGTGGTATAGGTTCGTTGCAGTTCAGCCAGCCATTGCTGACGGTCAGGCAGCGCTTGCAGGCGCGACAGAATGTCGGACAACTTGCCCATATCGCGTTCAACATGATCCATGATCTGGCTGACCCTATCCTGGAATTGCAAATTGACGATGACACCATGGACTTCATTTTCAACCGCCCGGCCTTCGGTGGTGAGCTGTGTGATCGTCGCTTCGAGCTCGATCGTGACGTGATGGAAAGTCGAAATAACGTCATTAATGACCGATTTGGAATTGCTGATCATTTCTGCCTCGCCTTGCGAGAGCTCTTTGGCCGAAGCCAGCGCGGTGATAATGGTTGAATTAATCGCGTCGACTTTGCTGCTGATATGTTTGCCGGTTTCGCCCGATTGCGTGGACAGCTTGCGTACTTCATCGGCCACTACGGCAAAGCCGCGTCCCGCTTCACCGGCGCGTGCGGCTTCAATGGCGGCATTGAGCGCCAGCAGATTAGTCTGTTTGGCGATGTCTGCGACCGACGTGGCCATTTGTTGCAGCTCGGTATTGAATTTGCCCAGCCCTTCAATTTCACTGAGCAGTGTTTCGCGATCTTTCAGTACTTGCTCGAGTGCCTCAACAATCCCACCCAAGCCCAGCTCGGCACCCTGAATGACATTCAGAAAGCGGTTGCTGGTCGCGCCGCCTGAGGCCAGTTCTAGCGTTGATGCCAGATTCTGGTTGATCTGGCCAAAGCGCATGGCGAGTGTGTCAATGGCTTCCTGGCTTTGTGAACGCGCCAGTGCAAGATTGTTTTTCCAGATTGGCAATACGTCATTCATTAATGGCGGTAGATCCGCATGAACGGGCGGGATGGGTTCTTCCTGAATGGTGATGACTTCACTTTGCGGGTCAGTGCGCGTCATGATCAAGGCTGTCAGTACTACGATGCCGAGTAGCGCGCCATGCCACCAAGTATTGGCGAGCAATGCAGCGAGCAGTAAATTGACCGACCCTATGCCCAGTAAGCGGATTGATTGTGTGTTCACGATGAGTCTCTCTGACGGCTTGGCGTGGTTGGATATATTGATTGGCATTGCTCGCAATCGGCAATGATTGTGGCTAACTCTGTTATGTTGTGTTGGTTTTTTGTAATTGTGTTTGTGGCATTGTCTCGTTGCATCCGCTTTTGCTAATTAAGCAATTTTTAATTGTTATGTAAATAACAAGTAATTATGATGGCTGCGCATCATTTTATTGCCCTTGCGGCTCGTTCTTATGCACTACACCCTCCCCTGGTGTTGGCGCACAAAAACTGGCGGGACGGTTTTCTTGATAGATGCTCAAAGGAATAAATGCCAGTTTTGTACTGATTTAAGTTAAACATTGGTGGAAGTCTTGTAGGGGATTTCCCTTGACTCTGGCAAACTGCTTTGCAGATTTAAAACGATGGGAAATGCAGGTTTTATTGGTATTGCCTTACTGGTCGATCAGAAAAGCAATACCAATAGCACCTCTTAAAAGGGATAAACCATGGAAGCGAAGCAGGGAATGTATGACCCGGCCAATGAGCACGACGCCTGTGGCGTCGGTTTTGTTGCCCACATCAAGGGTCAGAAAAGCCATAGCATTATCGAGCAAGGCCTATTGATTCTGAAAAACATCGACCATCGCGGAGCGGTGGGCGCAGATGCGCTAGCGGGTGATGGTGCAGGTATCTTGATCCAGATCCCGGATACATTGCTGCGCAGAGAGATGCTTACCCAGGGTATTGTCTTGCCGCCGGTGGGCGACTATGGCGTGGCGATGTGCTTTTTACCGCAAGAGCCAGCAGCCCGCGCCGCCTGTGAAGAAGAAATCGAGCGCGCTGCCCGCGCTGAAAAACAAGTTGTGTTGGGCTGGCGCGATGTGCCGGTGAATCGCGAGATGCCGATGTCGCCGCTGATTAAAGCCACCGAGCCGGTGATTCGTCAGCTGTTCATCGGTCGCGGCAATGATGTGCTGGTTACCGATGCGCTGGAACGCAAGCTCTACATCATCCGCAAACGCGCTTCGCACGCGATTCGCGCGCTCAAACTCAAGCACGGTGGCGAGTATTACATTCCATCGTGCTCGGCGCGGACGCTGAACTACAAAGGCTTGCTGCTGGCCGATCAAGTCGGTGAGTATTACCTCGATCTGCAAGACCCTGCCTGTATCTCGGCGCTGGCCTTGGTGCATCAACGCTTCTCGACCAATACCTTCCCAACGTGGGATTTGGCGCATCCATTCCGCTATATCGCGCACAACGGCGAGATCAATACACTGCGCGGCAATGTGAACTGGATTCGTGCCCGTGAAAAAGCGATTAGCTCGCCCGTGCTCGGCAAAGACATCGATAAAATCTGGCCACTGATTTATCCGGGTCAGTCTGACTCGGCGTCATTTGATAATGCGCTCGAACTCTTGGTGATGGGCGGCTACTCGCTCGCGCAAGCGATGATGATGATGATCCCCGAAGCGTGGGAAAAGAACGGCGAAATGGATGAAAAACGTCGCGCCTTCTACGAATACCACGCTGCAATGATGGAGCCATGGGATGGCCCGGCTGCCGTTGCGTTCACCGATGGTCGTCAAATCGGCGCGACGCTCGACCGTAATGGCCTGCGCCCAGCACGCTATTTGGTAACCAACGATGATTTGGTCGTCATGGCATCCGAATCTGGCGTATTGCCGATTGCGGAAGATCGCATCAATAAAAAATGGCGCCTGCAACCGGGCAAAATGTTCCTGATCGACTTGGAGCAAGGCCGTATCATCGACGACAAAGAGCTGAAAGACAGTCTGTCCAACGCCAAGCCCTACCGCGAATGGATCGACAAAATTCGCGTCAAATTGGATGACATTGAAGGCGACGAGCTCACTCCCGCCTCACACCTTACTCCTCACGCCTTACTTGATCAGCAGCAAGCGTTTGGCTATACGCAAGAAGACATCAAATTCATTCTTGCGCCCATGGCCAAGAATGGCGAAGAGCCCACCGGCTCGATGGGTAATGATGCGGCGTTGACGGTGCTGTCGCGCAAAGACAAGCCGCTATACAACTACTTCAAGCAGCTGTTCGCGCAGGTGACTAACCCGCCAATCGACCCGATCCGCGAAGATATGGTGATGTCGCTGGTGTCGTTCATCGGCCCCAAACCCAATCTGCTCGGCACGACCGATATCAACCCTCCAATTCGTCTGGAAGTAGCGCAGCCGATTTTAAGTACCAAGCAGTTCGAGAAAATTCGCAATATCGGCCAATACACCAGCGGTAAGTTCTACTCGCACGAACTCGATATTTGCTACCCCGCTGCGTGGGGTAAAAACGGCGTTGAAGCGCGTTTGGCTTCGCTCGTTGCTGAAGCGGAAGACGCAGTGAAATCGGGCGCAAATATCCTGATCGTGTCGGATCGCAAAATGGACGCCGAACATGTGGCGATTCCTGCGCTGCTGGCGACTTCAGCCGTACATCAACACTTGGTGAAACGCGGCTTGCGGACTAGTACCGGTTTGGTGGTGGAAACCGGCTCGGCACGTGAAACGCACCACTTTGCACTGCTCGGCGGTTACGGCGCGGAAGCGGTATATCCATACCTAACGCTCGCAACCTTGGCTGATCTGGCTTCTTCAAATGGCGGTGATGCTGAACTGGCTAGCAAATATCAGAAAAACTTTATCAAGGGCGTCGGCAAAGGCTTGCTCAAAGTGATGTCGAAAATGGGTATTTCGACTTACATGTCCTATACCGGCGCGCAGATTTTCGAAGCCATCGGCCTGCAAAAGGCGTTTGTGAAGAAATACTTCACCGGTACGGCGAGCAATGTGGAGGGGATTGGCCTGTTTGAAGTGGCCGAAGAGGCGGTACGCTTGCATACCGCAGCCTTCAGTGCAGACCCAGTGCTGGCCAATATGCTCGACGCAGGTGGTGAGTATGCGTTTAGAACTCGCGGCGAAGATCATTTGTGGACGCCCGATTCAATCGCCAAGCTGCAACACGCAACGCGCAGCAATTCGTACTCAACGTACAAAGAATATGCTGCGCTGATTAATGATCAGAGCAAACGTCACCTGACTTTGCGTGGCCTGTTTGAAATTAAATCGGCTGGCGCACCAGTGCCGCTGGAAGAAGTTGAATCTGCCGCTGACATCGTGAAACGTTTTGCCACCGGCGCGATGTCGCTCGGCTCGATCTCGACCGAAGCGCATTCAACTTTGGCGATTGCGATGAACCGCATTGGCGGTAAATCTAATACCGGTGAAGGTGGTGAAGATGCAACGCGCTTCAAACCGCTGCAGGCCGGACAAACGCTGTCTGAAGTGATCGGTAAAAACCGCATTGAGCGCGACTATACCTTCAAAGAAGGCGATAGCCTTCGCTCGGCGATTAAGCAGGTTGCTTCAGGTCGCTTTGGTGTAACGACTGAATACCTCGTTAATGCCGATCAAATCCAGATCAAGATGGCGCAAGGTGCAAAACCGGGTGAAGGCGGTCAATTGCCAGGTCATAAGGTGTCCGAATACATCGGTAAATTGCGTCACTCTGTACCGGGTGTTGGTCTGATTTCGCCACCGCCACACCACGATATCTACTCGATCGAAGATTTGGCGCAGCTGATTCATGATCTGAAAAACGTCAACCCCATTGCCTCAATTTCGGTCAAGCTGGTTGCCGAAGTGGGCGTCGGTACCGTGGCAGCGGGTGTTTCTAAGGCCAAAGCCGATCATCTGGTCATTGCGGGTCATGACGGCGGTACGGGCGCGTCTCCTCAGTCGTCGATCAAACATGCAGGCGGGCCGTGGGAATTGGGTTTGGCTGAAACCCAGCAAACGCTGGTGCTGAATAAATTGCGTGGTCGGATTCGAGTGCAGGTCGATGGCCAAATGAAAACCGGTCGTGACGTGGTGATTGGTGCGCTGCTCGGTGCCGATGAATTCGGTTTTGCCACTGCACCGCTGGTTGTTGAGGGTTGTATCATGATGCGTAAGTGTCACCTCAATACCTGCCCAGTGGGTGTGGCAACGCAAGACCCAGTCCTGCGCCAACGCTTCTCAGGTCAGCCTGAGCATGTGGTGAATTACTTCTTCTTCGTGGCCGAAGAAGCACGCCAGATCATGGCGCAAATGGGGATCCGTCGTTTTGACGATTTGATTGGCCGCTCTGATCTGCTTGATAAACAAGCAGGTGTTGAGCACTGGAAAGCCAAGGGTCTTGATTTCAGCAAGATTTTCTATCAGTCCAAAGCACCTGCCGAAGTCGCTCGCCTGCACGCTGAAGTGCAAGATCACGGCCTGAATAAAGCCCTTGACCAAGAGTTGATCAAACAAGCCGCACCGGCGCTTGAGCGCGGTGAAGTGACGCAAATCAGCCTGCCAGTGAAAAACATTAACCGTACCGTGGGGGCGATGCTGTCCGGTGAAGTGGCGCGTCGTTATGGCCATGCTGGTTTGCCGGAAAATACCATAGGTATTGCTCTGCAAGGCACGGCAGGTCAGAGTTTCGGGGCATTCCTCTCCCGGGGTATTACGATAACGTTGACCGGCGAAGGCAATGATTACGTTGGTAAAGGCCTATCGGGTGGCCGAATTGTGATTCGCCCTAATGCCAGCTTTGTGGGCAAAACATGGGAAAACATCATCGTCGGCAATACCGTGCTGTTTGGCGCGATTGCCGGTGAAGCGTTCTTTGCTGGTGTCGGCGGCGAGCGTTTCGCGGTGCGAAACTCAGGTGCGACAGCGGTCGTGGAAGGCTTGGGCGATCATGGTTGCGAATACATGACCGGTGGTACGGTCGTGGTGCTGGGTAATACTGGCCGCAACTTCGCGGCGGGGATGTCTGGTGGTATCGCTTACGTTTACGATCCAGAAGGGCTGTTTCCTGGTCGCTGCAATATGGCGCAAGTAGCGCTGGAGCAAGTTGTGGCAAGCGAAACCCAAGAGCAACCATTCCACAATGGTGTGAGCGATGAAGTTCAGCTCAAAGCCTTGATCGAAAAACATGCTGCATTGACTGGCAGCGTGCGCGCCGCCGAGATTTTGGCGAATTGGTTAACAAGCCGTGCTGCTTTCGTCAAAGTATTCCCGAACGAATACCGCCGTGCATTGACTGAAATGAAGGAAATGGCTGCAGCAAATACCGTGAACGCCGCAGCGCAGAAGGAGATCGCATAATGGGTAAGCCAACAGGTTTTCTAGAAATTGAACGCGTCAAAGACAGCTACGAGCCCGTTGCGCAACGCCTGAAACACTACCGCGAATTTATGCCAGCGCTCGACGATGCGGCAGCCAAATTGCAAGGTGCGCGCTGTATGGATTGCGGTATTCCGTTCTGCAATAACGGCTGCCCAGTCAATAATGTGATCCCCGATTTTAACGATCTGGTGTACCAGCAAGATTGGCAAAACGCGCTGACTGTATTGCATTCAACCAATAACTTCCCCGAGTTTACTGGCCGCGTGTGCCCTGCACCGTGTGAAGCGGCCTGTACGCTGGGCATTAATGCGGATCCGGTTGGCATTAAATCCATCGAGCGCGCGATTATCGATAAGGCGTGGGAAAACGGTTGGGTTGTGCCGCAGCCTGCCAAGGTCAAAACCGGCAAGAAGGTGGCCATTGTTGGCTCGGGCCCTGCGGGCTTGGCTGCAGCGCAGCAGCTTGCTCGCGTTGGTCACTCGGTGACCGTATTCGAGAAAAACGACGCGGCGGGTGGCCTGCTGCGTTACGGTATTCCGGATTTCAAACTCGAAGCTGAAGTGATCGATCGCCGTTTGGAGCAAATGCAGTTTGAGGGTATTGCCTTCAAAACCAATACTGTAATTGGTTCTGCAGATATACCTAAAGGTATTGTGAATGATGCGAGAACCGTTGTTACGCCAGCCGAGCTTGAAGCAGCATTCGATGCGGTGATTTTGGCCGGTGGAGCCGAAGTGCCGCGCGATTTGCCAGTGCCAGGGCGTGAGCTTAAAGGCGTGCATTTCGCGTTGGAATTACTGATCGCGCAAAACAAGCAAAACGTCGGTGGCGCAGCCAACCCGATCAATGCGAAGGATAAGCATGTGGTCGTGATTGGTGGTGGCGATACCGGTAGCGATTGCGTCGGTACCAGCAACCGCCATGGCGCAGCGTGCGTGACTCAGCTTGAGTTGATGCCGATGCCGCCAGAGCAGGAAAACAAATCCATCGTTTGGCCGTACTGGCCAGTGAAGCTGCGTACGTCGAGCAGTCACGAAGAAGGCGTAGAACGCGATTTCGCGGTGCAAACGCAAGAGTTTGTCGGCGAAAACGGCGTGCTAAAAGCAGTGAAACTGGTGCGCTTGGATTGGGTTGACGGCAAGCCTACCCCGGTTGCGGGTAGCGAGTTTGAGCTGAACGCTGATTTGGTGTTTTTGGCGATGGGTTTCACTAATCCAGTGGCCAGTTTGCTCGATAGCTTCGGCGTCGAAAAAGACGCACGTGGTAATGCCAAAGCGACGACCGATGGCGTTGGTTGCTATCAAACCAGCGTCGCTAAAGTGTTTGCAGCGGGCGACGTGCGCCGTGGGCAATCGCTGGTCGTTTGGGCGATCCGCGAAGGTCGTCAGGCTGCGCGTGAAGTGGATGCTTTCTTAATGGGGAGTTCAACGTTGCCGCGCTAATCATTACGATTGCTTTGGATTTGAAAAGCCGGCCAACAGGTCGGCTTTTTATTTGCTAAGGCTTGGCGACAATTGCCCGTATAATTGCAAGATTGAATTGGCTGGATGACGAAGGATTAAAGATGAGCGAGCAAGTAAACCCCGAAGTACCCGCAGACTGGCACGTTATCTTGCGTCCGAATCACGACCGCAAAGTCGCGGCGAAAAGTAAGCTTTACCGCCTGCGCAATAACCAGCCTGAGCGCGTTGCGCAGCTGGAAGAAATCGTTGGCGACTCGAAATTCAAATACAACCGCTTTAAACGCGTGATTGATTCACCGGAGAAATTCCTGGTTGATCGCCTGCGCCACGCTTGTATCGAGGTGATCGGCCATGATAGAGATCTGGTTCATTACCTGATTGCGATTGCTATCGAGCGTAGTGAAGCTGCACGCAAGCGTTAATTGACCTCAAGGGTGAGCAGCCCAGTTCGTTTTTCGAGACGTAATCGGTAGGCCCCGCGCGATGCGGGGCTTTCGTATTTTTAGTCTTGATTAGTGGTTTTAATGACCTGAAATTAAGACTGGCTTATAAGCTTAGAAAGCTTATCTGGCGCGACTTTCAGGGATTTCCCCGATTGTCCAGCCGCGCCGTTCTCGGGTTGCGTTTAGCACTCTTAAAAGCTAGAATCAAGCCCTTTCGCTTGACTAGGGTCAATCCCTAGTGAGCTTGTTTTTGGCTTTTAAGGGTTCCGTTGTGATGGATAGACAAAGCTGGTTAGAAGGCACGTTGTACCGCCCGCAGTTCGAGCAAGATAGCTGCGGCTTCGGTTTGATCGCGCAGATGGATGATAAACCGTCGCATTGGCTGGTATCGACTGCGATTAATTCTCTGGCCTGTTTGACTCACCGCGGTGCCGTGGCCGCCGATGGCAAGTCAGGTGATGGCTGTGGGTTATTGTTCCGTAAGCCGACCGGCTTTCTGCAAGCAGTAGCCCAAGATAATGGCTATACCCTGGCAGAGCAATTTACTGCAGGCCTTGTATTTGCTGGACTGGACAAAGATACCTGTGCGAAATCAATCGCCAGTCTGGTGGCTGCGGTAGAAAGCCAAGGCCTGACTGTAGCCGGTGTGCGTGACGTTCCGGTGAATCTGGACGCGCTCGGCGAAGCTGCGATGGCTTCTCTGCCGTCGATCAAACAGATTTTTGTCAATGCTCCGGCTGGTCTGGCTGAAATCGAATTTGCCCGCAAACTCTATCAAGCGCGTCGCTTGGCTGAAAAAGCCAACGCAGGCGACAAAGATTTCTACATCCCGACGCTGAACCCGTACGTGATGTCATACAAAGGTCTGGTTACGCCGGAAAACCTGCCGGTTTTCTACCTCGACTTGAAAGACGAGCGTTTTGGCTCGAGCATGGCGGTGTACCACCAGCGTTTCTCGACCAATACCTGGCCACAATGGAAACTGGCTCAGCCTTTCCGTTTCCTCGCGCACAACGGCGAGATCAACACGCTGACGGGTAACCGCGCATGGGCTAAAGCGCGTGAAGCGATCATGGATAGCGAAAAGCTCGACATGGACGCAATCCGCCCTATCGTACAAACCAATGGTTCAGACTCGATGAGTCTGGATAATATGTTGGAGAGCCTGGTGCTCGGCGGCGTTGACGTATTCCGCGCCTTCCGTTTGCTCGTGCCACCGGCTTGGCAGAACGTTGACAGCAATGATCGCGACCTGCGCGCGTTCTACGAATACAACTCGCTGCACATGGAGCCATGGGATGGCCCCGCCGGTATCGTTTGGGCGGCTGGCGACTATGCCGGTTGTGCACTAGACCGTAACGGCCTGCGTCCAGCGCGTTATGTCATCACCAAAGATCGTCATATCACCATCGCCTCTGAAATCGGCGTTTGGGGTTACAAACCGGAAGACGTAGCGAAAAAAGGCCGCGTTAAACCGGGCCAGATCGTCGCCGTTAACCTGAAAACCGGCGAGTTTATCGATACCGAAACCATCGATAACAACCTGAAATCGGCGCAGCCCTACCGCGCATGGCTCAAAGAGCATGCGACGCACTTGGAAATGGCTGAAGACAACAAACCACTGGAAGAAATGGACAAGGCGACTTTGCTCACCTACCAAAAACAATTCCAGCTGACGTTTGAAGAACGCGATCAGATTCTGCGTGTTTTGGCCGCAGACGGTCAGGAAGCGATTGGCTCGATGGGTGATGACACGCCTATGGCCGTGTTGTCCGAGAAAGTGCGTTCGCCATTCGATTACCTGCGCCAGCAATTCGCGCAGGTAACCAACCCGCCGATCGATCCGATCCGCGAAGCGATTGTGATGTCGCTGAACACCTGTTTTGGCCCGGAACGCAATCTGTTCGAAGACGGCCCGAGCCACGCCAAACGTCTGGAAGTGACTTCGCCGGTGCTGTCGACCGACAAATTCGAAGCGATCATCAGCCAGAACGACGCCGATTTCAAAGCCGCGCGTTTCGACATCAGTTTTGAAGCGGCCAGCACAACGCTGAAAGCGGCCATCGAAAAACTGACTGCCGACGTGCTCGCCAGTGTGAACAATGGCACCGTGATTGTCGTGCTGTCGGACAAGAACATCGCCAAAGGCCGCTTGCCGATCCCGGCGCTGTTCGCTGTGGGCGCAGTTCATCACGCGCTGATCAATGCAGGTCTGCGTTGCAAAACCAATATCATTGTTGAAACCGCGACCACGCGCGATCCGCACCACTTTGCATGTCTGATCGGTTACGGCGCGACTGCGGTAGTGCCATATCTGGCTTACCAGACGATCAAAGAATTGATCGACATGGGCCAGATTGAGTATTCGCTTGAAAAAGCGGCGAACAACTTCCGCAAGGGCATCAACAAGGGTCTGATGAAGATCCTGTCGAAAATGGGTATTTCGACGGTCGCTTCTTACCGCGGTTCGCAATTGTTTGAAGGTGTGGGTATTGGCGAAGAAGTCATCGATCTGTGTCTGACTGGCACCGTATCGCGTATTTCTGGCGCTAACTTCGCTGATTTCCAGGAAGATCAAGCCAAACTGAACAAGCTGGCTTTCAACCCGATGCGCCCACTGGCGCAGGGTGGTCTGCTGAAATATGTGTTCGGCGAGGAATACCACGCTTACAACCCGGACGTCGTGATGGCGCTGCAAAAGGCAGTCCAGAACGGCGATTACAAAGCGTACAAGCAATACGCTGATCTGGTGAATCAGCGTCCGGTCGCGATGTTGCGCGATTTGATGGCCTTGAACATCGACCCAGCCAAAGCAATTTCGATTGATGAAGTTGAGCCGCTCGAATCTATCGTCAAGCGTTTTGATTCGGCTGGTATGTCCTTGGGCGCCTTGAGCCCTGAAGCGCACGAAGCCTTGGCAGAAGGTATGCACCGTCTGGGCGCGCGCTCGAACTCGGGTGAAGGTGGTGAAGACGAAGCACGCTACGGCACGCCACGCATGTCGAAAATCAAGCAGGTGGCTTCTGGTCGTTTCGGCGTGACGCCGCACTATCTGGTGAACGCTGAAGTGCTGCAGATTAAAGTCGCACAAGGTGCAAAACCGGGTGAAGGCGGTCAGCTGCCAGGCGATAAAGTATCGCCACTGATCGCGAAACTGCGTCACAGCAAACCGGGCATCAGCCTGATTTCGCCGCCACCGCACCACGATATTTATTCGATCGAAGATTTGGCTCAGCTGATTTTCGACTTGAAACAGGTCAATCCTGCTGCGCTGGTTTCGGTCAAACTGGTTGCCGAGCCGGGCGTCGGTACGATTGCTGCCGGTGTCGCCAAAGCCTACGCTGATCTGATCACGATTTCTGGTTACGACGGCGGTACCGCTGCGTCGCCACTGGCCTCTGTGAAATATGCCGGTTCGCCGTTTGAATTGGGTCTGACCGAAGCGCAGCAAGTATTGCGTGCCAATGGCCTGCGTGGCCGCGTTCGCGTACAGGCCGACGGGGGTCTGAAAACGGGGCTGGACGTCGTCAAAGCGGCGATCATGGGCGCCGAGAGCTTCGGTTTCGGTACTGGCCCTATGGTCGCGCTGGGTTGCAAATTCCTGCGGATTTGTCACCTGAACAACTGTGCGACCGGTGTGGCGACGCAAGAAATCAAGCTGCGTAGCAAGTACTTCATCGGCTTGCCAGAAATGGTTGTCAATTACTTCACCTTCATCGCACAAGAAACTCGCGAGTTGATGGCAAGTCTGGGGATTCGCAAGTTCGAAGACTTGGTTGGCCGCACTGAACTCTTGGGCCTGATCGAAGGCGCGACCGAGAAGCAGAAGAAACTCGCGATGAGTGCGCTGTTGAGCCAAGGTACGACGCCAGATTCAGTGCCACGCTTCTGCGTAGAAGCAAGCAACCCGTCTTTCGATAAAGGTGAGCTGGCTGAAGAAATGGTTCGTGACGCTTTGGCTGGCATTAAAGCCGGTACGAAACAAAGCTTTGAATACAATGTGCGCAATATTCACCGATCGATCGGTGCGCGCCTGTCGGGCGAAATTGCCAAGGCGCACGGCGCTGCGGCTCTGCCGGAAGGCACACTGCATATCAAACTGAACGGCTCGGCCGGTCAGTCGCTGGGTGTGTGGAATGCCAAAGGTCTGACGATTGAGTTGGCTGGTGACGCGAACGATTACGTTGGTAAGGGCATGAACGGCGGTAAAGTCGTGATCTACCCGCCAAAAGGCAGCGAGTTTGCTTCGCACGAAGCAACGATTGTCGGCAACACCTGTCTATACGGTGCAACTGGTGGCGAATTGTACGCTGCCGGTATGGCCGGCGAGCGTTTCGCGGTGCGTAACTCGGGCGCGACTGCGATTGTTGAAGGCGTGGGCGACCACGGTTGCGAATACATGACTGGCGGTTGCGTCGTGGTGCTGGGTGAAACCGGCTACAACTTCGGCGCGGGTATGACCGGCGGTTTTGCACTGGTTTACGATCCAACGCAGAAATTCGCGTATCGCTACAACAATGAGCTGATCGATACGAATCTGATCAACGGCGAAGCCTACGGCGCGATCCGTGCGTTCTTGAAAGACAAGATCAAGGCGCATGCAGATTTGACTGGTTCAGCCAAGGCAAAAGAATTGCTGGCCAACTTCGATGAAGCCGTCGATTACTTCTGGCTGGTGAAACCGAAAGTCGCCAAGCTCGATGCCTTGTTGAAAGACTAAGTGTGTGAGGTTGCGGGTAGCACAGCTGCCCGCAACAGAATAAGTTTTGATTTGGATGTGCAGGGTATGTGCCCGTAAGTCACTATCTGATTCGCATTGAGGTTTATACCCATGTCAGACGTGTTTCAGTTTCTGAATATTGCGCGCAACCCGGGCGAGAAAGTTGCCGTTGAAAAGCGCAAATTTGTATTTAAAGAAATCTACAGCCCATTGGATAAAGTAACGTCTGGCGAGCAAGCTGGTCGTTGCCTGGCCTGTGGCAATCCGTATTGCTCGTGGGAATGTCCGGTGCACAACCACATCCCTCACTGGTTGAAGCTGGTTGAAGAAGGCAAGCTGTTTGAAGCGGCTGAACTCTCGCACAAGACCAATTCGCTGCCGGAAATCTGCGGCCGTGTTTGCCCGCAAGATCGTCTGTGCGAAGGCGCGTGTACGCTGAACCAAGTGGATGCTGGCGCGGTATCGATTGGTTCGGTAGAAAAATACATTACCGACGAAGCGTTCAAGGCCGGCTGGCGCCCAGATATGTCTGGTGTCGTACAGACAGGTCGTAAAGTGGCCGTGATTGGTGCCGGCCCGGCTGGTTTGGGTTGTGCGGATATGCTGGTGCGCAATGGTGTAACGCCAGTGGTCTTTGATCGCTACGAAGAAATCGGCGGCCTGCTGACTTTTGGTATTCCAGAATTCAAGCTCGAAAAAGACGTGATCGTGACGCGTCGCAAGATCATGGAAGAAATGGGCGTCGAGTTCCGTTTGAATACCGAAATCGGCAAAGACGTGACGATTGAAACGTTGCTGGCTGATTACGATGCCGTATTTATGGGTATGGGTGCATACAAGTACATGAAAGGCGGCATTGCTGGTGAAGATTTGCCAGGCGTGCTCGAAGCTTTGCCTTTCCTGATCAATAACGTTCGCAATTCGATGGGCACACTCGAAGGTGAAGCGTTTGTATCGATGCAAGGCAAGCGCGTTGTAGTCTTGGGCGGTGGCGATACCGCGATGGATTGCAACCGTACATCGATCCGCCAAGGCGCGGCCAGCGTCGTGTGTGCTTACCGCCGTGACGAAGAAAACATGCCGGGCTCGAAACGCGAAGTGGCTAATGCCAAAGAAGAAGGCGTTGAATTCGCGTGGAACAGCCAGCCAGTGAAAATCGAAAAGAATGCCGACGGCAGCTTGGCGCTGACGCTGGTTTCGACGCAATTGGGCGCACCGGATGAGAAAGGCCGCCGTCGTCCAGAATTGGTCGCCGGTTCAGAACGTGTAATCGAATGCGATCACGTGATCGTGGCCTTCGGTTTCTCGGTCGAGCCAGAGTCATGGTTTGACGCACAAGGCGTGAAAACCGACGACTGGGGTCGCACGATTGCCGCCGAGAAGCAAGAGTTCAAACATCAGACGTCGAACCCGAAAATTTTCGCGGGCGGCGATCAGGTGCGTGGCGCAGATCTCGTTGTACGTGCAGTTTATGAAGGCAGAAATGCTGCAGAGGGTATACTGGCCTACTTGGGCGAGTGGTAATCACTGTTGCTTGAAAAAAAGCCCCGCTCGCGGGGCTTTTTTTATCATAAGGATGACGTGTGGATCGGCAAGTTTTATTACGCAAGGGGTGCGATTTTTTCAGGCAGGGTCAGTTAAATGCTGCGGCCAAAGTGTGCCTGCAAGCGTTGCAACAGTGCCCATCCTTGCTCGACGAAGTTCCATTTTGGGCATTACTGGGCGGATCATTGACTCAGGGCGGGCAGCCCGAGCGCGGCCTGAACTTGCATCAGCATGCACTGCAGCTAGCGCGGCAGGATGACTATCTGCTTTGTCTGTTACACCTGCATATTGCCCTGGATTTGCAGGCAATGGACGAGGCGAATCTGGCGCAGATTTCGCTGCAACGCGGCATGGTCTTTCCTCGGCTGCAATCGTGCCCCATTTTGCAAGAGCTACTCTGCCAAATCTATTGCGAGCAAGGAAGCCCCGAGCTGGCTTTGCAGTCGCTGGAGTTGGCCATTGAACTTTACCGTGACGATGCCATTGCAGTGGCTTACTGCAGCCGCAGATTGCTGCAATTGTTTGCGGCATGTCCGCAAGTGGAGTCGGAGAGGTTGGGTCGGGCGCTGCGTATTGCTGAAGCCCATCTGGATTTTTTTCCGGCGAACGAGCGACAAATGCGGATTGAACTGGGCAGGGCTTGCCAGAGTCTGGGGCGTGATCTGGATGCAGTCGGTTATTTCAAGCAGGCTTTGCAATTGAAAGAGCAGCAAGTCATGACGAGCAGCCGTCCGCGAAGTCTGATTGCGATTGAGAGAAAGCTGCAAAACATTACCAGTGAAATCGAAATCCATTTGCTGCGCGAGCAAAATGCCGAGCAATATCAGCAGGTTCAGCAGCTCGAATCAGCAGGGTTCCGGGATGACATTACCGGACTGTATAACGCACGCTATCTGGAAATGCGCTGGGATGACTTTCTGCTGCAGGCCCAGCGCGGAGGGCAAGTGGCCTTGCTGTGCATCGGCATTAATCACTATGCCAGCATCAGTGAAGTACTGGGCAAAGAGGTTGCGTTAGAAAGTTATATCAAGGTAGCGCACCTGTTACAGGCTGATCAGTTGGGCAAGGGGTTTTTGGTCACTACCGGGCTGGGGGCGTTTGAACTGGTGCTGCTGGATATGTTGCCCGCAGAAATTGAACACACTTTTGTCCAGGTGCAAATGCACGTTGCACAACTGGAGCAAGGGTACTGGCCTGAACCGTTGGGGATCAGCGTTGGTGGCGCGTTTTATCAGGCAGGAGAAAGCCGGGAGATTTTCCATTTGCGCGCTAATCTGGCTTTGTTTTTGGCGCAGCGTAAAGAAATGCATGAAATTTGCTGGGATGGTGAGCCATGACCCTAAAGCGATTTACAACTGAACAACTGAACAAGTGTCAGGAGCTGGAGCTCATCGCCAAAAACTCTGCGCTGGGGTCGCCACCTTCGCCGCAAAGGGCGCAGGAGCTTGTGCTTGCCGCGCACGGGGATGAATTCGCGCAAGCGTATGCCCAACTGATTCTGGGGCATGCATGGCTGCACATCAGCGAACATGTTCATGCGATTGTGGCATTTGCTGCTGCGGTAGCCGGTTTTGCCCGGACTCGGCACCTGCACGAGCAAACCGATGCGATGATTCTGCTGGGAACCGCTCATTTGTTGCAAGGCAAACCACTGCGGGCTTTGGATTTCTGGTCTTCGGCGTTGCAAATGGCCAGAAAAATCAATGACAAAGACCTTTGCATTCGTGTCAATCTGGCCATTGCCCAGTTGTATCTGGGCTTTGGCGATTATGAAAGTGCGCTCAAACACAACGAACTGGCGCTGAAAGTCGCTCGCTGGCTGGCAAATGATGAGCGAATCTGTGAAGCGTTAATTAATGTGGGCAGTGACGCATTCAGACTTGGCTTGTACAGCTATACGCTGCAATGCATGGCTGAAGCAGAGGTTTTGCTGCAATCCAAAATCAGCAACAAGGTTTGGTCGGCTGAAGTAGTCTATTACCGGGGGCTGGTCTATGCCGCCCAGGAAATGCATGAGCAAGCCAGAGTTGCGCTGGAGCAGGCCTATAAGCTGAACAAGCTCAATGATAATTTATGGGGCAAAGCGCATTCGCTGACCGCTTTGGGCGAGGTATTGCAGGCACTGAATGATCCGGGGGCGGCCGAAACGCTAGGCCGTGCGCACCAGTTGGCGTGCAATGCTCAAATTACCCACTTGATTCGTCGTTGCTGTCTGGCCTTGATCCGTTGGTTTGAACATAATAATCAGCAGGCCGACACGCTGCCTTTTTATTCCCAGCTACTGCAAAACGAAGACAGCGATGCAGTTAAAATATCGGCGAGTCATTTGCAGCGCATCCAGCATTTGCTCTCACGCAGTCAGGTGCGCTTATTGGCCGAGCAACTGACATAGCCTGAACCTGTCCTGCGGCTTTCCCGTATATGGTTTGCCGGTCTGGCTGGGTAAACTGCTGCGATGGATAGCCCGACTTTTCTTTCTGCATTTATTTTGCTGCTGCTGGTGACCGACCCGCTGGGCGGCATTCCTTTGTTTGTTTCACTGATGAAGAAAGTGCCCAAAGAGCGGCGCTGGCGCGTGATTGTACGCGAAGTCAGCGTCGCGTTTGGCGTTCTGCTGCTGTTCATGATTTTTGGCCGACAGTTTCTTGAAGTCATGCATCTGTCGCAAACGTCACTGGGAATCGCCGGTGGTGTGATTCTATTTTTGATTGCGTTGAGGATGGTTTTTCCGCATCCGGATGGCGTTTTTGGCGATAGTGATCATGGCGAGCCTTATATTGTGCCACTGGCGATTCCGCTCTTGGCCGGCCCGTCTGCACTGGCGACGGTTTTGCTGCTGGTTTCGCGCGATCCGGAGCGCCTGTGGTTGTGGGTGGGCGCGCTGGCGCTGACGATGCTGGTTTGTGCGCTGACGCTGGCTTTTTCCGAAAAAATTTCCCAAGTCCTCGGCGAGCGAGTGACTACCGCGTTCGAGCGCTTGATGGGCTTGATTCTGACTGCGATTGCGGTGCAAATGCTGCTCGACGGAATCCGTGCCTATCTAGCGTCACTGTAGTGACTCAAGGCAGACATGCTCCGCGAAAAAAATGAACCACAGAGGCACTGAGGCGCAGAGAAAACCTTGAGTCGCTGCGCTTTTGTGCCTCTGTGGTGAATGATTTTGATGTATTTATTGGCGCTTGTGCTGCCGCAGCACGCTCTCACTGGTGAATAAAATCAGCGCCAGCCAGATCAGACCAAAACCGATCATTTTGTGGGTGCCAAACGGCTCATGCCAGAGCCAGATTGCCAGTATCAACTGCATTGACGGGGTGATGTATTGCAGCAATCCCAGCTGGGTCATGCTGATTTTTCTGGCGGCAAAAGCAAACAGTAATAGGGGTATTGCCGTAATAGGACCGGCTAGTATAGTGATTAGCTGTATACCTGCCGGGGCATTGGTAAAGTGGTTTTCTCCGATGCTCATCAAAAGCAAGGCCAGCGGAAACAGCAAAGCCGTTTCCAGCGTCAGCCCTTCCAGCGCACCCAGCGTTGCAATTTTGCGCAATACACCATAAATCCCGAAACTGAAGGCCAGCGTCAAAGCGACCCAAGGCAAATGCCCGGCGGCAAAAGTCAGCCAGAGCACTCCGGCGGCGGCAATGCCGATGCACAGCCATTGAATACCGCGCAATCGCTCTTTCAGAATCACCACGCCGAGCAATACATTGACGAGTGGATTAATAAAATAACCCAGGCTGGCATCGACGACCCGCCCCGAATTGGCCGCCCAGATATAGACCAGCCAGTTGATCGACAATAGCAGTGCGCTGAAAGTAAAACCGATGATCAGGCGGCGGTTAAGTTGCCTGATCCATTGCCACTGCTTGCGCCAGGCCAGTACGCCCAGCAGGAAAAGCAGTGCCCAGACCATGCGGTGCAGCACGATTTCCAGCGGCGGCAGATATTGAATCACGCGGAAATAAAGGGGGAACAGCCCCCAGATCAGATAAGCCAGAGTGGCGCAGACAAGGCCGGAATTCATGGTATGTGCTCGAAATGTATTGCCAGGAACGGTTGGCGTTTGAGTTACGATCTGCAGACCAAATCTCAATAGACCCTAGCCAGTATAGGGACGAGGGCTAGCTTGCTACAGCAACAGTTCGACCCGATGTCTGGGTGTACACTATTGATATTAGGGGTATGTTGCTGTAGATAACGAGATTATTGATATTGGGTAAGATACGTATGGCATGTATGTGGTGACGACATTTCTTGCCCGGCTTGGGGCTCTGTCAGCCGCTGCGGGGTGGCAATTTACGCGTCATTTGATGCCCGACAAGTTAGCTTAAGGCGCAGCTTGGCCGGGCAAGATATAATCAAGCCCGATTGCAATGTTTATCAATTTGATACCAAGGAAATGCCATGACGCAAAATGAACTCAAAGAAGCAGTGGGTCGTGCAGCGATTGCTTATGTTCCCGATGATTGCATTGTCGGCGTCGGTACCGGCTCGACGGCGAATTATTTTATTGATGCGCTGGCTCAGATCAAGGGGCGCATTAAAGGTGCCGTTTCATCGTCCGAAGCCAGTGTGGCGCGGTTGAAATCGCATGGCATTCCGGTGTATGAACTCAACACGATTGATGCGCTGCCGGTTTATGTCGATGGTGCCGATGAAATCAATCATCAGCTGCAAATGATCAAAGGTGGCGGCGCTGCGCTGACGCGCGAAAAGATCGTCGCGGCAGTGGCCGAGCAATTTATCTGTATTGCCGATGAATCGAAATTGGTTGATGTGCTGGGCGCTTTTCCGTTGCCGGTCGAAGTCATTCCGATGGCTCGCTCTTATGTCGCGCGCGAAATTGTCAAACTTGGCGGCCATCCGGCCTACCGTGAAGGTGTGGTGACCGACAATGGCAATATCATTATCGACGTGCACGGTCTTAAAATCACTCAGGCGAATGAACTGGAAAGTAAACTTAACCAGATCGTTGGTGTTGTGACGAACGGCATTTTTGCGCATCGCCGGGCTGATGTGTTGTTGCTAGGCACGGCTAACGGCGTGAAAACCATCAAATAAGCGCAAAACGCTACAATCCGGATATAAACGCACCGCGACCGCAAAGGCCGGATGTAACAATCCTGTCACATTTTGCTGTTATGGTGCGTCACAAATTATCTTGGAGTTATTGCGCAATGCATGAACATATTTCTACCCAATTTGACGCTGACCTGAACGCCATTCGTACGCAGGTGATGGCGATGGCAGGGCTGGTCGAAGAGCAGGTTCGCCTGTCGATGAAAGCATTGGCATCGGGCGATATGGCCGTCATTGATCAGGTGATTGCACAAGAGCAGACCGTGAATGCCATGCACCTTGAGCTGGATGATCTGTGTGTTCATATGATCGCCCGCCGCCAGCCGGCGGCATCGGATTTGCGTCTGGTGATGACGGTGATCAAATCGGTTGAAGATCTGGAAAGCATCGGCGACAAGGCACATAAAATCTGCCTGCGCGCCAAGTCGATTTTCGAAAGCGGCAAAATGCAGGTGCCCAAGTTTCAAGAAGTGAATCACATCGCCAATTTGGCACTTGATATGCTGACTCGTGCGCTCGATGCTTTTGCCCGGGTAGATTCGGCGGCGGCTGCGGATGTGATCGGATCCGATCCTCAGCTTGATCAGGAATATCGTGCGCTGCAACGGCAATTGATTACGGTGATGATGGAAGACCCGCGCTCGATTTCTCTGACGCTGGATATCCTGTGGATTGCCAAAGCGACCGAGCGCATCGGTGATCTGGCGGTTAATGTCGCCGAGCACGTGGTCTATCTGGTCAAGGGGCGCGATGTGCGACACAAAACGCTGGCTGAAGTGGACGCCATTGCCAAAGGCTAATTGCGGCGGCAATCAATGATCGGTAATAAAAAATGGGGCAAATGCATTTGCCCCATTTTTTCGTATTTTTTTTGTGCAGATTACGGTAAATTGACGCACCTATGGCCAATCTTCTTCAGAATCCGGAGCCCAACTTCAAATGAGCGACAATTCGATTATTGCCGCTGTTGATCTGGGCTCGAACAGTTTTCGTTTGCAAATTGCCCGAGTGGTTGAGGGCGCTTTGTTTCCACTTGATTCACTCAAGGAAACGGTTCGTCTGGGCGCCGGTCTGGATGCGCAAGGGTGTTTGAGTGAAGCGGCGATTGCCGAGCTGCTCACCGCCTTGTCGCGCTTTGGCGAACGCCTCGCCGGATTACCACCACAGTGTGTACGTGCCGTAGCGACCAATACTTTTCGTGTTGCACGCAATGCTGCGCAATTTATTCCGGCAGCCGAGGCTGCGCTGGGATTCCCGATCGAAGTCATCGCCGGTCGTGAAGAAGCTCGGTTGATTTACATCGGTGCAGCGCATAGTCTTCCCAGTACACGTGAACGCCGCTTGGTGGTTGATATTGGCGGAGGCTCGACCGAACTGATTATTGGTAGCCAGTACCGTTCATTTCGTACCGAAAGCGTCCAGTTGGGCTGTGTTGGCTGGAGCATGCGCTACTTCCCCGATGGCGTGATTACGCGTGAGCGGCTTGAAACCGCCGAACTGGCTGCGCGTGGCGCATTTTTGCCGCTGGTTCCCGACTTTCATTCAGGCGAGTGGCAGCGTGCGATTGGAACATCCGGAACTGCCCGTTCACTGGCTGATATTCTGGAGTTGAACGATCTCTCTCCGCTCGGGATTACCAGAGCGGGAATGGCTGCTTTGCGGGAAAAAATGCTGCAAGCTGGCCATGTCGACAAACTGCAGCTCAATGGCCTGCGAGACGACCGCCGTCCTGTCCTAGCGGGCGGTTTTGCCATTATGCAGGCGGTGTTTGATATGCTCGGGATCGAGCGGATGAGCATTACTTACGGTGCTCTGCGTGATGGCGTGCTGTACGATTTGATGCAAAGGCAGACCGAGTACGATGTCCGTGACCGGACGGTTGATTTTTTTCAGCGCCGCTATCACGTTGATGGTTTGCAGGCCAATCGAGTAACTGCGCTGGCCATGCGTTTGTTTGATGTTTTGCGCGGCGAAACTGCGCCAGAAGACGCAGTGCTGGCGCGGCATCTGAATATGGCCGCTTTGTTGCATGAAGTCGGCCGCTCGATTGCACATGCCAGCTATCACAAGCATTCGGCTTATATTTTGCAGCATGCCGATATGCCCGGTTTTTCTCGGCGCGAGCAGGTCTGGCTGGCGCGGTTGGTGCTGGCGCATGCTGGTAGTCTGACCAAGCTGGCTGGTGAAACAATCTCCGCTGCTGAATGGGATGCGATTCTGGCCTTGCGGCTGGCGGTGATTTTTTATCGTTCGCGACTCGATGAAACACCGCCCTGTATCGACTTGCTTCGATTGACTGACGCTTATCAGCTGACCATTGATGCGGACTGGTTGAATGCTCATCCGCTGACCGCATTTGCGCTCAATGAGGAAACTGCCGCATGGAAAAACATCGGCGTAACATTACAAGTACTGGCGATCGCCGCCGAATAAAGGCGCATCTGAAGGCGAGCAAAGCCGGGCTGGCGCCGGGTTCATTGCAGTATGTCGGTGAATCCGAGCCGACACCGACGCTGGCGACCTTGATCGAGTTTGGTCAGCGCGATGGCGAATTTCTCGAAACCCGCTTTACCGATCTGGCTCAAGGGCGCGAGTTTGTTCCGACTTATGGCAATTACTGGTTAAATTTGCACGGGCTCGAAGATCTGGCGATGCTGCAACTGATCGGTCAGCGTTTCAAATTGCATCCGCTGGTGCTCGAAGACATCCTCAATACCCAGCAGCGTCCCAAAGTTGAGGCTTATTCCGGCTATCTGTTCATTACCGCAAGATTGATGTTTCTGGATGAGTGCGGCTCGGTTGAATCCGAGCAACTGAGCTTGGTGGTCGGCCGCAACTTTCTGCTGACTTTTCAGGAAAAACCAACGGGAACATTTGCGGGTATTCGCGATTCCTTGCGGAGTAGTGAATCGCAACTGCGCAAGTTCGGGATCGATTATCTGGTTTATGCCCTGCTCGATAAAGTGGTTGATCGCTACTTTGCCGTGCTCGAGCAAATCGGCGAACGTGTTGACGAACTGGAAGATGAAATCATTGTGCAGCGTGAACCTGCGCAAATGCAGGAAGTGCAGCACACACGCCGCTCTTTGCAGGCGCTCAAGCGCGGGCTGTGGCCCTTGCGTGAAGTGATTAATGTACTGCAGCGTGACGATGCCGATTTTTTCAAGGACGAAACGCAGTTGTACTTGCGCGATGTCTACGATCACACAGTGCAACTGATCGAGAGTGTCGAGGCCTTGCGTGAAACGGTGTCGGGTTTGCAGGATATTTATTTGGCGCTGCAATCACAAACGATGAATACCCAGATGCGGACGCTGACTGTATTTACGATCATTTTTAGTCCGCTAACGCTGATTGCAGGAATTTACGGTATGAACTTTGACCATATGCCCGAGTTGCACTGGCAATGGGGGTATTTTGCCGTGCTGGCCTTGATGGGCTTGATCGGCTCCAGTTTGGGCTTGTATTTCTGGTTGCGACGCTGGATTGAGTGATGGGGTATGTGCTCGTGGCTCGCTTTTTAATTGGGCTGCAAGGCTATACCTTTGGTGGTATTTAGATCAGGTAAGCCAGCCAGAAGATTCCTAGCATCATGAAAATAATCCCTACTTTGGCAATCATGCCTAGGATCAGCCCCAACCAGCTAGCGATTCCCACTTTGCCGGACTGCCAATGATTGCGTGTCGCATAGAACTCCCCTGCGACAGCGCCAAGTAAAGGACCGAAAATCAGCCCGACCGGCCCGGCAAAAACGCCCAGAATGGCACCGAGCGTCGCACCCCAGATTGCGGCCCGGCTGGCGCCGACCATTTTGGCACCCAGTGCGCCAGCAATATAATCCAGCGCACCTGCCAGTAGCGCCAATACGCCAAGCACGATCATGGTGTAGATGCTGACGGTTTGGAAATTCTGTTGCCATGCGATGAGCAGCATGCCAGCAAATACCAGCGCTGTGGCGGGCAGAATGGGCAAAACGATACCTGCGATTCCGGCCAGAATCAGGCAGATACTGATAATCCACCAGATGATGTCCATGCTGACTCCGGTCAAAAATGGGGAAGCTGTTATTTTGACTGAATCTGCTGCCGATTTTGTAGAAAAATTACCTCAATGAAATCATATTTTTATATAAAAACCAGTTAATTTGTCACATAAAGGGTTTGACGTAAAATCCATGCTGGTGTCTAATTCCGCTTCTCGCTGGCTGAACTCAGCGATAAGTGGCCAATTAGCTCAGTTGGTAGAGCAGCGGATTGAAAATCCGCGTGTCCGTGGTTCGATTCCGCGATTGGCCACCACGAATTTGAAAGCCCGCTCAATTGAGCGGGCTTTTTTATTTGCCATTATTCAACTGAGCAAAGTGGCTGGTTTGTGATAGGCTTTTCTTATTCGCTTTTTCGCAAATTGCCCGTGCCAAGGATTAAATTGTGAGTCAATCCGGTTCGAACGCCCCTGGGGGCGATCCTGTATCGCAACGTATTCGCTATCGCCTGCTGCAGGCTCAACGTCGTTTTCATGCGAATGACAATATTGCCGACTTCATCGAAGAGGGCGAAATGGCTCAATTGCTCGATGAAGTGCAGGAAAAAATGGTTGGCGTCCTGCAAAGTCTCGTGATTGATACCGAGAATGACCACAATACGCAGGATACAGCCCGTCGGGTCGCTAAAATGTATCTGAATGAAGTGTTTCGTGGTCGTTATGTGGCGCAGCCTGCGGTGACCGAGTTTCCGAATGTCGAGCATTTGAACGAATTGATGATCGTCGGCCCGATCAAGGTGCGTAGTGCATGCTCACACCATTTTTGTCCGATTATCGGTAAATTGTGGATTGGCATTCTGCCCAATCAGCATTCCAACCTGATCGGTTTGTCAAAATATGCGCGCCTGGCCGAGTGGGTGATGTCACGTCCGCAGATTCAGGAAGAGGCCGTTACGCAGATGGCTGACCTGCTGCAGAGCAAGGTGAACCCGGATGGTTTGGCGATTGTGATGGAGGCCGATCATTTTTGCATGCACTGGCGTGGTGTGAAAGATGCCGACTCCAAAATGATCAATAGCGTAATGCGCGGAACCTTTTTAAAAGACACGCATTTGCGCCTCGAGTTTTTGTCCCTGATTAACAATAAACGCTAAGAGGTTTGTCATGCTTGTTCGCTTGATTTATGCCAGTCGCGCGGTGGGGGCGATGGATTCCGAGTTGCTCGAATCAATTTTGCACCGGTCGCGGCAAAATAATCCGGCGATTGGCGTGACAGGGGTGCTGTGTTACAGCGGAGGTATCTTTGTGCAGGTGCTGGAGGGGAGTCGTTCTGCGGTTTCCTCCTTGTACAATGTGATCGTACGCGATCCGCGGCACGTAAAAATCGAGCTGCTGAGTTTTGAGGAAATCAGCGAGCGGCATTTTGCGGACTGGACGATGGGGCAGGTCAATATGGCCAAGATCAATCATGGCGTGCTATTGAAATACTCGGCGCACAGCGAATTTAACCCGTTCGAAATGAGTGGTCAGGCCATTTTGCTGTTGCTCGATGATTTAACCGCGATGGCGGCGATCAGCAAATAGCCATTCGTACGACTGGCTGTTTTGCTGTGAGTTGCTCAGGCTTGCTGGTCGATCTGGGGTTTGCTTGAGCCAAACCAGTCAAAGAACCGATCTCCGCCATGCAGATTTAGAAGTTTGAGTACCATAGTGCCAGTCTTTTCTGCCTCGTTATCAGCAAATTTGAATGGCAGTTTCACGGGCTCGGCGCTGATGTGTTGGCGCAGGTCGTCGGCAATACCGTTAAATTGATGGTGCAGGTCATTCTGGGTGCTTTGTGTGTACGAGGCTGTTTGGCTGGCTTCGTACTGGATGCTCAGCTCGAAATCAAACTTTTGCCCATCTGCCGTGGTAATCGTGCCGCGCCCGACAAAGCTGCTACTGTCTTGGAGGCTGAATTCCGCTGAACGGGTGCTGCTTACGCCATTGCTGTTCTGGCTAAGGCTCATGCTGGCGCTGCTGCTGGCCGACATTTCGACCTGATCAAACTCGATTTTCATTCCCTTGCTGGCGCCGCCCAACATTTGTCCGGCAAAATGCTGCAAAAAATCCTGCGCGAGTGATTGGGTGTTTTTTTGCAGTTTCGCGAGGTGCTGAAGTAGCGGCTTGACCTCGCCGGTTTGATGGCTCGGCTTGCTACTGGCCAAGTCGCTTGCCAGCAAGCTTGGCCGCCATGATGAATTACTGCTGGTCAGTTGCGAGAGCGAAGTCATGATGCGTACCTCGGAGCGGATAACTTGCTATCGGCTGTTTGGGCTAAAAATTGAATCTGATTGCGACAAGCAAAAAATATCTGGATGCGGTGGTTGTTGAGGGGGCGATTATTGTGAATTTTGGGGGAAATAAAATACCGTTCGGCGGTTTTTTTGAGTGGCTCAACCCTTTGTTTGCAATGGTTTTCAATGACTGTGGTAAATAACCGCAAATAAAAGTTGAAATGGGGCTACCGAGGTCGGGGAACTTGTGTATGATGCAAGGCTGAGCGACTGCTCAATTTTATAGTTTAAGGTAAATTAAAGATGGCAACTGGTACAGTTAAGTGGTTCAACGATGCAAAAGGCTTCGGTTTCATTACTCCTGATCAAGGCGGCGAAGACTTGTTTGCCCACTTCTCGGCAATTACTACTAGCGGTTTCAAATCACTGCAAGAAGGCCAGAAAGTTAGCTTTGAAGTGACTAACGGCCCTAAAGGCCAACAGGCTTCAAACATTCAGCCTCTGTAATTTACTACAGACTCTGAAGCGCAGAACCCAGCTTAGGCTGGGTTTTTTATTGCTCTTTGCATTTGTACTGTAGTGGGGTATTGCTATATATCGCAGGTTTTATATGACCTTCATTAAAATACCCCGACAATAAAAAAGCGGCCTTGCGGCCGCTTTATCGTGAGTGCTGATGGATTTATCCTTTGCGTTCAACTTGTGACACATCCCGTACGGCGCCCGTGTCTGCGCTGGTTGTCATCGCGGCGTAGGCGCGCAGCGCTGCGCTGACAACACGTTCACGGTTGACAGGTTTCCATGCTGCCGAACCTTTAGCTTCCATTGCTGCACGACGTGCGGCGAATTCTTCTTCGCTGATCAGTAAATTGATTGTGCGATTTGGAATGTCGATTTCGAGCGTGTCGCCTTCTTTTGCCAGACCAATTGCACCACCTTCGGCTGCTTCCGGTGAAACATGACCAATCGACAGGCCTGAAGTGCCGCCAGAGAAGCGGCCGTCAGTCAGCAGGGCGCAGGCTTTGCCTAGTCCTTTTGATTTCAGGTATGAAGTCGGGTACAGCATTTCTTGCATGCCCGGGCCGCCCTTGGGTCCTTCGTAGCGAATCAGAACGACGTCGCCCGCAATAATCTGGTCGGCCAGAATGCCGGCCACTGCGTCGTCCTGACTTTCGAAAATGCGTACGCGGCCAGTGAATTTCAGGATTGAGTCGTCAACGCCTGCCGTTTTTACAATACAACCACGCTCGGCAATATTGCCGTACAGCACCGCAATGCCGCCGTCTTGCGAGTAGGCGTTTTCCTTGTTGCGGATGCAGCCATCGGCGCGGTCCAGATCCAGCTCAGGCCAGCGCATGCTTTGGCTGAATGCAATCGTTGTGGCAACGCCACCTGGTGCTGCACGGTATAGCAGGTGAGCTGCACTGTCTGGGCTGGCTTTGACGATATCCCATTGATCTAGTCCTTCGCCCAGCGTTTTGGCGTGAACAGTCGGCACGTTGCGGTGAATCAGTCCGGCCCGGTCGAGTTCGGCCAAAATGCCGATGACGCCGCCTGCGCGATGCACGTCTTCCATATGGTATTTCTGTGTGGCAGGTGCGACTTTCGACAAGCAAGGTACCTTACGGCTCATGCGGTCGATGTCCTGCATTGTGAAGTTGACGCCGGCTTCATTGGCGGCGGCGAGCAAATGCAGAACAGTATTGGTTGAGCCGCCCATGGCGATATCGAGTGCAATCGCATTTTCAAAAGCTTCAAAAGTGCAAATATTGCGCGGCAAGACTGATTCGTCATCCTGTTCGTAATATCGTTTCGCCAGTTCAACAATCGTTCGGCCTGCTTGCAGGAATAGTTGCTTGCGATCACCGTGTGTTGCCAAGAGTGAGCCGTTACCTGGCAAGGACAGGCCGAGTGCTTCGGTCAGGCAGTTCATTGAGTTGGCGGTAAACATGCCTGAACATGAGCCGCAAGTTGGGCAGGCGCTTCGCTCCACGGCGTCGACTTCTTCGTCGGAAACGTTCGGATTTGCCGCTTCAACCATGGCGTCTACCAGATCAAGCTTGCGCGTTTCACCGTGCCAGTTGACTTTGCCTGCTTCCATCGGGCCGCCGGAAACGAAAATCACCGGGATATTCAGGCGTAAAGACGCCATTAGCATACCGGGGGTGATTTTGTCGCAATTGGAAATACAAACAATCGCGTCGGCGCAGTGTGCGTTGACCATGTATTCGACAGAATCGGCGATCAGGTCGCGGCTAGGCAGGCTATATAGCATGCCGCCATGACCCATTGCGATGCCGTCATCGACAGCGATGGTGTTGAACTCTTTGGCGACGCCGCCTGCTTTTTCTACTTCGCGCGCAACCAGTTGCCCCAGGTTTTGCAGGTGAACATGACCTGGTACGAATTGGGTGAATGAATTGCAAATTGCGATGATGGGCTTGTCGAAATCGCCGTCTTTCATCCCGGTGGCACGCCAGAGGGCGCGGGCGCCAGCCATGTTGCGGCCGTGAGTGGTGGTGCGGGAGCGGTATACGGGCATGGTTTTTCTCTAATGGACTGAAACTATGTGGCAATTGTATCGAAAAAAGCTGCTTTTGGCTGGTTGTGCTGATGGGGGTTTGTTAATTGATATTTGCCTTGCTATGGGAACTTCGATGGATTGCCAGATATAATCGCAGCCACTTCGAATCTTGGATAAGCAGAAATAGCTATGTTAGTGCATCCGCAGTTTGATCCTGTTGCAATTCACTTGGGCTCGTTTGGTCTGCATTGGTACGGGTTGATGTACCTGATTGGTTTTATCTGTTTTTTGCTGATGGGGCGCTGGCGCATTCGCCATAGTACTTCTACGAGCTGGCGCACCGAAGAAATGGACGATTTGCTGTTTTACGGCGTGCTGGGTGTGATTTTGGGTGGTCGACTCGGTTATGTACTGTTTTACAAGCCTGCATTTTATCTGGCCAATCCTCTCGATATTGTCAAAGTGTGGGAGGGGGGGATGGCATTCCATGGCGGATTTCTTGGTGTGCTGCTGGCGATGTACTTCTTTGGCCGTAAAACCGGCCGTAGCTTTCTGCAGGTGACCGACTTTATTGCGCCGCTGGTGCCGATCGGATTGGCGGCGGGTCGGATGGGTAACTTTATTAATGGTGAGTTATGGGGGCGGGTGACCGATGCGACTATGCCGTGGGCGATGGTTTTTCCGCAAGCACACGATGGCTTGCCACGTCATCCTTCGCAGTTGTATCAATTTGCACTTGAAGGCATTTTGCTGTTTGTGATTTTGTGGCGCTATTCGGCTAAGCCTCGCTACAAAGGGCAGGTTTCCTCCTTGTTCTTGGTTGGGTATGGCGCATTCCGTTTTATCGCAGAATTTGCCCGTGAACCTGATGATTATCTTGGCTTGTTGGCGCTGAATCTGTCGATGGGGCAGTTGTTGAGTTTGCCGATGATTATTGCGGGCGTATTAATGTTTTTTGCTTGCTCGCGCGGCAAAAGCCGTGCGTGAAAAGTAAATATTCCTTTGCAAAATAAGTTGTTAAGAAAAAAAACGGGAGTCGGTGCGGAAAATATTTGACGCATTCGGGCATCGTCTCCATAATGCGGGCTTCTAAAGGGGGGGATTACCCCAGCGGTCAACGGGTCCGGACTGTAAATCCGGCGGCTCAGCCTTCGAAGGTTCGAATCCTTCTCCCCCCACCAAATCCCTGGTATTGCGGGTTTTGGTAGAAACGAATTTTAAGTATTAAGCCGCGGGTGTAGCTCAATGGTAGAGCAGAAGCCTTCCAAGCTTACGACGAGGGTTCGATTCCCTTCACCCGCTCCAAAATGAATGCTGATGTAGCTCAGGGGTAGAGCACTCCCTTGGTAAGGGAGAGGTCGGGGGTTCAATTCCCCCCATCAGCACCAATTCTATTGTTGTCATTTATATTTCAAGTTCTCGAGAAGGAAATAAGGCAATGGCTAAAGAAAAGTTTACGCGGACCAAGCCGCACGTTAACGTGGGTACAATCGGTCACGTTGACCATGGTAAAACCACCCTGACTGCAGCGATCACGACAATCTTGTCTCGCAAATTCGGTGGCGAAGCTAAAGATTACTCACAAATCGACAGTGCTCCAGAAGAAAAAGCGCGTGGTATTACTATTAATACCGCGCACGTTGAATACGAAACAGAGACTCGTCACTACGCTCACGTAGACTGTCCAGGTCACGCGGATTATGTGAAAAACATGATTACCGGTGCGGCTCAGATGGATGGCGCGATTTTGGTGGTTTCTGCTGCTGATGGTCCTATGCCACAAACTCGCGAGCACATCTTGTTGTCTCGTCAGGTTGGTGTTCCATACATCATCGTGTTCATGAACAAAGCTGACCTGGTTGACGACGCTGAGTTGTTGGAACTGGTTGAGATGGAAGTTCGTGACCTGTTGTCTAAATATGACTTCCCAGGCGATGACACTCCAATCATTACTGGTTCTGCACGTGCAGCACTGGAAGGTGATCAGGGCGAATACGGCGAGCCAGCAATTTTCCGCTTGGCTGAAGCGCTGGATACCTACATTCCTCTGCCAGAGCGCGCAGTTGACGGTACTTTCCTGATGCCAGTTGAGGACGTATTCTCAATCTCTGGTCGTGGTACTGTAGTAACGGGTCGTGTAGAGCGCGGTATTGTTAAGGTTGGTGAAGAGATCGAGATCGTTGGTATTGTTCCAACAGTTAAGACAACTTGTACTGGCGTTGAGATGTTCCGTAAATTGCTGGACCAAGGTCAAGCTGGTGACAACATTGGTGCGTTGTTGCGTGGTACTAAGCGTGAAGACGTTCAGCGTGGTCAAGTATTGGCTAAGCCAGGCTCAATCACGCCACACACTAAATTCACGTCAGAAATCTACGTGCTGTCAAAAGAAGAGGGTGGTCGTCATACACCATTCTTCAGCAACTACCGTCCACAGTTCTACTTCCGTACTACGGACGTGACTGGTGCGATCAGCTTGCCGGAAGGTACTGAGATGGTGATGCCTGGCGATAACGTATCAATCACGGTAACCCTGATTGCGCCAATCGCGATGGAGCAAGGTCTGCGCTTTGCGATCCGTGAGGGTGGTCGTACGGTCGGTGCTGGTGTTGTTGCTAAAGTTATTGAATAAAAGTTGCAAATTGGATGGAACTAGTTTATAGTTCTGTCCTCTCCCCAGGCGAGTAGCTCAATTGGTAGAGTACCGGTCTCCAAAACCGGGGGTTGCGGGTTCGAAGCCCTCCTCGCCTGCCACATTATCTAGCGGAGCCGTTCCAAATCTAATTTGGGGCGGCTTTGTTTTATGGGTCGCCGGAAACGTAATGCAAAGCATAGAACGACTGAAAGTAATGGCAGCTCTGGCCTTGGTGGCTTTGGGTGTTGCTGGTTTTTATTTGGTGCCTGCTGGGCAGTCTTTTGTGGGTTCACTGTCGGTGGTGGCGGGTTTGCTCGCTGCTGGTGTGGTGATGTGGTTTACTGTGGTGGGTCGCGCCTTTGTTGACTATGCCCGTGATGCCATTAAAGAGGCGCAGAAGGTGGTTTGGCCGAGCAAGAAAGAAACATGGCAGGTGACTGGTGTGGTGTTCTTGTTTGTAGCTGTTTTGGCCTTGTTTATGTGGGTGGTTGATTCTGGCTTGGCTTGGTTGTTTTACGATATCGTGCTTGGTCGCGGTTAATCAGTCGGGGAATCGGGCATGGCAATGCGTTGGTATGTAGTTCACGCGTATTCTGGCTTTGAAAAGAGTGTGCAGAAGGCGTTGGTGGAAAAAGTTGAGCGATTGGGGATGGGGCACCTGTTTGGGCAAATCCTCGTTCCTGTCGAAGAAGTGATGGAAGTGAAGGCTGGTCGCAAAGCGCTGACTGAGCGCAAGTTTTACCCTGGCTATGTATTTGTTGAAATGGAAATGACAGACGATAGCTGGCACTTGGTGAAAAGTACACCAAAAGTCACTGGCTTTATTGGTGGCTCGGGTACTAAGCCGATGCCAATTCAGGCAAAAGAAGTTGAGCGCATGATGCAGCAGGTGCAGGATGGCGTCGAGAAGCCTCGCCATAAAGTGCTGTTTGAAGTGGGTGAGACTTTGCGCGTGACGGACGGTCCATTTGCTGACTTCACTGCGACTGTGCAAGATGTTGATTACGATAAGAGTCGCCTGAAAGTTGCAGTATCGATTTTCGGTCGTGCAACGCCGGTTGATTTGGAATTCTCGCAGGTTGAAAAAACCTAATCTGCGTATTGAGATGCTTTGTTAGAAGCATTTTTTGGTAGGGGAGCCAGTTTTGGTATTGGCGTTTGACCCATTTTTAGGAGTAGTACTGTGGCAAAGAAGATTATTGGCTACATCAAGCTGCAAGTGCCAGCTGGTAAAGCAAACCCGTCGCCTCCAATTGGTCCAGCTTTGGGTCAACGTGGTCTGAATATTATGGAATTTTGTAAGGCGTTTAACGCTGCAACCCAGGGTGTTGAGCCAGGTTTGCCAATTCCAGTTGTGATTACTGCATTTGCAGATAAATCATTCACTTTCGTAATGAAGTCGCCTCCAGCAACGATTCTGCTGAAAAAAGCGGCAGGCATTACCAAAGGTTCTGCTAAGCCACATACCGACAAAGTTGGTAAAGTGACCCGTGCTCAACTCGAAGAAATCGTGAAAACCAAGCAAGCTGATTTGACTGGTGGCGATTTGGATGCTGCAGTTCGTACGATTGCTGGTTCAGCTCGTTCGATTGGTATCGAAGTGGAGGGCGTGTAAATGGCTAAGGTTTCTAAACGTCTTGCAGCATTGCGCGCAACTGTTGATAGCAACAAACTGTACGCAATCGACGAAGCAATTGCTTTGGTAAAAGGTGCAGCGACTGCCAAATTTAACGAATCTATCGATGTTTCGTTCAATCTGGGTGTTGATCCACGCAAATCTGACCAGGTAGTTCGTGGTGCTGTAGTTTTACCTAAAGGTACCGGTAAATCAGTACGCGTTGCTGTGTTTACACAAGGCGCTAATGCAGAAGCGGCCAAAGCTGCTGGTGCAGACGTAGTTGGTTTTGAAGATCTGGCTGAGCAAGTTAAAGCTGGCAATATGGATTTTGACGTGGTTATCGCGTCTCCAGATGCTATGCGTATCGTTGGTACTTTGGGTCAAATCCTGGGGCCGCGCGGCCTGATGCCTAACCCGAAAGTAGGTACTGTGACTCCTAACGTTGCTGAAGCAGTTAAAAATGCTAAAGCAGGTCAGGTTCAATACCGTACTGACAAAGGTGGTATCGTTCACGCTACATTGGGTCGCGCTTCTTTTGAAGCTGCTGATCTGCGCGAGAACTTGGCAGCTTTGGTTGACGCTTTGCAAAAAGCAAAACCAGCTAGCTCAAAAGGCGTTTACTTCAAGAAAATCGCAGTTTCAAGCACGATGGGCTTGGGTGTTCGCGTAGACACTTCGTCCGTCCTGTAATCTGACTTTGGGCTGAAGCATTGATTTTTATCGGTGCTTCAGATAGTCAAAGACCGTAGGTGCCAGCCTTTGGCTGGCTTAATCAAGGTGCCCAAACACCAGCCTACGCAGACGGTGCTCCCAATGCAGGCTTCTCGTCAGTCATTCTTGGCTGGCAAAAGTCTCCTGAATATTGGTCGCCGTTTGATTGGGTGGCGCACTTTGTGCGCTGAACTTAACTAATGGAGGTTGACCTTGAGTCTAAATCTTGACGACAAAAAAGCGGTCGTGGCTGAGATTGCAGCAGTAGTTGCAAATGCTCAAACCATCGTTATCGCTGAATATCGTGGTATCGAGGTTTCCAGCATGACTGAACTGCGCAAACAAGCGCGTGAGTCAGGTGTGTACCTGCGTGTTTTGAAAAACACGTTGGCACGCCGTGCGGTTGAAGGAACTCCGTTTGCTGAATTGGCCGATAAAATGGTTGGCCCTTTGGTTTACGGTATTTCTGAAGACCCAGTTGCTGCAGCTAAAGTACTGCATACATTCGCGAAAAAGGACGACAAAATCGTTCTGAAAGCGGGTTCTTATGATGGCAAAGTAATGGATGCCGCAGCAGTTGCTGCCTTGGCGTCAGTACCGAGCCGTGAAGAATTGCTCTCGAAACTTCTCTACGTTATGCAAGCTCCTGTTGCTGGCTTTGTCCGCGGCCTGGCAGCTTTGGCAGAGAAGAAGGGCGAGGGCTCAGCAGCTCCTGCGGCGCAAGCGCCAGCAGAAGCGGCCGAAGCTTAATTTTTCGTATCTAAATAGCATTAATCAGATAAGATTTTCAGGAGTATTAACAAATGGCCGTATCTAAAGAAGATATCCTCGACGCAGTTGGTGCATTGACCGTTCTCGAATTGAATGACTTGGTAAAAGCATTCGAAGAAAAATTCGGCGTTTCTGCTGCTGCTGTTGCAGTTGCTGGTCCTGCTGCTGGTGGCGCTGCTGCTGCCGCTGAAGAGAAAACTGAGTTCGACGTTATCTTGACTAACGCTGGCGCGCAGAAAGTTGGCGTGATTAAAGTAGTTCGTGAAGTAACTGGTCTGGGCTTGAAAGAAGCTAAAGACTTGGTTGATGGCGCACCTAAATCAGTTAAAGAAGGCGTTTCTAAGGCTGATGCTGATGCCATCGCTAAGAAACTGATCGAAGCTGGCGCACAAGCTGAAGTTAAATAATTTTAGCTAGCTAAGTAGTACAGGCAGACGGAGCAATCCGTCTGCCCTTTTGCGTTTGTATACTGCGGCTTGCTTACGGCTCATTCCTAAAAGCAAGTTTAGAATTTGCAGCAGACAAACCAGAAACCGCTCACAACTTATTGTTAGCGGGCGTTTTGCGGTTTGTCCATTGCGCCCCACCCATGGAGAGTTTATGAGTATGAAATACTCGTTCACTGAGAAGAAACGTATTCGCAAGAGTTTTGCGAAGCGGGCAAGTGTCCTTGAAGTGCCGTTTCTGTTGGCTACTCAGATCGACTCTTATTCCGAATACCTGCAACTAGGTGTGCCTATCGAGGCGCGCCGTGAAATTGGTTTGCAGGCTGCGTTCAACTCAATTTTCCCGATCGTCTCTCACAATGAATATGCACGTCTTGAATTTGTGCATTACTCATTAGGTGAGCCTGCCTTTGACGTGAAAGAATGTCAGCAACGTGGTATCACGTTCGCTGCGCCTTTGCGTGCCCGTGTTCGTCTGGTAATTATGGATCGCGAATCCTCAAAACCAACGATCAAGGAAGTGAAAGAGCAGGACGTTTACTTCGGTGAAATTCCGTTGATGACACGTAACGGTTCGTTCGTCATTAACGGTACCGAGCGTGTCATCGTGTCTCAGTTGCACCGCTCTCCGGGTGTGTTCTTTGAGCATGACAAGGGTAAAACCCACAGCTCAGGCAAGCTCTTGTTCTCGGCTCGTATTATTCCTTACCGTGGTTCATGGCTGGATTTTGAGTTCGATCCAAAAGATTTGCTGTTCTTCCGTATCGACCGCCGTCGCAAAATGCCAGTATCGATTTTGCTGAAAGCACTGGGGTATACGCCTGAACAGATTCTGGCTGAATTCTTTGACACAGATACCTTCTTCTTGACTGAAGATGGCGTGTTCTGGGAATTGCAGTCTGATCGCTTGCGCGGTGAAGTGGCCAAGTTTGATATCGTCGCTGACGACGGTAAAGTTTTGGCGCAAAAAGACAAGCGTATTACCGCCAAAACCATTCGCGACATTAACAATGCCGGCATGACTCGTGTTCAAGTTCCACTTGATTACACTTATGGCCGCGTATTGGCCAAAGACGTGATCAGCCCAGATACCGGTGAAGTCGTAGCGAAAGCCAACGAAGAAATCACCGAAGACTTGCTGGTTAAGCTGGATGCGAACGAAGTTAAAGAAATTACCACGCTGTATATCAATGACCTTGATCAGGGCGGTTTCATTTCTTCAACGCTGCGCACTGATGATACGCAAGATCAATGGCAAGCCCGCGTAGCGATTTATCGCATGATGCGCCCAGGCGAGCCGCCAACTGAAGATGCAGTTCAAGCTTTGTTTAATGGTCTGTTCTTCTCGGAAGACCGTTACGATTTGTCTGCCGTTGGCCGTATGAAATTTAACAGCCGTGCTTATCCGGATCGTCTGGATGAAAAAGCACCGGGCTGGCAGCGCCGTTTCTACGAGCGCGTTGGTAGCAAAGGCATCACTGGTCCTGGCATCCTGTCGACTGAAGACATCATTGCCGTGATCGGTATCCTGCTCGAGCTGCGCAATAGCCGTGGCGAAGTCGATGACATCGATCACTTGGGTAACCGTCGTGTTCGTTCAGTGGGTGAATTGGCTGAGAACCAATTCCGTGCTGGTCTGGTACGTGTTGAGCGCGCAGTTAAAGAGCGTCTGTCACAAGCTGAATCAGATAATCTGATGCCGCATGACCTGATCAATGCGAAACCGGTGTCGGCTGCGGTCAAAGAGTTCTTTGGCTCGTCGCAATTGTCGCAGTTCATGGATCAAACGAATCCATTATCTGAAATCACGCACAAACGTCGTGTATCAGCCTTGGGTCCTGGTGGTTTGACGCGCGAGCGCGCCGGCTTTGAGGTTCGTGACGTACACCCAACGCATTACGGTCGTGTTTGTCCGATTGAAACGCCGGAAGGTCCAAACATTGGTTTGATTAACTCATTGTCTTGCTATGCACGCACTAACGAGTATGGCTTCCTCGAAACGCCGTACCGCAAAGTGATTGACGGCAAGGTGACGAGCGAAATCGAATACCTCTCTGCGATTCAAGAAGGTAAGTACGTCATTGCCCAGGCGAATGCGCAGACTGATGACGACAATAATTTGATCGATGAATTGGTCACTTGCCGTGAAGCGGGCGAGACGATTGTTGCAACGCCAGATCGCGTTCAGTTCATGGACGTGGCGCCAAGCCAGATCGTTTCGGTTGCTGCCTCATTGATTCCATTCCTTGAGCACGATGACGCCAACCGTGCCTTGATGGGTGCGAATATGCAGCGTCAGGCTGTTCCTTGTCTGCGCGCAGAAAAACCTCTGGTAGGTACTGGTATCGAACGTACTTGCGCGACTGACTCGGGTACCGCAGTCACTGCCTTGCGTGGCGGTGTGGTTGATTACGTCGATGCAACCCGTATCGTTGTTCGTGTGAACAATGATGAGGTGATCGCTGGTGAAGCTGGTGTTGATATCTACAACCTGGTGAAATTTACCCGCTCCAACCAGAACACCAATACCAATCAGCGCCCAATCGTTAAAAAAGGCGACTTGATTGCCAAAGGTGACGTGGTTGCTGACGGCGCGTCCACTGACCTGGGTGAGTTGGCTCTGGGTCAGAATATGACCATCGCCTTCATGCCTTGGAATGGTTATAACTTCGAGGATTCGATTCTGATTTCCGAGAAGGTCATTGCCGATGATCGTTACACTTCGATCCATATCGAAGAATTGAACGTCATGGCGCGTGACACGAAACTGGGCCCTGAAGAAATTACCCGCGATATTTCCAATCTGTCAGAGCGCATGCTCGGTCGTCTGGATGAATCCGGCGTTGTGTATATCGGTGCTGAAGTTGAAGCGGGTGACGTTCTGGTCGGTAAAGTAACGCCAAAAGGCGAAACTCAGCTGACGCCAGAAGAAAAACTGCTGCGCGCGATCTTCGGTGAAAAAGCGTCTGACGTTAAAGATACTTCGTTGCGCGTGCCTTCAGGCATGACCGGTACTGTCATCGACGTTCAAGTATTTACGCGTGAAGGCATTGAGCGCGACAAACGTGCACAAGCGATTATCGACGAACAATTGCGTCGCTACCGTCAGGACTTGAATGACCAGTTGCGCATCGTTGAAGCCGACTTGTTCAAGCGTATTGAAGACATGCTGGTAGGCAAAGTTGCGAATGGCGGCCCTAAAAAGCTGGCTAAAGGCACGGCAGTAACAACCGAATATTTGGCTGATCTGCCAAGCAAGCATGATTGGTTTGATATTCGTTTGTCAGATGAAGAAAGTGCTCGTCAACTGGAAGCCAATAAAGACCTGATCGCCCAGACTAAAGCTGAGTTCGAACTGCGTTTTGAAGACAAAAAACGCAAACTGACGCAGGGTGATGAATTGCCACCTGGCGTGATCAAAATGGTTAAAGTGTACGTTGCCGTTAAACGTCGCTTGCAACCAGGTGACAAGATGGCCGGTCGTCACGGTAACAAGGGTGTGGTTTCGAAGATCTTGCCGGTTGAAGATTTGCCACATATGGCTGATGGCACGACCGTGGATATCGTATTGAATCCACTGGGCGTACCTTCACGTATGAATATTGGTCAGATTCTTGAGGTTCACTTGGGGTGGGCGGCCAAAGGGATTGGCCAGCGCATCGATAAGATGCTGCGTGAACAGCAAAACCTTGCTGAAGTCCGTGCCTATATTGAGAAGCTTTACAATACCAACGGAAAGCCAGAAGACATTGCTTCATTGACTGATGGTGAAGTCCTTGAGTTGGCAAAAGGTTTGAATACGGGTATGACTTTTGCTAGCCCGGTATTTGACGGTGCAAAAGAAAGCGAAATCCGTGAAATGCTCGATTTGGCCTATCCGGATGCCGATCCGCGCACTCAGCAACTGTCGTTCAACTCAAGCAAAACCCAGATGCAACTCTATGATGGTCGCACTGGTGAGCCGTTCGAACGTAAAGTGACTGTCGGTGTGATGCATTACTTGAAACTGCACCACTTGGTGGATGACAAGATGCATGCCCGTTCGACGGGTCCATACTCTCTGGTAACGCAACAGCCATTGGGCGGTAAAGCTCAGTTCGGTGGTCAGCGTTTCGGTGAGATGGAGGTTTGGGCACTTGAAGCTTACGGCGCAGCGTACACCTTGCAAGAGATGTTGACTGTGAAGTCCGACGACGTGAATGGTCGTACCAAAGTATACGAAAACATTGTGAAGGGTGATCACCGCATTGATGCTGGCATGCCAGAATCATTCAATGTATTGGTTAAGGAAATCCGCTCGCTCGGTATCGATATCGATCTGGAAACCTATTGATTGCTGTGAGGTATAGGGCTGCAGGCTAGATTGGATCTGGTCTTGCGGCTAATACCCTGATTGCCCTCACTGGAGAATATTGGAATGAAAGGCTTACTCGAACTCTTCAAGCAAGTCGCACAAGACGAAGAATTTGACGCGATTAAAATCGGGCTCGCATCGCCCGAGAAAATCCGTTCTTGGTCTTTTGGCGAAGTGAAGAAGCCAGAAACCATCAACTATCGTACGTTCAAGCCTGAGCGTGATGGTCTGTTTTGTGCTCGTATTTTTGGCCCAATTAAAGATTACGAATGTTTGTGCGGTAAGTACAAACGTCTGAAACACCGTGGCGTGATTTGTGAAAAATGTGGCGTTGAAGTGACTTTGTCTAAAGTCCGTCGCGAACGCATGGGTCACATCGAGCTGGCTAGCCCGGTTGCGCACATCTGGTTCCTGAAATCACTGCCATCGCGTTTGGGTATGGTATTGGATATCGCATTGCGCGATATCGAACGCGTGCTGTATTTCGAAGCGTTCATCGTGATCGAGCCTGGCATGACGCCGCTGCAACGCGGTCAATTGCTGACTGAAGAAGACTACTTCTCTAAAGTCGAAGAATACGGTGACGAATTTGTCGCGATGATGGGTGCGGAAGCGGTTCGCGAATTGCTCAAGTCGATGGACGTTGATCAAGAGATTAGCCGTCTGCGCTCTGAGCTGGAAAGCACCGGTTCGGAAACCAAGATCAAGAAAATCGCCAAGCGCTTGAAAGTACTGGAAGCGTTCGAGCGTTCAGGTATCAAACCTGAATGGATGATTCTGGAAGTGTTGCCCGTATTGCCGCCAGAGTTGCGCCCATTGGTGCCGCTGGATGGTGGCCGTTTCGCGACTTCAGATTTGAATGATCTGTATCGCCGAGTGATTAACCGTAATAACCGTCTGAAACGTCTGCTGGAATTGCGCGCGCCTGAAATCATCGTGCGTAACGAAAAGCGTATGTTGCAAGAGTCGGTTGACTCATTGCTCGATAACGGCCGTCGCGGTAAGGCGATGACTGGCGCGAACAAGCGTCCGCTGAAATCACTGGCTGACATGATCAAAGGTAAGGGCGGTCGTTTCCGTCAGAACTTGCTGGGTAAACGTGTTGACTACTCAGGTCGTTCGGTAATTACCGTAGGTCCAACTTTGCGTCTGCATCAGTGCGGTTTGCCAAAGCTGATGGCACTCGAATTGTTCAAACCATTTATTTTCCATAAATTGGAAGTGATGGGCTTGGCGACAACGATTAAAGCCGCCAAGAAAATGGTCGAAAGCCAAGAGCCGGTGGTTTGGGATATCTTGGAAGACGTGATTCGCGAGCATCCAGTGCTGCTGAACCGTGCGCCAACGCTGCACCGCTTGGGTATTCAAGCATTTGAACCGACGCTGATCGAAGGTAAAGCGATCCAGCTGCACCCGCTGGTCTGCGCGGCATTCAATGCCGACTTCGACGGTGACCAGATGGCGGTTCACGTTCCATTGTCGCTCGAAGCGCAAATGGAAGCACGTACGCTGATGCTGGCGTCGAATAACGTATTGGCTCCAGCCAACGGCGAGCCAATCATCGTTCCGTCGCAGGATATCGTCTTGGGTCTGTATTACATGACCCGCGAAGCGAAATACGCCAAAGGTGAGCGCCTGAGCGATGATGGTCAACGACTGACTATTTTTGCCGACGTTTCCGAGGCATTGCGCGCTTACGCCAATAAAGATGTAACGCTGCAAACTCGCGTATCTGTTCGTCTGAAAGAATGGTTCAAAAATGAAGCCGGCGAGTGGGAAAGCAAGCTGGTACGTCGTGATACGACGGTTGGCCGTGCGATTCTGTCGGAAATCCTGCCAAAAGGTCTGGACTTCTCGCACATCGACAAGTCATTGAAGAAAAAAGAAATCGGTAAGCTGATCAATGCTTCATTCCGTCGTTGCGGTTTGAAAGATACGGTCGTGTTTGCTGACCAATTGATGTACACCGGTTTCTCGTATTCAACGCGCGGCGGTATCTCGATTTGCGTTGATGATATGTTGGTTCCAGCCAAGAAAGTCGAATTGCTGGCGGCTGCACAATCTGAAGTTAAAGAAATCGAGCAACAGTACAGCTCGGGTCTGGTGACTCAGGGTGAGCGCTACAATAAGGTTGTCGATATCTGGGGTCGTGCCGGTGACCAAATCGCCAAGGCGATGATGGATCAGCTGGGTAAAGAGCCTGTGACTGATGCGAATGGCAAGCAGGACGAGCAAGAGTCGTTCAACTCGATTTACATGATGGCTGACTCAGGCGCCCGTGGCTCTGCGGCTCAGATTCGTCAGCTGGCAGGTATGCGTGGTCTGATGGCTAAGCCGGATGGCTCGATTATCGAGATGCCGATTACAACCAACTTCCGTGAAGGTTTGACGGTACTGCAGTACTTCATTTCAACACACGGTGCACGTAAAGGTCTGGCCGATACGGCACTGAAGACAGCGAACTCGGGTTATCTGACCCGTCGTCTGGTCGATGTAACGCAAGATCTGGTTGTGATCGAAGATGATTGTGGCACGAAAAATGGCGTGGCGATGAAAGCTGTTGTTCAAGGCGGTGACGTTGTTGAAGCCTTGCGTGAGCGTATCTTGGGTCGCGTCGTGGTGAAAGACGTGGTTGATCCATCATCACAAGAAACACTGTTCGAAGCTGGCTACCTGCTCAATGAAGACGCCGTTGATGAAATCGAATTGCGTGGTGTTGATGAAGTGGTGGTACGCACGCCGCTGTCATGTGAAACCCGCTATGGTCTGTGTGCCAAGTGTTACGGCCGCGATCTAGGTCGTGGTCACTTGGTGAATAGTGGTGAAGCGGTGGGTGTTATCGCTGCTCAGTCGATCGGTGAGCCTGGTACTCAGTTGACGATGCGTACGTTCCACATCGGTGGTGCGGCATCGCGAGCTGCGGCAGCGAATCAAGTTGAGGCTAAATCAAACGGTAATATCGCGTACAGCTCTAATATGCGTTATGTCACCAATGCCAAAGGGGAGCCTGTCGTTATTGCTCGTTCGGCTGAAGTGTTGGTTCTGGATGATAATGGTCGCGAACGTGAGACGCACAAAGTTCCATACGGCGCAACACTGACTGTGAAAGATGGCGATGTCATTAAAGCTGGCGCAGTATTGGGTACTTGGGATCCTCACTCGCGTCCAATCATCACTGAATATGCAGGTACAGTGAAGTTTGAGAACGTTGAAGAAGGTATGACCGTTGTTAAACAGGTGGATGATGTAACCGGCCTGTCTACACTGGTGGTTATTGCTTCTAAAGCGAAGGTCACTTCAAGCAAAGGCTTGCGCCCATTGGTGAAATTGATCGACGAATTTGGCAATGAAATGAAATTGGCTGGTACAGATACTCCGGTTACCATTTCGTTCCAAGTTGGCTCAATTATTACGGTAAAAGACGGTCAGCAAGTTGGTGTGGGTGATGTATTGGCTCGTATTCCACAAGAATCAGCTAAGACTCGCGATATTACCGGTGGTCTGCCACGCGTTGCTGAACTGTTTGAAGCTCGCTCGCCAAAAGATGCCGGTATGTTGGCTGAGGTAACTGGTACAGCTAGCTTTGGTAAAGATACCAAAGGTAAGCAGCGTCTCGTGTTGACAGACCTTGAGGGCGTGGCACATGAATATCTGATTTCAAAAGATAAGCATGTGATGGTGCACGATGGTCAAGTAGTCAACCGCGGTGAAACCATCGTCGACGGCCCGATTGATCCGCACGATATCTTGCGTCTGCAAGGTATTGAAGCCTTGGCACGTTATATCGTGCATGAAGTGCAAGAGGTTTATCGCTTGCAGGGTGTGAAGATCAATGACAAGCACATTGAAGTGATTGTTCGCCAGATGTTGCGTCGTGTAGTGATTTCGGATTCGGGCGATTCTGAGTTCATCTTGGGTGAGCAAGTAGAGCGGGCAGAAGTGTTGATTGCTAATGACCGTTTGGCTGCAGAAGGCAAAGAACTGGCTAAGTACGACAATATTTTGCTGGGTATCACTAAGGCATCATTGTCGACCGATTCATTTATTTCTGCCGCGTCCTTCCAGGAAACGACACGTGTTCTGACCGAAGCTGCGATCATGGGTAAAGTTGATGATCTTCGCGGTTTGAAAGAAAATGTGATTGTAGGTCGCTTGATTCCTGCTGGTACCGGTTTGGCGTACCATAAAAATCGGAAGCATTTGCAAAGCAAAATTGAAACATTAATGCCGTTTGCAGAGGCGGCCGCAGAAGTTATCGCCGAGTCGTCAGGTGAGATAGCCGAGTAAAACTCCAATGCAAACCGATTTAACTATCGGTTTGCATTGACTCTGTGATGATGAATTCCTTATAATTCAAAGTCTTTTGCTGCGAGGGCGATAAATTTTGCCTCTCGCAGTGTTTCCATTGTGGAAACAATTACCCCTGCTTGTTATTCAGGCTGGGTTTTTTCAACGCGGTAGGATGTAAACAATGCCAACTATCAACCAACTCGTCCGTAAAGGTCGTGTTGCGGAAACATTCAAAAGCAAAGTGCCAGCTCTTGAAGCGTGCCCGCAAAAACGTGGTGTATGTACTCGTGTATATACAACTACTCCTAAAAAACCAAACTCTGCCTTGCGTAAAGTTTGTAAAGTTCGCTTGACTAACGGTTTCGAAGTAATTTCGTACATCGGTGGTGAAGGTCATAACCTGCAAGAGCACAGTGTTGTGTTGTTGCGCGGCGGTCGTGTTAAGGATTTGCCAGGTGTTCGCTATCACTGCGTTCGCGGCTCTCTTGACTTGGCTGGCGTTAAGAATCGTAAGCAATCTCGCTCTAAGTACGGTGCTAAGCGTCCTAAGGCGTAATTGGTGCAGTCTGTGCGGCAGCGCAGAGCAAAAGCTGTCAAGTAAGTGGCCGTCCCTTTGGGCGTCCCAGGGGTGAGTCCCCAACTGAATGTCACATTAAGGAAGTAAATTATGCCAAGACGCAGAGAAGTACCGAAACGCGACGTCTTGCCGGATCCAAAATTCGGTAGCACAGAACTCGCAAAATTCATGAACGTGGTTATGCTTGACGGCAAAAAAGCTGTTGCAGAGCGTATCGTTTATGGTGCATTGGCTCAGATCGAGAAAAAGACTGGCAAAGATGCTGTAGAAATTTTCAACACCGCAATTGGCAATGTTAAGCCAGCTGTTGAGGTTAAAAGCCGCCGTGTCGGTGGTGCCAACTACCAGGTACCAGTAGAAGTGCGTCCTAGCCGTCGTCTGGCATTGGCGATGCGTTGGGTCCGTGAAGCGGCTCGTAAACGTGGTGAAAAATCGATGGACCTGCGTCTGGCTGGCGAGCTTCTGGATGCTGCTGAAGGTCGTGGCGGCGCGATGAAAAAACGCGATGAAGTACATCGTATGGCTGATGCAAACAAAGCGTTTGCTCACTTCCGTTTCTAATTGCGTATTCCTAATAAGGATTGAGCCGTGGCACGTAAGACCCCTATTGAGCGCTACCGTAATATCGGTATTTCAGCTCACATTGATGCAGGTAAGACTACTACGACTGAGCGTATCCTGTTCTACACCGGTGTAAACCATAAGATCGGTGAGGTTCATGATGGTGCAGCCACCATGGACTGGATGGAGCAAGAGCAAGAGCGTGGTATTACCATTACTTCTGCTGCAACAACTACATACTGGAAAGGTATGGGTATGCAGTTTCAGGAGCACTTGGTAAATATTATTGATACCCCAGGGCACGTTGACTTCACGATTGAAGTTGAGCGTTCTATGCGTGTTTTGGATGGTGCTTGTATGGTTTATTGTGCTGTGGGCGGTGTTCAGCCACAGTCAGAAACTGTATGGCGTCAGGCTAATAAATACAATGTTCCGCGCCTAGCGTTTGTGAATAAGATGGACCGTTCTGGTGCCAACTTCTTCCGTGCTGTGGAGCAGATGAAAATTCGCTTGAAAGCAAACCCTGTGCCTGTTGTTGTGCCTATCGGTGCAGAAGACAAGTTTGAGGGTGTTGTTGACCTGCTCAAAATGAAGGCGATTATCTGGGATGATGCATCCCAAGGTATGAAGTTTGAGTATGGCGATATTCCGGCTGATTTAGTCTCTGTTGCTCAAGAGTGGCGTGAAAAGATGGTTGAAACTGCTGCTGAGGCCAGTGAAGACCTGATGAATAAGTATCTCGAAACTGGCGAATTGTCGGAAGAAGAGATTATTGCTGCTTTGCGTACACGGACTTTGGCTTGTGAAATCCAGCCTGTATTGTGCGGCTCTGCGTTCAAGAATAAAGGTGTTCAGCGTATGCTGGACGCGGTAATTGAGTTCTTGCCGTCGCCGCTTGATATTGATGATGTGAAAGGTGTTGATGATCGTGAGCAAGAGGCGACTCGCCCAGCTTCTGATTCTGCGCCATTCTCGGCTCTGGCATTCAAATTGATGAATGACCCGTATGTTGGTCAGCTGACATTCTTCCGCGTTTATTCGGGTGTGTTGAATTCAGGTGATTCGGTTCTTAACTCGGTTAAGGACAAAAAAGAGCGTATCGGTCGTATCGTTCAAATGCATGCGAATGATCGTAAAGAGATCGAAGAAGTTCGTGCTGGTGATATTGCTGCTGCGATCGGCTTGAAAGATGTGACAACTGGTGAGACTTTGTGTGATCCGGCTAATCCAATTATCTTGGAGCGCATGGTATTCCCAGAGCCGGTAATTCACGTAGCTGTTGAGCCAAAAACTAAAGCTGACCAAGAAAAAATGGGCTTGGCTTTGGGTCGCTTGGCTAAAGAAGATCCTTCTTTCCGTGTACGTACCGACGAAGAGACTGGCCAGACAATTATGTCGGGTATGGGTGAGTTGCACCTCGAGATCTTGGTTGATCGTATGAAGCGCGAGTTTGGTGTTGAGGCGAATGTAGGTGCTCCTCAAGTTGCCTATCGCGAAACGATTACTCAAATCGCGGCGGATGTGCAAGGTAAGCATGCTAAGCAGTCAGGTGGTAAGGGGCAGTACGGTGATTGTACGATTACCATTGAGCCGGCTGGTGAAGGTAATGGCTATAGCTTCGTTGATGAGATCAAGGGTGGTGTAATTCCTCGTGAATTCATTCCTTCGGTTGATAAGGGTATTCAAAATACGCTGAAATCAGGTGTGTTGGCTGGTTTCCCTGTGGTTGACGTTAAGGTTCGTTTGACGTTTGGTTCTTACCACGACGTTGACTCTTCGCAAATTGCGTTTGAGTTGGCTGGTTCGTTGGCATTTAAAGAAGCTATGCGTCGTGCGGGTCCAGTGATTCTCGAGCCAATGATGGCTGTTGAGATCGAGACGCCAGAAGACTACATGGGCGACATCATGGGTGATATTTCGTCTCGTCGCGGTATTTTGCAAGGTATGGATGATAATCCTGCTGGTGGCAAGATGGTCAAGGCCGAAGTTCCATTGTCTGAGATGTTTGGCTACTCGACTACTTTGCGCTCTATGTCGCAGGGTCGTGCAACATACTCGATGGAATTTAAGCATTACTCAATCGCGCCTAAGCATATTGCTGACGCAATCATGGCTAAGAAATAATTTTAAGGATATTTAAGAATGGCTAAAGAAAAGTTTACGCGGACCAAGCCGCACGTTAACGTGGGTACAATCGGTCACGTTGACCATGGTAAAACCACCCTGACTGCAGCGATCACGACAATCTTGTCTCGCAAATTCGGTGGCGAAGCTAAAGATTACTCACAAATCGACAGTGCTCCAGAAGAAAAAGCGCGTGGTATTACTATTAATACCGCGCACGTTGAATACGAAACAGAGACTCGTCACTACGCTCACGTAGACTGTCCAGGTCACGCGGATTATGTGAAAAACATGATTACCGGTGCGGCTCAGATGGATGGCGCGATTTTGGTGGTTTCTGCTGCTGATGGTCCTATGCCACAAACTCGCGAGCACATCTTGTTGTCTCGTCAGGTTGGTGTTCCATACATCATCGTGTTCATGAACAAAGCTGACCTGGTTGACGACGCTGAGTTGTTGGAACTGGTTGAGATGGAAGTTCGTGATCTGTTGTCTAAATATGACTTCCCAGGCGATGACACTCCAATCATTACTGGTTCTGCACGTGCAGCACTGGAAGGTGATCAGGGCGAATACGGCGAGCCAGCAATTTTCCGCTTGGCTGAAGCGCTGGATACCTACATTCCTCTGCCAGAGCGCGCAGTTGACGGTACTTTCCTGATGCCAGTTGAGGACGTATTCTCAATCTCTGGTCGTGGTACTGTAGTAACGGGTCGTGTAGAGCGCGGTATTGTTAAGGTTGGTGAAGAGATCGAGATCGTTGGTATTGTGCCAACAGTTAAGACAACTTGTACTGGCGTTGAGATGTTCCGTAAATTGCTGGACCAAGGTCAAGCGGGTGACAACATTGGTGCGTTGTTGCGTGGTACTAAGCGTGAAGACGTTCAGCGTGGTCAAGTATTGGCTAAGCCGGGCTCAATCACGCCGCACACTAAATTCACATCAGAAATCTACGTTTTGTCAAAAGAAGAGGGTGGTCGTCATACACCATTCTTCAGTAACTACCGTCCACAGTTCTACTTCCGTACTACGGACGTGACTGGTGCGATCAGCTTGCCGGAAGGTACTGAGATGGTGATGCCTGGCGATAACGTATCAATCACGGTAACTCTGATTGCACCAATCGCGATGGAGCAAGGCCTGCGCTTTGCGATTCGTGAGGGTGGTCGTACGGTCGGTGCTGGTGTTGTTGCTAAAGTCATCGAATAATAGGAATTTAAAATGCAAAACCAAAAAATCCGTATCCGTTTGAAGGCTTTTGACTACTCATTGATCGATCGTTCGGCTCAAGAAATTGTCGAAACTGCAAAACGTACAGGTGCGGTTGTTAAGGGTCCTGTGCCATTGCCAACCAAAATTGAGCGCTTTGACATTTTGCGTTCGCCGCACGTGTATAAAACTTCGCGAGATCAGTTTGAAATCCGTACTCATTTGCGCATGATGGATATTGTTGATCCAACCGACAAAACTGTTGATGCTTTGATGAAGCTAGATCTGCCTGCCGGTGTTGATGTTGAAATTAAGCTGAACTAATTTTTTTTGCAGGCTAAGTGCTTGCGGCTAAAAGAAATTATGTGTTAGTATCGCGGACTTGCCATTTCTTAATGGCAAGTCCGTTTTATTTTTTTAATGGTCATAGCCAGTCAATCGTAACTGGCCCTTGATAAAGGGAATAACTATGAGCTTAGGTCTTGTAGGTCGCAAAGTCGGCATGACTCGCGTCTTCGCGGAGGATGGTTTGTCTATCCCCGTGACGGTGCTTGATATGGCCGCAAATCGCGTCACGCAAATCAAAACGCAGGAAGTGGATGGCTACTCGGCTGTTCAAGTTACTTTCGGCGAAAAGAAAGCTGGTCGCGTAAATAAAGCAGAAGCGGGTCATTTTGCTGCTGCAGGTGTTGAAGCTGGTGAGGCTCTTGTTGAGTTCCGCTTGTCTGCTGAAAAAATCGCTGGTCTGAAGGCTGGTGATGCACTTTCTGTTGAATTGTTTAGTGTTGGTCAGATTGTTGACGTAACTGGTACAACCCAGGGTAAGGGTTGGGCTGGTGTTATCAAGCGCCATCACTTTAGTTCTAATCGTGCTTCTCACGGTAACTCGGTTTCACATCGCTCTGCTGGTTCTATCGGTATGGCGCAAGATCCGGGTCGCGTATTTCCTGGTAAGCGCATGGCAGGCCAGCATGGTAATGCTAAGCGTACTGTACAGAACCTTGAAATCGTGCGCGTTGATGCTGAGCGTCAATTGCTGTTGGTTAAAGGTGGCGTGCCAGGTTCTAAGGGCAATCAAGTTATCGTTCGTCCGGGCGTGAAGGTGGGTGCGTAATGGAACTTAAGTCTGTTAATCTCAAAGGCGAAGCTCAAGCAGCTGTAGCTGGTTCGGATTCTTTGTTTGGTCGTGAATTTAACGAAGCACTCGTGCACCAAGTCGTTACTGCTTACTTCGCTAATGCGCGTAGTGGTAATCGCGCTCAAAAAGACCGTACTGATGTAAAACACACCACGAAAAAACCTTGGCGTCAAAAAGGGACTGGCCGTGCGCGCGCTGGTATGTCTTCTTCGCCTTTGTGGCGTGGTGGTGGTAAAACATTCCCAAATAGCCCTGACGAAAACTTCTCTCAGAAAGTTAACCGCAAAATGTACCGTGCTGGTATTGCGACTATTCTGTCGCAATTGGTGCGCGAAGATCGTTTGTTGGTGGTTGATTCTTTTGTTCTTGAGGCGCCAAAAACCAAAGCATTTGCCCAGAAATTGGCTGAAATGCAGTTGGATAACGTGCTGATTGTGACGAAAGAGTTGGATGAGAATCTGTATCTTGCTTCGCGCAATTTGCCGCACGTTCTCGTGCTTGAGCCAGCGCAAGCCGATCCAGTTAGCTTGGTGCGTTTCAAGAAAGTGGTCTTGACTCGTGAGGCTCTTCAGGCATTTGAGGAGATGTTCGCATGATCAAATTCGCAGAAAATCGCCTGCTGCAAGTGATTTTGGCGCCTGTTGTGTCTGAAAAAAGCACAATGCTGGCTGAAAAATCGGAGCAGGTTGTATTTCGCGTATCTACTGATGCTACTAAAGCTGAAATCAAGGCTGCGGTTGAACTTTTGTTCAAAGTAAAAGTAGATGCTGTAACAACAATTAACGTGAAGGGTAAGTCTAAACGTTTCGGCCGCACCGCTGGTCGTCGTAAAGACTGGAAGAAAGCCTACGTTAGCTTGGTTGCCGGTCAGGAAATTGACTTGGCTTCTGCGCAATAAGGAGACTGAGAAATGGCTTTGGTTAAAGTAAAACCGACATCACCAGGTCGCCGCGCGGTTGTTAAAGTTGTTAGCCCTGACCTCCATAAAGGTGCGCCTTACGCGCCTTTGTTGGTGAAAAAGTCTAAGACTGGCGGCCGTAACAATAATGGTCATATCACTACTCGTCATATCGGTGGTGGTCACAAGCAGCATTACCGTCTGATCGACTTCCGTCGTAACAAAGACGGTATCGTGGCTAAAGTTGAGCGCCTTGAGTATGACCCAAACCGTACTGCAAACATTGCTCTGCTTTGTTACGCTGACGGTGAGCGCAGCTATATTATTGCGCCAAAAGGTCTGACGGCTGGTATGACTGTTGTGTCTGGTTCAGATGCGCCAATCAAAGTGGGTAACACTTTGCCTATCCGCAATATTCCAGTGGGTTCAACAATCCACTGTATCGAGTTGCAGCCAGGTAAGGGTGCTCAAATCGCTCGTTCGGCGGGTACAAGTGTTCAGTTGCTGGCTCGTGAAGGTGCTTACGCTCAGTTGCGTTTGCGTTCAGGCGAGATCCGGAAGGTGCACGTAGATTGCCGTGCAACGATCGGTGAAGTTGGTAACGGCGAGCATAGCTTGCGTTCGTACGGTAAGGCCGGTGCTAAGCGTTGGTTGGGTATTCGTCCAACGGTTCGTGGTACTGCAATGAACCCTGTTGATCACCCACATGGTGGTGGTGAAGGTCGTACAGGCGAAGGTCGCGTGCCAGTTAGTCCGTGGGGTCAACCTACTAAGGGCTATCGCACTCGCCGTAACAAGCGCACGAACAATATGATTGTACGTCGTCGCTTCGCGAACAAGGGGTAATGCAACATGGCACGTTCCGTGAAAAAAGGTCCTTTCGTTGACCTGCACTTGCTGAAGAAAGTTGAAACAACACGTGCTAACAACGATAAGCGTCCAGTGAAAACTTGGTCGCGTCGTTCTACTATCTTGCCAGATTTTGTTGGCTTGACTATTGCTGTGCATAACGGCAAACAGCACATTCCTGTGTACGTGAATGAAAACATGGTTGGCCATAAGTTGGGTGAGTTTGCTCTGACCCGTACTTTTAAAGGTCATGCCGCGGACAAAAAATCCAAGCGATAAGGTGAAGAAATGCAAGTATCTGCTGTACTAAGCAACACTCGCCTCTCAGCTCAAAAAGCGCGTCTTGTCGCAGACCTCGTTCGTGGCAAGCCCGTAGAGCAGGCGCTGAATATTCTGGCCTTCTGCCCTAAAAAGGGTGCTGTTTTGATTAAGAAGGTTCTTGAGTCGGCTATTGCCAATGCCGAGCACAATGAAGGTGCCGATATCGACACTCTCAAAGTGAAAACGATTTATGTGGACAAAGGCCCTTCTCTGAAACGTTTTTCTGCGCGCGCTAAAGGCCGTGGTAATCGTATCGAGAAGCAAACTTGCCACATTACTCTCACTGTTGGCGATTAAGGAGCGACTCATGGGTCAGAAAATTCATCCAACAGGTTTTCGTTTACCTGTAACTAAGAATTGGTCGTCACGCTGGTACGCTAATAGCACCAACTTTGCCAAGATGTTGAATGAAGACATTGAGGTTCGTGAGTTTTTGAAGAAAAAACTTGCAGGTGCTGCTGTTAGCCGCGTTGTTATTGAGCGCCCAGCTAAAAACGCTAAAGTTACTATCTACTCAGCCCGTCCAGGCGTTGTGATTGGTAAAAAAGGCGAAGATATTGAGCAGTTGAAAGCTCAACTGCAAAAAATCTTGAACGTACCTGTTCATGTAAATATCGAAGAAGTTCGCAAGCCAGAAATTGATGCTCAGATTATCGCTGATAGCATTACTTCTCAGCTTGAGAAGCGTGTGATGTTCCGTCGTGCCATGAAGCGTGCTATGCAAAATGCTATGCGTCTTGGTGCTCAAGGTATCAAGATCATGTCTTCAGGTCGTTTGAATGGTATCGAAATTGCGCGTACTGAATGGTATCGTGAAGGCCGTGTGCCGTTGCATACCCTGCGTGCTGATATCGATTACGCGACTTCAGAAGCCAAGACTACCTACGGTATCATCGGTGTAAAAGTTTGGGTTTATAAAGGCGATGTGAAGCCAGGTGAAAAATCTGCTGCTGAGCCTGTAGAAACTCAGAAGAAACCACGTAAGGGGCCACGCAATGCTGCAGCCAACTAGACTTAAATTCCGTAAGGTCCAAAAGGGCCGCAATACCGGTATCGCTACTCGCGGTAACACCGTTGCATTCGGCGAATTCGGTCTGAAGGCAACTAGCCGTGGTCGTTTGACTGCTCGCCAGATCGAATCTGCTCGTCGTGCAATTACTCGCTACATCAAGCGTGGCGGTCGTGTTTGGATTCGTGTATTTCCTGATAAGCCAATTTCGACTAAGCCGGCCGAGGTTCGTATGGGTGGGGGTAAGGGTTCTCCTGACTACTACGTAGCTGAAATTCAGCCTGGTAAAGTTTTGTATGAATTGAATGGTGTATCAGCAGAGATTGCTCGTGAGGCCTTCCGTTTGGCTTCTGCTAAGCTGCCTTTTGCTGTAACCATGGTTTCTCGCCAAGTGGGGCAATGATGAAAGCGACTGAACTGCAACAGAAATCCGTTGAAGAGCTGAAAAGCGAATTGACGGCGCTGCTGAAAGCCAAGTTTAGCCTTCGCATGCAGCATGCGACCGGCCAATTGGCAAATACCAGCGAACTCAAGCGTGTGCGTAAAGATATTGCGCGTGTTCTTACCGTTCTCACTCAGAAGGCTGCCTAATATGAGCGAAGCTAAACTCAAGCGTACGCTGACTGGTCGGGTGGTTAGCAATAAGATGGATAAGACCGTTACTGTTTTGGTTGAGCGTTTGGTTAAACATCCGCTTTACGGCAAAATGGTACGTCAATCTAAAAAATACCATGCTCATGATGAATCTAATCAATACACCGAAGGTGATGTTGTAACGATTGAAGAGTGTCGTCCGTTGTCTAAGACCAAATCTTGGGCGGTGACGGGGTTGGTAGAAAAAGCTCGAGTTATTTAATTATTAAATAACGTAATGTGCTTGCGCGGGCATTCTATCTTGTGTAGAATGCCCGTTTTCCTTGCGTGTCATGCCCTTGTGGTGTGGTGCGCTGTTTTCCCATCGGGATCCAAAACTGGCCACTCTTGGCTCGGTTCATCCGGGCACCTGGTTGAACCAGGCTAATTTAGGTGGATTAAGTTGGAGGTTTGTTCTAAATGATTCAAATGCAATCAAAGCTAGAGGTTGCTGATAACACTGGTGCACGTTCAGTTATGTGTATCAAAGTGTTGGGTGGCTCTAAGCGTCGTTATGCATCGGTTGGTGACATCATTAAGGTGAGCATCAAGGATGCGGCTCCACGCGGTCGCGTGAAGAAGGGTGACGTATACAATGCCGTAGTTGTTCGTACAGCTAAAGGTGTTCGCCGTGCAGACGGTGCGTTGATTAAATTCGACGGTAATGCTGCTGTTCTTCTTAATGCAAAACTTGAGCCAATTGGCACTCGCATCTTCGGACCAGTGACGCGTGAATTGCGTACTGAGCGCTTTATGAAGATTGTGTCACTTGCGCCAGAAGTTTTATAAGAGGAATCCAGTATGAATAAGATTCGCAAAGGCGATGAGGTTGTAGTTCTCACTGGCAAAGATAAGGGTAAGCGCGGAACTGTTGTTCGTGCACTGCCTGCATCTGATCGTGTTGTTGTTGAAGGCGTTAATGTTGTTAAGAAACATCAGAAGCCTAATCCAATGCGTGGTGTGCAAGGTGGTATCGTTGAACTGACTATGCCAGTTCACGTATCTAATGTTGCTATTTTCAATGCTTCGACTGGTAAGGCGGATCGTGTTGGCTTCAAGACTCTTGAAGACGGCAAAAAAGTTCGTGTTTTCAAGTCTAGCGGCGAAGTAGTTGGCGGCTAAGGGGAAATACAATGGCTCGTTTTCAAGAAGTATATGAAAGCAAGATCGTTCCTGAATTGGTAAAACAATTTGGCTACAAATCTGCGATGCAAGTGCCACGTATTGAGAAAATTACGATCAATATGGGTGTTGGCGAAGCGGTTGCAGATAAAAAAGTGATGGAATTTGCTGTTGGTGATATGCAAAAAATTGCAGGTCAGAAGCCAGTGGTAACGAAATCTAAAAAGTCTATCGCAGGCTTCAAAATTCGTGATGGTTATCCTGTTGGTTGCAAGGTGACTTTGCGTCGTGAGCGCATGTACGAATTCTTGGATCGTTTGGTGACGATTGCACTTCCGCGTGTGCGTGACTTCCGTGGTGTTGGTGGTAAATCTTTTGATGGCCGTGGCAACTTCAACATGGGTGTTAAAGAGCAGATTATCTTCCCGGAAATTGAGTACGATAAGATTGATGCGCTGCGTGGCATGAATATTACCATTACGACTACGGCTAAGACTGATGAGGAAGCGCGCGCTTTGCTCGCTGCCTTTAAGTTCCCGTTCAAGAATTGAGGCGATCATGGCAAAACTTGCACTGATTAATCGTGAAGCTAAACGTGTTGCTGCAGTTGCTAAATATGCTGCAAAACGCGAAAAGCTGTTGGTTATTATTAATGACCAAAATGCGAGTGAGGAAGATCAATTCCAAGCTCGTTTGAAACTCCAGCAATTGCCACGTAATTCATCTCCTGTTCGTTTGCATAATCGTTGCAAATTAACTGGTCGTTCACGTGGTGTTTACCGTAAGTTTGGTCTTGGCCGTAGCAAGTTGCGCGATCTCGCTTTCAAAGGCGAAATCCCGGGTCTTGTTAAAGCAAGCTGGTAATAGGAGAGAAATAACATGGCAATGCATGATCCTATCGCCGATATGCTGACTCGTATTCGTAATGCGCAGCGTGCTGATAAAGCTTCGGTAGTGATGCCATCTTCAAAATTGAAGGTTGCAATCGCAAAAGTGTTGCACGAAGAAGGTTATGTTGAATCGTTCTTGGTTAGTGGTGAAGTTAAGCCAGTTCTGACGATTGAACTGAAATACTATGCTGGTCGCCCAGTTATTGAGCGT